>JAWKQB010000001.1:1200000-1500000 GCA_041390365.1 Syntrophotaleaceae bacterium | reverse complement strand
ATGGTGGCGTCCTCGACCACCCGGAAGAATTCGTCTTCCGCCCGCGCGTTTTCCAAGGTTCCGGGCTTCACCAGGATATTCCCTCGAACCTCTCTGATCCCTTCCACCCCCTTCGCGATCTCCAGGGCGAGATCCCTTTCGGCAGGGCTGTCGACGGTCCCGTTGATAAAGGCGACCCCGTTTTCGATCTCGACTTCGAGTTCGAAGGGGTTCAGGTATTCATTCAGGGTATAGGCGGTCACCAGTTTGGATTTGAGCCAGAGATCCGACCGGGTTTCATCCGTATGCTCGGCACCGAAAGCGTTGCCGTTGACAGGCGTCAGGAACAGCAGCAGGGAAATTGTCAAAATTCCGATTCTCATTTTTTGCCTCCTTGTTCGTCCAATGAGCGATCAACTTCCTATCTATTTTATCAGTAATTCTGACTGTTTTCAGCGAAGCTAATACAACAGATTAAGTATTGTTGAAAAGGAATGATTGTTGCTTAAATTAAATACAGGGCTAGGAATTTACTGTCTTGGTTGGTTCTTTGACAAAACTTCGTCGGTAGGAATTTTAGGGGGCGGTGTATGAGCTGGAAAAATTTGAGTCTGAGGTGGAAATTCACGGTCGGTTTCGGCGGAGTCCTGTTTCTTCTTATGCTTGTGGCCGGCTGGGCGCTGATAGGCGTCGGTGGCATTGTCGGAAACGCCAAAGAGGTCATCCAGGGGAATGCCTTGCGCGCCGAGCTGATTCAACGGGAGGTCGACCATCTGATATGGGCCAACGCGGTCAGCACTCTCCTGACCGATTCCCGAGTGACCAGGCTCGAGGTGGAGACGGACCATTCCCAATGCGGATTCGGCAAATGGTATTACGGGGAAGGGCGCAAACGGGCCGAGCAGCTGGTTCCGGAGCTGAAAGAGCCGCTGGCCCGAATCGAGGAGCCCCATAAAGCCCTGCATCAATCGGCGATAGCAATAGGGCAGGTCTTTCAGGAGGCGGACACGAAGCTTGCCAGCGAAATTTACATCACCCGCACCATGCCCAATCTTGAAAAAGTCCGGGAACTGCTGCATGAGATTATCAACACCGCCGGCGACCATATCATGACCGACCAGGAGATGCTGGCGGCCGCCGGCACAACCAGGTTGGGCAGCATCATTCTGACCGTTGTGGCTCTTCCCTTCGGATGCATTCTGGCTTTCGTTATCGCCAAAGGGATTATTGATCCCCTGAGGAAGAGCTGCACCATGATCGAGGAGATGGAAAAGGGGCACCTGGAGATGCGACTCAACCTCGACCGGGGGGACGAAATCGGCCGGATGGCCCAGTCCATGGACCGTTTTGCCGACAGTCTGCAGGAGGAGATTATCGGCTCCCTGCAAAAGCTGGCCGACGGGGATCTCACTTTCAGGATCGTTCCCAAAGACGAGAGGGACCGAGTGCGCGGTACCCTGCAGAAACTTGGCAGGGATCTCAGCACCCTGATCACCCAGATCCAGGCATCGGGCGAGCAGATCGCCACAGGTTCGACCCAGATCGCCGAGTCGGCCCAGCATCTTTCCCAAGGTGCCACTGAATCGGCAGCCTCCCTGGAGCAGATCAGCGCTTCCATGACCCAGATGTCCTCCCAAACCTCCCAGGCCGCGGAAAATGCCGGTCAGGCCAGGCACCTGGCCACTCAGGCCCGAAGTGCTGCGGAAAAAGGGAACCTGCAGATGGAGGAGATGGTGTCGGCCATGTTCGATATCAACGAGGCCGGGCAGAACATCTCGAAAATCATCAAGGTCATCGACGAGATCGCTTTCCAGACCAACCTGCTGGCCCTCAATGCTGCCGTGGAAGCGGCCCGGGCCGGACAGCACGGCAAAGGCTTCGCCGTGGTCGCCGAAGAGGTGCGCAATCTGGCGGCCCGCAGCGCCAAGGCGGCCAAAGAGACGTCGGAGCTGATTGAAGGTTCCCAGAAGAAAACCGAGAATGGCACCCGGATCGCGGGGGAGACCGAGGCCGCACTGAAGGAGATTGTGACCAGCGTCGTCAAGGTGACGGATCTGGTCAGCGAAATCGCCGCCGCCTCCGCCGAACAGGCCGAGGGGATCTCTCAGGTGAATACGGGACTGGGGCAGATCGACATGGTGACCCAGCAGAACACCGCCAACGCCGAGGAGAGTGCCGCAGCGGCAGAGGAGCTGGCCGGTCAGGCCGACCAGCTGCGCGGGATGTTGACGCGGTTCAAGGTGGGAAGTGAAACCGGGGCCCTGTCTGCAACAATCCCAGCACGGAAGCGACGATTGCTGTCGGCCTAGTCAACGACATGCGGGGGGCGACGGCAAACACAGACAGATCAGATCAGGGATGTCCCGTCCCGTGAACCTCCGGCAAACGAGAGCCGGACCGCGCCTTCTGCCGGTCCGGCTTATGTCATCTGCAAAAAAAATGGCACGGAAGCGGATTGGTCAGCAGGTTAACCACACGGGCCGCTTCATCGGAATAAAAACAAGCTTTCGCAGACCACGGTCAGGCGTTCGGTTTCTCGGGAGCAGCGATCTCGCTACCGCCGAGGCCGGAAGGTCGTAGCTGGTGTGGCCCGATGTTCCGGCTGAGGATCGCCAGCCCGGCGAGGTGGGCCTGGAGACCAGCGGTGCTCGCGCAGCAATCGGAGAGGACGATCGGCTCGATCCCGAGGTCGAAGACATCCAAGGCGATCTTGAGAACGCACATGTCGGTGTCGATTCCGACCAGGGTGACTCGTTCGAAATCTTGCTCGCGCAGGTATTCACGCAGCTCGTCCGACACACCGGTGTGACCCCGCTTGATGAAAACCCGACCGCGTTTGGCGAGCTTCTCCATCTCCCCGGTCAGCAGGTTTCCAGGCTCGCACTCACAGTCATGCCAGTTAAGGAGGCGGTGGTAGGGCGAGTCATCCGTGTTGACGAAGCGGGTGAATATGAGTGGTTCGTAATTCCCCGATTCGACGAGCCGCACGAGACGCTCCGGTATCTGGCTGGTGAAGTCATTGATGAAACAAGACTGAACGTCGACGATCAGTAGCGGTTCGGGCACTCGGTACCTCCTTTGAGGTCTTCTGCAAGTATAATCCCTCGCTCAAAAAAAATCTCCTTTTGCTTCTTTGTAAACGCCTCCCGTCCAACGAAATTCCAGGCAGGAATATCGGCCATGGCGGGCTCTCACGGGTGTAACCGATCACCTTCCGAAACACCTCATCAACACGAAATTTTCCTGACAGGTCGACAGACTGGATTGGTGGGTTAAAATTTTCTCTTCTAGCTAGAGGACCCATACCCCTGGGATAAAAAATAACTTCTATGGGAGGAAAGGCTCATGGATGGTCCTGAAATTCTCGTTGCTGAAGACAATCCTCAAATAAAAGACCTTTTGGCCATGCTGCTCAAAATAAGGGACCACTGGAAAGTAACATCGGTCAGCGACGGAGAGAAAGCGGTAGCTGCTTGGACAGACAGGGATTTTGATATTATCCTTATGGACATTCGGATGCCGCAAATGGATGGTTTGACTGCAACGAAACTCATTAGGAAAATCGAGGACTGTGAACCAGCCAGGCATCATCGGGTCCCCATCATTGCCCTCTCCGCCAATGGTGATCAATACCAGGAATGCCTGGATGTGGGGATGGATGATTTTATTTCCAAGCCATTCCAGGTGAACGACCTGGTGGAGTGCATTAACAAGCACTTGAAAAAGGTTGGCTACGCTGAGCACTTGGGTTGATCTCCCCGGTTTTACCATCGGTGCCCACTTTAAGGTCTTTTTGGGAGCGGCTATGGATAATGTGGAAAAGGACTGTTTATTGCGAACCGGCGTCCACGGACTGGATGAAATTCTTTACGGCGGCCTGGAACCGGAGCGCCTCTACCTGGTGGAAGGGGATCCTGGGTCAGGAAAAACAACACTGGCTCTTCAATTTTTGCTGGAAGGTGCACGGCGTGGAGAGACCGTGCTCCATTTGACCATGTCGGAGACCCTGAATGAATTGGAGTCCACTTTCCGATCCCACGGCTGGTCCATGGAGGGGCTGCATGTTGTCGAGCTCAACGTCTCCGAGGGGGAAGTCGGCCCGGAGGAGCAGTATACGATGTTTCACTCCTCAGAGGTGGAATTGGGCAATCTGATGCGACGCATTCTTGAGGAGGTCGATCGGCTCGGAGCCCGGCGACTGGTTATCGACTCTCTGGCAGAACTGCGTCTGGTAGCACAGAACCCCCTCTGGTACAGGCGCCAGATCCTGGCCCTGAAGCAGCATTTCACCGGGCGGGGGTGCACGGCCCTGCTGCTGGATGAGGCCGGGGAGAGGTTGGGCTTCAATGTACAGACTGTAGCCCATGGGGTCGTGTCACTGTTCCGAAAGCTCCCGGCCTTCGGCGGGGAGCGCCGTCACCTTCAGGTCGTGAAGATGCGTGGCCGCTCATATCAGGGTGGCTACCACGATTACAAGATCGAGCAGGGAGGACTCCAGATCTTCCCCCGATTGGTGGCCCTTGAACATCAAAGAAGTTTCGAGAGGGAATTGGTCGAAAGCGGGATTCCGGAACTCGACACCCTGCTTTGTGGTGGAATTGATCGGGGAACGAGCACTCTGCTGACCGGCGCGGCCGGCACGGGCAAATCTTCCCTGGCCACCCAGTACGCATTTACGGCCTTAGGACGGGGCGAAACGGTTGCGTTTTTCCATTTTGACGAAAGTCGGGAAAATTTTCTTGCCCGATCCCGGGGTCTGGGAATGGACTTCTCTGCCCATCTGAACTCAGGTCGGATTTCTTCCCAACAGATCGACCCCGCTGAACTCTCCCCTGGCGAATTTTCAGCCACCGTCCGCAAGGCTGTTGAGAAGGACAAGGCTTGTCTGATCGTCATCGACAGCCTTAACGGTTATCTGAATGCAATGCCCGAGGAGCGCTTCCTCGTCACCCAGCTCCACGAACTGCTGACCTACCTGGGACAGATGGGGGTTACCACTCTGCTTATCGTGGCCCAGCATGGGCTGGTAGGGGCGGACACAGCGGCACCGGTGGATGTGAGCTACCTCTCCGATGCCGTCATTCTGCTGCGCTATTTCGAAAGCCAGGGAGAAGTCCGCCAGGCGGTTTCCGTGGTGAAGAAGCGCACGGGTTCCCACGAAAGAACGATTCGGGAAATAAAGATCACCAGCGGGGGAATCCGCATCGGTGAGCCCCTGCGTCAATTCCAGGGCGTGTTGCAAGGAAATCCGATTTTCAGAGGGGGGCAAGACCCTTTGATGGATAGCGATGCTGACTGAACATTTTCATGCAAATGAACAGGAATTAAGGCTTCTGGTTCTCACCCCGACGTCCAAGGATGCCCGTCTTACCTGTCAGATCCTGGAAAGCAATGGCATCTCCTGCCTTCCCTGCGCCGATCTTTACGAGCTTTGCCGGCAACTCAGGGAGGGCGCCGGAGGAGCGCTCATTGCCGAGGAGTTCTTTGGCGGTGAGGGCGCGAAGGCTTTGCTGCGGTTTCTGGATGAGCAACCTGCATGGTCGGATCTTCCCATCATGTTTTTGACCCTGAAAGGTGAGCATTCTGCACGGGTACAGCATGCCCTGGAAGCTTTGGGCAACGTCCTGCTGCTGGAGCGCCCCACCAAAACATCCATGCTGGTCAGTGCCGCTCGGGCGGTTCTGCGGGAGCGGCAGCGACAATATCAGACCCGTCATCATCTGGACATGCTGGACAAGGCCAAAAATGTGGCCGAGGAGGCCAACCGGGCCAAGAGCGAATTTTTGGCCAGCATGTCCCATGAGATCCGTACTCCAATGACGGTCTTCATGGCCGCCATCGAACATCTGCTGCAGACCGACCGCAATCCCGATCGACGTCACCTTTTGAGCATGGCCGATGCTTCAGCTCATCGTCTGCGCAACCTGATCGACGACATCCTCGATTTCTCGCGCATCGAGGCTCGAAAAGTGGAGATCGAGCAAGAGCCTTTCGACCTTCGCGATTGCCTGCGGGAAGCGTTGGAGATGTTTACTCTTCCGGCCGGTGAAAAGAACCTGAAGCTGAATATGAAGGTGACGACGGATACCCCTGAAAAGGTGGTCGGGGACCGGAACCGCGTGGGACAAGTGCTTATCAATTTGATCAGCAACGCCGTCAAGTTCACCCCCGAGGGAGAGGTTCGGGTCAGCGTTCGGCCTTGCGCAAACTTTCTGGAGTTTTCGGTAGCCGATACCGGGATTGGCATTCCCGAGGAAAAGCAGCACCTGCTCTTCAAAAGCTTCAGCCAGGTGGATATGTCCTTTCATCGCCAGCATGGAGGCAGCGGTCTGGGGCTGGCTATCTGCAAAGGACTGGTCGAACTGATGGGTGGTGAGATTTCAGTGCGGAGTCATGTGGGAAAAGGAAGCCTCTTTTCCTTCACCCTCCCCTATAAAGCTGTGACTGAACCCAAGCCTGAACCTGCCAGAGAAAAATTTGACGAATGTGACAACAAACAGCAACTCGACAGTCTCCGGATCCTGTTGGTGGACGATGAGCCGATGATCCGGGAAATGATCGCGATGATGCTGGAGAAGCGGGGGTTGAAGGTGGAGTCTGCCGAAAACGGGGGCGACGCCTTGAAAAAATGGGAGACAGGAAATTTTGACATCATCCTCATGGACCTGCAGATGCCGGGTATGAACGGGATGGAAGCCACCCGCAGCATCCGTGAAAAAGTCCAGGAGGGGGACAAGCGCCCATATATCATCGGTCTTACTGCCCACGTGAGACGTGAAATCAAGGAAGAATGCCTGGCTTCAGGCATGGATCGGGTTCTGGTCAAGCCCATCAAGATGTCGGAACTTTTCTCAGCTATTGATGATTTCTTTCACAATGACCTGAAACTTGATTAATAGATATGGTGAAGCAATTTGCACTGCGTACTGAAAAGAGGGGGGCGGCCATATGGCGCGAAAAAGAAGATATAATTCTTTTAACCTGCCGGGCGTGCCGTTCGAAATTCCATTCCCGGGTTTCGATCTTTCTACCGCCGGTGCTGCTGTACCAAAAGGACATGCGATGACTAGCAGTAAGGAACTGACCGTCGAGGATATTGTCAAAGCACGCTGCCCGAGCTGCAAGAAGGCACAGAACCAGACCGTCGTTGAGATCGTCGATGAAGGGACCCTCCGCATTCGGTGCAACGTCTGCCAGAATAGCCGGATTTATCAAAGGGCAAAAGCGTCCAAGGCACAGAAGACCGCCCGCAAGGATGCGCCCCTTTCGTCCCGAACACGGGCGGCGCAGACTGCATGCGAACGAAAGGAATGGGCCTCCCTTCGACCGGGCATGCAGACGGAAAAGGCCGTCCCCTACTGCATGGCCGGCACGTATCATGTCCGGGACCTGGTGCAGCACCTTTCCTTCGGACTGGGCCTGGTTACCCGCCAAACCGGGCCTTGCAAGATCGAGGTTCTTTTTCAGGAAGGCAAGAAGCTCCTTTGCTGCCAGAAACCTGCGTCTGCCGAAAAAGATGTTTATTAATTTTTCTTTTCAGACCTTGCGTTCCAATCGGGTCCATGGTAAGTTCTAGCAACTTAAGCAGTGTGTGTACAATTTCAGTTGCCCGACCAATTGACAGTTCGTCAGTTTGGAACAACACACAATCCCTTCGGTTGTGTGTTTTTTATTGCAAAGGGCACAAATTGCACCACCAATCAGGATTCCCAGCAGGGATCAAAGGATTCGAAAAATGGCACAAGGTACTGTCAAGTGGTTCAATGACGCAAAAGGTTTCGGCTTTATCGAGCAGGACAACGGACCGGACGTATTCGTTCATTTCTCCGCTGTTCAGGGTGAGGGTTTCAAGTCCCTGGCTGAAGGAGACCGTGTGAGCTTCGATGTCTCCCAAGGACAAAAAGGTCCGCAGTCTTCTAACGTTCGGAAGATTTAAACGCGATCGACCTTGCGGCGCGGGTTGCTGCCTGTCGCAGAAATTCATGGTTAATTCCAAAAGGCCCCGCCGTGAGGCGGGGTTTTTTGATTTTTTACTGTTCACATCCGCAGAAAAGAAAGGTGAGAAAATGGCAAGAAAACTTAATTACGGATACGAGAAGCGCCAGAAGGAACTGGCCAGAAAAGCGAAGAAGGAAGAAAAGAGAGAGCGCAAACAGGGGGAGAGTACCGAGCAATCTCCAGAGAAGGATAACGGGTAAGAATTTTCTCAATCTCTTGCTGAACACCTACCCTGCAACAAGCCTCCTTTCTCCTGTCACAGCCTCTCTGATCTCCTGTTTCCATCCACTATCCCTTATCTAAAGGAAGGAGTTGCCTTTGGCCTCTCTGGATTTCGATCTTGAACGACACCATTTCATGAAATATTACGATAACAACCGGCACCTTTTTGAGGAGGCCCAAAACGCCTATATCTGCGCCATCCAATCCCTTTTGAAGGATTCCGATGTCGGCGAGGTGACGAAAATCGAGGGGCGGGTCAAGGACAAAGAGGAGTGCATAAAAAAGTTTCAACGCAAATATTTAAGTAAACTCGAAGCCGATGAACAGCCCTATGAGATCAAGGACTACATTTCCGACCTGGTGGGCATCCGCATCGTCTGCCTCTACGAAGACCAGATCGCCGTGCTGTCGGAGGTGTTGAAGGGGCACTTCAAGGTCATTGATGTCACCGACAAGATTTCGGCCGTTGAGAGTACCGAAGATTCCTTTGGATACAAGGGGCTGCATATGGACCTGGCCCCAAGCGAGGAGCCCCAGCAGTACTCAGGCCGCCCCTTCGAAGTGCAGATCAGGTCCTTGATCCAGGATGCCTGGAGTGTGTTGGACCACAAAATCAAATATAAAAAATCGATCCCCAATGATCTCAAGCGCAGGATCAATCTGCTCTCGGCTCTGTTTGAACTGGCCGACCGGGAATTCAAGGAAATCCGTAACGCCACCATGGAACTGCTGGAGCAGGCAACGATGGGCCTGGCTGGCGATTCGTTTGCCGAGAATGATGAAGCAGCCGGTAGAATGCCGACTGCGGCCAGCGGAAAAGCGCTTAATGCCTTTAATTTTCTGCGTGTTGCGGGCCATTTTTTCAAGGAGTTCGATTTTGAGGACATTAAAGTCGACGACTTCGTCCAGAACATTCTGAAGTTTGACAGCGGTTTTCAAAAGGGGGATCTGCATAAAAGCCTGATCGAGAATTTGAAAAACGTAAGAGATTACCGCGATGACTTCATGATGGAAAACCCTGAAAGCACCTTTAGTCCCTACACCTCGATTCGGCACTGCTTGTATCTCCACAACCCTGAAACCTTCGGCCGGATTTTATCCAGGAGGCCGAGGGATCGCTTTGAGTGCTGGCTCAAAAGTTGTGGGAAGACGACTGACCGTTCATCCGTGGAGGCCGTATAGGAAAAGGGCGGAATCCCTGGCAGGAAATCGCCCTCTCCCTGACGTCTCTCTTGAGCATTACGAAAAAACAATCACCCTTGCCAGAGGGTCCATGCCAGATCGTTTTTATTAGTACTCCGGGTAAATTTTGACTTGCATGTCAGGCACTGATAATCCTGCTCCTCGTAGCCTTGGGGATTTTTCCCTTTGAACATGCGAAGCTCATCTACTTTTATCAAGTATTCATGTGGCTTTCCATTACGCGTTTTCTTCGATTGCTCTTCACAAAGATCGCAACTTTTCATTTTCATCTCTTTCCACTTGGTTCAGCAAAATTCGTTTGGGCCGGCTATTTACAGCGCATCATTTTTTTGCCGGCCTCAAAAAGGACCTCAATCTTTTGTGGCCCGGCCACCCGCTGTACAATACCGATGCCGAAAACGGGATGGTCAATCAGATCTTTGACCTTGTAAGAAGAGGTCATGGAGTAGTCCGTCGCCGCGGAGCCGTTCAACCTTGGACGCAGGTCTTGCCACTCTTTGCACTCGGCATCTCGGGGCTGTACACTTTGTCGCACGGCAGGTTTTTTCTCCGCGGTGGGTGGCCGATAGTGGTGCTGCCGACTGCAGATCTTGCACTGAACATTGACAGGGCCTTCTTCACTCATAGTGATCACGACATGGTCAGTGTTCTTGCGACATTTTGTGCAGCGGGCTTTGATAGGGTCACCGGTCGAAGGCGTGATGCTTTGCATGGTGGACCTCCCTTGCTTGGCTAGCCAATAAAAAACCAGGGAGATCGCTGGAATCTACGGGGCAGGCTTGAATGGTGACGTGCCTGAAAAACCCGGCACGAGGGCCGATCTCTTTTCTTCACTCCGTAACGTCATCTCCGTACGGTCTGAAGGGCGATGTTGGTTCCAGGAGCGTACCCAGCAAGCATACACGGATTTCCGAACAAAAGATACTGAACATCCGATTTCGATAGACGGGAGAAACAAATGATCGTTATCGACGGTTCTCTGGGGGAGGGGGGAGGACAGATCCTGCGTTCTTCCCTGGCCCTGTCCCTGGTGACAGGTCAGCCTTTCCGCATCGAAAACATTCGTGCCCGGCGCAAAAAGCCCGGTCTCATGCGCCAGCATCTGACGGCGGTGGAAGCGGCTGCAGCGGTCGGTTGGGCTCGGGTCGAGGGGGTCAAATCCGGCTCGCTGCGACTGGAATTTCATCCTGAAAGGGTCGTACCGGGCAGCTATCATTTTTCCGTCGGCACCGCCGGAAGTTCCACTCTCGTGCTGCAGACCGTACTGCCCGCCCTGTTGACAGCCGACAGCCCCTCGCAACTGGTTCTGGATGGAGGGACCCATAATCCTCACGCCCCGCCCTTCGATTTTCTGGCCAGGTCCTTTCTCCCTCTCCTCCAAAAGATGGGCCCCAAATTGACGGCGGAAATGGTCCGCCCCGGATTTTTCCCTGCCGGAGGGGGGAAATTCATCCTGTCCGTGGAACCGGTTTCCCAGTTGGTGCCGATGGAGTTGCGGAATCGCGGCCCCGGCTTGGAGAGATCGGCCCGGGCGGTCGTGGCGGGACTGCCCCGGCATATTGCCGAACGGGAGCTGGAGGTGGTGCGAACCCGCCTTGGGTGGGATGAAGAACGGTGCATAGTCGAGGAGACGGACCCTGCTTTCGGCCCCGGTAATGTTCTTCTGCTCGAAATTGCGTGGAACAATGTCACGGAGGTTTTCAGCGGTTTTGGCGCACGCGGCGTTCGAGCGGAAAATGTTGCCGAAAATGCCGTGCTTGAGGTGGAACGGTTTCTTCGTGCCGCCGTTCCGGTCGGTCCCCATCTGGCCGATCAGCTGCTGCTGCCGTTGGCCCTCGCCGGCAGCGGCAGCTTCCGCACTCTGGCCCCCACCCCGCACCTGACTACAAATGCCAAGGTTATCTGCGAATTCCTTCCGGTTCAGGTGACCATGAGGGAGCTTGGGTCTGATGACTGGGAAATTCGGGTGGCGAAAACGGCCTGATCCGGAGCTCAAAAGAACCAGCGCAAATAGAGGGTGCCAGCGAAAAAACCGCGGTCGAATTGCCGTTTCCAGGACAGGTCCAGACCCACCATATTCCCATTGTCGAATACCAGCCGGTTGCGGGCCGTTATTTCGAGGTCGATCCGGGATTCATCCAGGGGGAAGTACCGCGCCTGGCCGAACAGACCGCTCCGCCATTCATCGCTGAAATCGTGCATCAGCCCGATCCCGGGACCGATTCCGGGCGCCGCGAAATTTTCGAGACGGTCGCTCACCTCCAGAGTGCCCTCGGCGAACAGGTGCGCCGAGGTTCGAGGCGACAATTCACGGTGAATTCCAAAGCCGGTATCGACCGCCCCCAGGAGCAGCCGGTCGGAAGCCTCCCGATGTTTCCGTCGGAGCCCCAGGGCCAATTTCCACGAAACCGGATGCAAAAAACGGTTCCAGGGCGAAAGGCTGAGAATATCGAGGATATCGAAGCGCTCCAGTTCGATCCTGTTTTTTTCGGGATAATAGCGCAGTTCCCCCTGCAGGGCGATTACCTGGGCTCCCTTGGTGAATCCGCCCTGAGGGTCGAAGATATCATGATAGCCGGGTCCGCCGGACAGGCTGATGAAATGGCGGTCGTCTTCAAAACCGTAGCCAAGATCGACCCTTGCAGGTTGGTGCCCCTTACCGGGCCAGACATGCGGAGCGGGCAGTTCCGGGGTCTGGTTCGGCACCTTGAGCCGGCTGCGGGCATGCAGAAGCCCCGGCAGATTCGCGGCCGCCAGGGGAGCCTCCCTGGCCTTGATGTTACGCAGGTAGGCGGCATAATCGATCGCCAGTTCCAGCACCTGGGCCTGATCCACGGGATCAAGACTGCGGATTTCAGCGGCATCGGAACCGAGCCGGCCTGTTGTCAGGTCTTTCGACAGAGACTGCAGGTTTCCATCCATGCGCCAGGCCCTTTCCTGCAGAATAGTGGTTCGCGAGGGACGAAACCGCACCTCCCCAACCAGTTCCGCTTCCGCGAGGGACCGGACGGTTTCGGAAGGAACCGCCCACCAGTCGAAACGGTCGAGGAGCCTCTCTTTGGGACGGGCGGTCTCCAGCAGGGACAGCAGGTGGTAGGAACAGTTTTCGTCCAGGAAGTAGTAATCGAACCAGGCCGAACGCATTTCCCAGAGATGGGCCAGAAGCTGTTCGATTTCCTCCTCGCTGAGATTCAGGCTGTATTCCCAGATATCCCGGTTTTCGATGTCGCCGTAGGCCTTGACCTTGACATAGTAGGGAGCCATGGAAAACCGTCCACGGTAGCCGCCGAAAAGGCCGTTGAAGGCATAAAGAAAACCGTGCTGTCCGCGGCTGTCCGCGGCATAGTTGACGGTCTGAGCGAGCAGCCGGGTCTGATCGTCCTGGTCCCGGGCGTCGATGCGCAGCAGCGTGTGACCGAACATGGACGCAGGATTGTTCAGATAGGCGGCGGGAAAAACCAGGGTCAGGCGGAAGGGCTGCAGATCCCATACCCATTGACGATAGGGATCGCAGGGAGGTTCTAAGGGTGCCTCTTCCGGATTGAAAATCCTTTGCAGCCACCGGTAGCGGGCCGGAAAGGTGCAGATGGCCCGCTTCTGCTCCTCGGGATCATTTCCGCCGAAGATTGTTTTGAATGTTGCTTCCAGTTCGGCTTCGGGATCCGTCTTGCCGTCAGGAGCCAGGAAAAAGCTTTTCGCATCCACCAGGCTTTCGAATCCTCGCCCCAGGCCGCGGGGATGATAATGGAGAAGGGTATGCCATTCCCGGCTTTGCGCCAGAGAGGCGAGGGAGGGAGGATCGGCAAGGGATGAAGGAGCGGCCCATGCCAGGTTTACGCTGAAAAGGTGCAGGAAAAGCAGGAGGATAAAAGCTGGAAGAATCAAGGCCGGGGCCGAGCGAACAGTTCGCCAGGCCCCGGGCAGGGGAGGAAAAAAGTTTGTCCCTGAGGAAAGGATGAACGCAGACAGGATCAAAAGAATCGCAATTATTTACGCATCCACTCGGGATGATGGCTCAATTCGCTGTTCAGTCCGGCCAGCAGGTCCTCCGCACGGACAGGTTCGGCCCGGAACAGTTCAGGGTAACTGGCCTTGGTCAGTTCAAAGAAATCCTGGCGGTGCTCTTCGCTTATGCCCATAAGGTGGGCCAGTGAAGCCAGATGTTCGCCGCTCCCGCGGGCCATGTCCTCCCGCAGTCGGTCGAGATTGACCGTGGCAAAGGCTCTGGTTTTTTCCGCCTGGGAAGAATGATCGTCACCGGGGCTGGTGCTGGAAGTGAAATCGGTAGTGGCATCAGAGGTGTTTTCCAATGTGTCGGTGGTGCCTTCGGTGCTCTCGGTGGTTACGGCGCAGGATGTGAGCAAGAGCAGCAGCCCTGCCATCAGAATCGCCAACAGCAATAATGAACCGTTCTTTTTCATGGCTCGCATCTCCTTGAAAAATGGGTTCGATCATCCGACGGATCAACAGCCAACCACTTCAGACCTTTTCCAGTATAGCAGCAAAGAACTTTAGCGGAGTCTGAAGTCGACAAATTCTGCCAAACCCGCGGCAAATAGGCCTTATCCTCATCGCTGGCCTTCTTCCCGCGGCCATTCCTTTCTGGGCCTGAAGGGGGTTCTTCGCCAGACACCTGTGATGCTTTCGTCCGTTGCTCGATGCAGATTCGGACTGCAGACCAGGTCTGCCTTGTCGGTCAGGCGTCCACAGGAATGGCATTGATATTCCAGCCTCTGATCCATTCGGTGACAGATCGGATTGGTGTGATCAGGTGAAGCCTGACAGAGCTCCGAGCGGCTCATCAGCTTTTCCGGCTGGCATAGCCATTCCTTTTCGTCGGAGATGACCCGGCAGGTTTCACAGCGATAGATGGAAGACATCGTCTTTCCCCTTTTTAAGCAAATTGTAACCTTTCAGGTATGATTTTATCATCCTGCGCGGGTGTTACAATTCATTCGTTACCCGTTTCGGCGCCGCAGCTTCATCGGGAGGAAATAAAATTTTCTTCTCTGCCGGTCCCGATACAGACTCCCTTCCAAAAAAAATTTTGAGGTGCTCCATGAAGGAAGAAAGCCTGCACGTGGTGACCGGTGCCTTTGGTTTTTCCGGAAAGTACATTGCCGCCCGGTTGCTGTCAGCGGGACATCAAGTCCGTACACTGACCAACAGCAGGCCGGGGAACGATCCGCACCAGGGTCGGGTTGAGGTTCGTCCTCTCGATTTCGGCGATTACCAGGCCCTGGTCAATGGGTTGCGGGGTGCAAAGGTCTTCTACAACACCTACTGGGTCCGATTCAATTACGGCGAACATTTCAATTATTCGCAGGCCCTGGCCAACAGCCGAATACTCTTCGATGCCGTCCGGGAGGCAGGGGTACAGCGCATTGTCCACGTCAGCATCACCAATCCTTCGGAAGACTCGCCTTTCGAATATTTTCGCGACAAGGCCATTCTCGAAAAGCTGATCAAAGAGTCCGGGGTGTCCTACGCGATCCTGCGACCTGCGATGCTGTTCGGTGCGGAGGGGATTCTGATCAACAACATCGCCTGGATGCTGCGCCGTTTTCCTTTTTTTGGCATGTTCGGCGATGGCCGCTATCGTCTGCAGCCGATTCATGTCGACGACCTGGCCCGGATCGCCGTTGAGCAGGGAGCAAGCCGTGAAAACCGGGTAATCAACGCCATAGGCCCGGAAACCTACACTTTTCGGGAACTGGTCGAGTTGCTTGGCAGGGAGATCGGCAGGAAACGGAAAATAATTTCCGTTTCCCTCAAAACCGGGTTGAACATAGCCCGGAAGGTCGGCGCGATGGTCGATGACATTCTGTTGACCCGCGATGAAATCGAGGGTTTGATGGGTGAAATGCTTTATGTCGAAGACGAACCGGTGGGTGAAATTCTTCTCAGTGAGTGGATACGGGAAAACAGGAAGACTCTCGGCAGGGAATATGTCAGCGAACTTGCCCGACGGCGCCACAGGTCTTAAGACAAGTTTTTTTCATTGAAAATTTCGTGATATCCATTTATAGGTTGACCTGATCGAGATCCTGAAAAATAACAAAAAAGGCGAAAAAGCTTAAATTCCGATACCGATTTCGATAGCGATTTCGATTTGGTTAAAATCAAAACATGGAGCAGGTTCATGGATGTGCAAAAGGATCGTTGTTATGCGGCCTTGACGGGCGATGTGATCAAGTCGTCCCGATTGAAGGCGGATGATCGCGGCCGCTTGCACGATACAATTTTGAAGGTCGGCGGAGAACTGGGCAAATTTTTCCCCGACCTGCTTCTCGGCGAAATCAGCATCTTCCGAGGGGACAGTATCCAGTTTTTGCTCACCGAACCGACCAAAGCCCTGCGAACAGCCTTGTTTTTTCGCGCTGCCCTGAAGGCGGCCGGCGCTCCCTCCCGCATCGACATGCGTTTCGCCATCGGCGTCGGCGGCATCGACTTCCTGCCCGAAAATTCCACCGGAGGGGCCGACGGGGAAGCCTTTCGCCTTTCTGGCCAAGCCCTCGACGACCTGCCCCTGAAGCAGACTTTGGGCCTTGCCGTGCCCGAAAACCGGATCGATCCCGGCTGTCTGCAACCCTTGCAGACCGTCGTCGCCATGGCCGGGATTCTGGCGGAGCGATGGTCGGTTAAGCAGGCCCTTGCCGTCAAGGGGGCCCTTCTCGACCGTACCCAGGAGGAGATCCGGGAATTCTGGCCGGACGGAGTCAGTCGTCAGGCTGTGGCCAAGAACCTCGATGCCGCGGGGTGGTTTGCAGTGGAGGGTGCCGTGAAGTGTTTTGAAAATTTCCGTTTCGAGATTTCTGCAACCACATAAGGTTGCAAATTCCATAAGCAACCCTAAGAGGTTGCTTGTTGGAGGGAAACGATGGGTGCCGATACCCTGGATGTGACCGTCTGCCTGATTGCGGGCCATCTGCTGGGGGATTTTCTCCTGCAGTCCGATCGCATGGTCCGTGACAAACGGACTGCCGGATTTTTCACCCTTCATCTTCTGACAGTGACCGGCATAACCTACCTGGTGTGCGGCCTCTGGTTCAACTGGCGGATCGCGGTGGGGGTCCTCCTCACCCATCTGGTGCTGGACGGGCTGAAGACCCTTTCCGGGAAGGACGGCCCCGCCGTTTTCCTCGCCGACCAGGGGCTGCATCTTGCAAGCCTTGCAATCATCGGCGGTTTCTGGATTTATCCCGCCGAAGTCCCTTTCTGGCAAACGCTGCTGCCCTTTTATGTGCGGGGCGTACTGTTGCTTGCCGGAGGAATCCTCTGTGTCCGGGTGGGGACCTTCTGGGTCGGCAAGGCTGTGGCTCCTTTCCAGTCGGCCGTCGGCATTAACTCCCAGGGGTTGCCGAACGCCGGGCGGCTGATCGGACAACTGGAGCGGGCCTTGATTTTTTTGTTCGTCCTGATGGGGGAGACCCAGGGGGTCGGTTTTCTGGTCGCCGCCAAATCCATTTTACGGATCGGCGAGGTGAGGGCGCCGGAACAGCGCAAGGAGGCCGAATACATCATCATCGGCACCCTGATGAGTTTCGGCTGGGCCCTGCTGGTCGCCTATGCCACCAAAATTCTCTTCGACCGGCTGTAAAAAATAGTCTTCAAGACCATTTCTCAGCAGAGCGGCGAGGGCGGGCAACTCTCGCAAAGGGCCATTTCCGTGCCGGGATGAGTATCGGCCAGTTGCCGGGCCGCATCCCGCAGAGCCGAGCGAAGGCCTTCCTCCACGGTCGGATGATAAAAGGGGAACATCAGGGCTTCGTGAACGGTCAGTTCCTGCTGTACGGCGACCGCCAGCAGTTGGGCCAGATGCTCCGCCTCCGGAACCACCATCTCTCCTCCCAGCAAGCGAGCGGTTTTTCTGTCCGCGTAGAGATGCAGCATGCCCGCGTTGCTCCCTTCGATGACGGCCCTTGACTGATCGGCAAAGTCGGCTCGGCCGATCACGATTCCGTCCGGGTTCAACTGATCGAAGGTGGTTCCAACCTGTCCGATCTGGGGATCTGTGAATCCGATCCGGAGGGGGGTCCGGCGCCGGTATTGCAGGGGTTGTTTCTCCAAAGCATTCATGCCTGCGATGAATCCTTCATCCTGGGCTTCATGCAGCACCGGCAGATAATTGTTGGCGTCCCCGACGATAAACACGGGCAGGTTGCAGATCTGCAGGGAATGCTTGCAAAAAGGGGGCATTCCGTTCTTGTCGAGTTTGACTCCGAGGTTTTCCAGGCCAAGCCCACGGACGTTTGGTACCACTCCCGTAGTCGCGATGAAGGAATCGATCTCGATTTCCGCGCTGCCGTTGCTGATCAGCAGGCAATCGCTCCGGGGCGACATTTCAACCTTCGCCTCTGTCCCGACATGCAGCGAAAAGTCCTTATCCATGACTCCCATGGCCACCCGATTGATTTCGGGGTCCCGCAGGTTGCCGATAAAACGGTTGCGGCCGAAGCCGGTGACCTTGATCCCCAGCCGGGCCAGGGCCTGGCCCAGTTCGATGCCGTTGGTACCGAGGCCGACCAGGGCGATGCGGCGGGGCAGGTCTTCCTGCTCGAAAAAGTTGTCGGTGGTCAGGATGCGGTCACGGAACCTGTTCCAGGCTTCGGGCAGGACCGGTTTGGATCCGATGGCGAGAATGATCCGGTTGCAGTCGATCTTTTCGCCGTTGACCTCGATCCGGTCCGGCCCCAGCAAGGTGGCCCTGCCGATGATGAGCCTGTCTCCGGCGAGGTTTCGAGTGACCTCCACCATGCCGCCGGCAAAATGATCCCGCATCCGGCGCACATGGCGCAGCACGTCGGGGATGTCGATAGTCAAACCGTCGCAGCCGCCGATTCCCCGGTCCGCCAGCTTCAAGCCCCGCTGATAATCCCGGGCCACTTCGATCAGAGCTTTGGAGGGCATGCAGCCTACCCGCGCGCAGGTGGTTCCCAGGGGACCCTGGTCGATCAGCAGAAAATTGTCAGTGGTCCTGACGATCTGGCGCAGCGCCGCCAATCCTGCACTGCCAGCCCCGATAATGGCCACATCGACCTTTCTGCCCATGGGTTACTCCTTCGATTGATAGCGTTATTAATTTGTTTTCCGTTTTTTCTGGTCAAAATCGAAATCTTACCTGATCAGGTCCAATTCTCACTTCAGGGCAAGCAGGACTGTACGCAAAATGTCATTCCCGAGCCGAACTTGATCGGGAATCCAGCCGTTAAATCTTTGAATCCATGGATGCCCGATAGAACCATTCGGGCATGACGGAAGGAATTTGCGAATCTGTCAATGGTCGCCTTGTCTAAAGCCTGGCACTACAGCACACAGAGGAAGACCGGGAGAATCGAAAAGCTTTTATTGAACGCAGATAACTGCGGATAAGGGCGGATAAAAGCGAATGAAGACTTCCGTGGTTTTGACCTTATCTGCGTAAATCCGACTTTATCTGCGTTCGATAACAGGGTTGATGCCTTTATCTGTGTGGCTCAATCTCTCTCAGTCCAGCCGGGGTCCGGCTTGTATCGCTCGCCGTAATTGGCCGCCATCACCTCGAGGGTTTCGGCAATGTCTTTGAATCCCCGGCTGCGGGCGTAATGAATGGGGCCCCCAAGAAACGGGGGGAAGCCGGTACCGAATATCATCGCTCCATCCAGCAGGTCCGCGTCATCAACGATCTCGGCGGACAGGCAGGCCATGGCGGCGTTCAGCATCGGCAGGAGAAGTCGGTCGAGCATATCCCTTTCCGGTGCCGGGAAACGGTTGTCCTTCTGCGGCTTGCCCTGTTTCCAATTGTAGAAGCCATGATCCGCCTTGCGTCCCATTTCCCCCGCCGCGACCATGTCCCGCAGCCACTCAGGGACCGGGACCAGGGTCTCTCCGAGATGGTTCCGCAGCAGTTCGGCAACGCTCAGGCAGACGTCCAGTCCGACCCGGTCGGCCAGTTCCACAGGTCCGACCGGGAAGCCGAAATCGAGAGCGGCCTGGTCGATGGTTTCCGCAGGGACCCCTTCGTCCATCAGAATCATGGCTTCCAGAAGGTAGGGAGTCAGGATCCGGTTGACCAGAAAACCCGGTGAGCTGTTCACCGGCGCCGGCAGGCGATCGATCTGACCGATAAACGTTCGGGCCTTGCCCAGGGCCTCCTGCCCAAGCTGGTCATGCAGCACCACTTCCACAAGTTGCATTCTGGAAACCGGATTGAAGAAATGCAGTCCGACGAATCGCGAGGGGTCGGCCAAGAACTCCCGCAACTGCTCCAGAGGGATGGCGGAGGTGTTGCTGGCGAGGATGGCCCCTTCCTTCAACAGGGGCTCGATCTCCTGATAGACCTGCTGTTTGATGTCGATCTTTTCCGGGACCGCTTCGATGACAAGATCGGCCTTTAAAACGCCCCGATTGCGCAGGTCGGGGATCAGGCGGTCGAGGACTTCCCGGGTCTCCTTCTCCGGGAGCTTTTTGCTGTGACACAGATCGGCGGTTTTCTTGACCGCCTGGGCGATCGTCATCGGCTGCCGGTCGTACAGGCTGACCCTGATCCCCTTGTAGGCGCACCAGGCCGCGATATCTCCTCCCATGGCGCCGGCGCCGATCACATGGACTTGACGCAAAGGCCTCTGCTCCGAATCGGTCAGTTTTTTCATCTTTTCCCGCAGCAGGAAGACCCGTATCAGGTTCCTGGCCGTAGGGTCGGAAAGCAAACGGGCAAAAGAGGCGATTTCGGCCTCCAGCATGGTCGCCAGGTCGCCCCCGCTCTCTTCCCAGAGGGAGATCAGGGCCTCGGGCGCGGGGTAATGTTCCGGCGGCGCCTTTTTGGCGCTTTTCGCCCGCATCAACCGGCCTTCAAGACGGCGGGCCGGACGGGAGGCCAGCAACCTGTTTTTGATACCCGGTTCACGACCGCGCCTTTGACCTCGAGTAAAGACGCGGACGGCTTCGGCGACATGGCGCTCTTCCACCACAGCATCCACCAACCCCTGCTGATAGGCCTCCTTGGCAGGGATCATCTTGCCGGTCAGCATCAGGGTCATGGCCTGGACCGGGTCGATCAGACGCGGGAGCCGGGCGGTGGCTCCCAGGCCGGGATGCAGGCCCAGCAGCACTTCCGGCAGGCCGAGGCGGGCGCCGGGAACCGCGATCCGGTAATCGCAGCAGAGGGCGAGCTCGAGCCCACCTCCCAGACAGAAACCGTGCAGAACGGCGACGGTCGGGCAGGGCAATTCCGCAAGACGGTTGGCGATCGCATGGGCCTTATTGAGCTTGTCGATGATCTGGGCATCCTCGCCCAGCGAGGAAAATTCATTGATATCGGCTCCATGGCAGAACCCGGCGGGCTTCTCCGATCTCAGGACCAGACCGGCAGGGGTTTGCCGTTGGACGGTCTCCAGGAGCCCGCCGAACTCCCGCAGCGCCTCCTCGGAAAGCAGATTAATCTTGTTCTCCGGCCGATCAAAAGAGATCCAGGCCACGCGGTTTTCATCCCAGGCCAGCCGCCAGTTGGCCCAGGGGCTTTCCTCAGCGCGCTTTTCGGGGGAAGACAGGGGACCCATTTCCAATTCCCGGGACCGCACAAATTGACCGATGTTGCCTTTCATACAATGTCCCTTCTATCCTACGGGCGGACACGCGGGTCCGCCCGTACAGTCAAATTTTTTCGACCAGCATGGCTCCGCCCTGACCGCCGCCGATGCATTCGGTGGCGATGCCGACCTTCAGGTCCTTGCGGTGCAGGGCGTTGACCAGGTGCAGCAGGATGCGGTTGCCGCTCGCGCCGACGGGATGGCCGAGACTGATCGCGCCGCCGTCGATATTCAGCTTCTCCCGATCGATGCGGCCGAGAGGCTGATCGAGGCCGAGAACGCCCTTGCAGAAGTCCCCATCCTCCCAGGCGCGGAGGCAGGCCAGGACCTGAGCGGCGAAGGCTTCGTTGATTTCCCAGAGGTCGATGTCGGCCAGTGCCGCCCGCCAGCGCTGCAAAATCTCCGTTGCTGCGAGGACCGGGCCGAGCCCCATGAGACGGGGATCGAGGGCGGCCCAGGCGCTGTCGATGATCACCGCCTTCGGTGTCAGGCGGTACTGTTTCAAGGCCTTTTCGGAAGCGAGGATCACCCAGGAGGCGCCGTCGGTGACCTGGGAGCTGTTTCCGGCCGTCACCAGGCCGAAGGGGGGCTCGAAGACCGGTTTGAGACGGGAAAGGGCTTCCAGGGTCGAGTCGGGACGGACACCATCGTCCTGCTGGAACAGTTCGCCGGTCGGGGAGATGGCCGCCTCGATTTCGTCCTCAAGCCAGCCTTCGGTTTGCGCGCGCGACAGCCGTTGGTGACTCTCCAGAGCGTAACGGTCGGCTTCCTCCCGGCTTGTTGCGAACAGATGGGCCAGAATTTCCGTGGTCTGTCCCATGCTCAGACCGGCGACGGGGTCGGTCAGTCCCTGTTTGAGACCGAGCACTGGTTTCAAAAAATTCGCCCGCCAGCCCTTCATCAGGCGCAGGCTTTCCGCCGGGGACCGGACCTCCCGCATTTGCGCCAGCCAGGCGACCGCTTCCGGTTTCGCCAGCAGAGGCGCCTGGCTCAACGCCTCGGCTCCCCCGGCCAGGACCAGGTCCTGTGATCCGGACGCAATGGAGCGGAAGGCATTGTCGATCGACAGCATGCCCGATCCGCAATTGATCTGAACGGTAAAGGCCGGCATGGTTTCCCCCAGGCCCAGGCGCAGAGCCGCCAGCCGGGCCGGGTTCATCTCATGGGCGAGGACGTTGACGCAGCCGAGGATCACCATGTCGAAGGCGTCGGGAGGCAGATCCTGACGCAGCAGGAGCGGGCGGCCGCACTGCACCGCCAGGTCGACCGGGCTGAAAGGGCCCGGTTTGCCCCGGACTTTCAGAAACGGTGTGCGGGATCCGTCGACGATATAGACGGGTCGTTGTTTCAAGGCATTGTTGGAATGGTTGGAAGGATGATCCTCGTTCACTTTTCTGTCCTCTTCAGCTCATCAGCCATATCATTGTAGCGGGCCAGGGCGGCAGCGATGATTTGCAGGGCTTTGGGAATACCCTCCAGGTCTTCCACCACCACGTCCTTGTTTTCCAGGGTCTTGTATTCCTCGAAGAATTTTCGGATTTCCAGCATCTGGTAATGGGGCAACACCTCGTGGCCGGTGTAATCGGCCACCGCCGGATCGTGCACGTTGACCGCGATGATCTTGTCGTCTGCGCCCTTTTCATCCCTCATGCGCATCACGCCGATGGCTCGGGCCTCGAGCAGAGTCAGCGGATGGACCGGCTCCTGCCCGAGCACCAGCACGTCCAGAGGATCGCCGTCCTCTGCCAGGGTCCTGGGGATGAATCCGTAATTGGCCGGATAATGGAGGGCACCGTACAACACCCGATCGAGACGCAGCAGTCCGCTCTGCTTGTCGAGTTCGTACTTGTTCTTGGACCCTCGGGGAATTTCGATGACGACCGGAAAGCCCTTGTCGATGCGGGTTTGGTCCACGGGAACCAGATGCCAGGGATTCATGTCGCTCTCTCTTTCACGCGTTTCTTGCATGAAACCGGGCAATTCGTCAAATACTTTAACAGAAGGATGAGGGATTTAAAGTGCGGGGAGAAGAGCGTGAGGGGTGAGGAGTGAGGAGTGAGGAGTGAGGAGTGAGGGGTCATTCAAGGTCAAAAGCCGATTTCGATCCCGATTTCGATTTCGATTTGGATTTTTGCCCTGCTTTGATTGCAATTTACCTCCGGGCCTGCCAAAATCGCGGCTAACGATTTTTTCAGGAGACGTTTCATGCAATTGATCGAAATCACTCGCAAGTTATCGAATGATCTGCAGTCCCTGTATTTCGCCGAACCCGTCACCCATGTCTACAATCCCCTCGAATATGCCTGGAAGTGTCATGAGGCCTACCTGCAGCGTTACGGCAAGGCTCCCAAGGAGGCGGTGTTTCTGGGGATGAACCCCGGTCCCTGGGGAATGGCCCAGACGGGCGTGCCTTTTGGGGAGGTGGCCGTCGTACGCGACTGGCTGAGGATCTGCGAACCGGTGGGCCGGCCGGCCTCGGAGAATCCCTGCAAACCGGTCACCGGGCTCGACTGCAGGCGCAGCGAGGTAAGCGGGCGCCGCCTGTGGGGTCTTTTCCGGGAAAAATTCGGCGAACCGGATAAATTTTTCCGGCGCTTTCTGGTTCTGAACTACTGCCCACTGCTTTTTCTGGAGGCCTCGGGCCGCAACCGGACACCGGTCCAGCTTCCGGCGCAGGAGCGGCGACAGGTCATCGATATCTGCGACAAAGCCCTTAGAAATTCGGTCCTCGCTCTCAAGGCCAAAACCGTAATAGGCATCGGCAGTTTCGCCGAGGAAAGGGCCCGGGAAGCGCTGGCCGATCTGGATATCCGCATCGGCCGCATTCTGCACCCAAGCCCCGCAAGCCCCGCGGCCAACAACGGCTGGGCCGAGAAGGTGCTGGAGCAGTTGCGGGAGCTGGGGATTCGGTTGGAAGGGTGAGGGGTAAAGTCAAAATCAAAAAGCCGATTTCGATTCCGATTTCGATTTGAAATGTCTTGGCTGAATTGACGCCATAGGTCCTATGGGTCTTATAGGCCCTATTAGACTCATGAAACAAGCCGGATTTCTTTCTAGCGTTGGAGCAGTTTCAGCAGATCCTCCACCTCCCGCGTATTGATGACATCGTCCCTGGTCAGCCACCCGCGGCGCGCCTGGTAAATGCCGTATTTCACATTCCGGAGGCCGGCGGTATGATGGGAGTCGGTACAGATCGCCACTTTCAGACCCATCTCTTTCGCCAGGCGGCAATGCTGGTCATTCAGATCGAGGCGGTCCGGTTGAGCGTTTATTTCCATAAAGCAGCCCCGTTCGAGGGCGGCCTTCATGATTTTCTCCATGTTCACTTGGTAGGGCTCGCGCTTGTTGATGAGCCGGCCGGTCGGATGAGCGAGGATTCGGAAATGCGGATTGTCCATCGCCCGGATGATGCGTTCCGTCTGCTTTTCCAGGGTGAGGTCGAATTTGCTGTGAATGGCGCAGACCGTCAGATCAAGCTTCTCAAGCACTTCGTCGGGCAGGTCGAGGCTGCCGTCTTCGAGAATGTCGACTTCGATGCCCTTGAGAACGCGAAAGCCTGAAAGGACCTCATTGAGCTCATCAATCTCTTCGATCTGCTGCTCCAGCCGCCTGGCGTCAAAACCCCGGGCCATGGCGACGGCCTGGCTGTGTTCGGTAATCGCCAGGTAGCTGTAGCCGAGGGAGCGGGCGGCCTCCGCCATTTCCTTCAATGAAGAACGGCCGTCGGTGGCCCTTGTATGAGCATGCAGATCGCCGCGGAGGTCTCCGGGGACGATCAGTTCCGGCAGCCGATCTTCCCGGGCCGCCTCGATTTCGCCGCTGTTCTCCCGCAGTTCCGGTTCGATGTAGGGCAGGTCGACGGTTGCGAAAACCTCCTCCTCGCTGGTGCCGGCTATCCGCTCCTCTGCCTCGCCCTCACCACGGAAGACCCCGTACTCGTTGATCTTGAGCCCTTTTCTCTGGGCGATCTGACGCACGGCAATGTTGTGAGCCTTCGATCCTGTGAAGTAGTAGAGCGCCGCCCCGTAGCTGACCGCGGGAACCACCCGCAAGTCCACCTGCAGGCCGCCGCGCAGACGCACCGAGGATTTGGTTCCGCCCTTGGCCAGAACTTCGACCA
Source organism: Syntrophotaleaceae bacterium (assembly GCA_041390365.1). NCBI lineage: Bacteria > Pseudomonadati > Thermodesulfobacteriota > Desulfuromonadia > Desulfuromonadales > Syntrophotaleaceae > Syntrophotaleaceae bacterium. The sequence goes on along the minus strand of JAWKQB010000001.1, from coordinate 1,474,911 downwards.
CGTTTTCGAAATCGGTGAACCGATCCATCACCGGGCTGCCGCGCTCGCAGGCGACCAGTATGTCCAGGTCTCCTACCGTTTCCAGACGCCGCCGATAGCTTCCCGCAACCATGACCTGCTTCACTCCCTCGGTTGCTTTCAGATAGGCCTGCAGCGGTTCGGCCACCTGTTCCGCTTCGGCGAGCCGGGTACGCAAAGCCATCGCGGTCTTGCCCTTGATCTCCCTCAGGATATTTTCTTCGGTCTTCTTGCCAAACCCGGGCAGTTCGCGGATTCGCTGGTCCCGGGCCGCAGCGGCCAGTTCGTCAAAAGTTTTGATCCCGAGCTGGCGATAAAGCACTGCGATCCGCTTTGGTCCGAGTCCGGTGAGGCGCAGCAGTTCGCACAGATCGGGTGGAACCTTCGCTTCCAGTGTCCGCAGCATTTCCAGACGGTCGCTGGCGACAATCTCGGCAACCTTGCCGGCCAGGTCCTTGCCGATTCCGGGCAACTGCGAAAGGTCCTTGCCGTCTTCGAGCATCTCTGCCATGCCTTGCGGCTGATCGCTGATGGTACGGGCGGCATTGCGGTAGGCCCTTACCCGAAAAGGATTGTCCCCGTCAATCTCCAGCAGGTCGGCAATATGGTTGAAGATGCGGGCAATGTCGGCATTGGTGATGGGCATGGAAACTTCCTCGACAGGGTGTTTTGACGATGGGCGCAGAGGTTCGGAGGAAAAGGATCCGTCATCGGCCGGTGCCGAATCCGGGGTAAAGCGTCATGCCGCCGTCAATGAAAAGAGTTTCTCCAGAGATATAATCGGCGGCATCCGAGGCCAGCCAGGCCACGGCAGGTCCGATGTCGAGAGTGTCACCCATTCTGCCGTAGGGGATCAGGCTGCAGAGTTTGGCGGCGGTCTGCTCGTCTTCCCAGACGTCGCGGTTGATGTCGGTTCTGATGGCACCGGGGGCCACGGCGTTGACTCGGATTTTGCGGGGCGCCAGCTCCTGGGCGATGGACTTCATCAACAGCATCAGCCCGCCCTTGCTGGCGGCATAGTTGACATGTCCTCCCCAGGGGATCCTCTGGTGGACGGAACTGATAAAAATGATTTTGCCCAGGGCGCGGGAGCGCTCGGGAACGGGGCCCCGGCGCAGAAATTCCCTTGCGGCCGCCCGGGCGCAAAGAAAGCCGCCGGTCAGGTTGACGTCGATAACTTTTCGCCACTGTTCCAGCGTCATGTCGGCAAAGGGAGCGTCCTTCTGGATACCGGCATTGCTGACCAAAATATCCAGATGGCCGAAGGCCTCGAGGGTTCTGGCGAACATCCGTTCGACGTCTTGCTCCTGACTGACATCGGCTCCGATGGTGACCGTTTTCACGCCGTGCTGCCGGGATATCTGATCGGCCGCCTCCCTGGCCTGCTGGGCGGAATGATGGTAATTGATCGCCACGTCGGCACCGGCAGCGGCCAGCGCCTCGGCACAGGCGCGGCCAATTCCTGAGGATGAACCGGTGACCAGCGCCGCCTGCCCTTGCAGAGAAGCCGGATTTGGCATGACCTGCCTCCCGTTTCTAATCAGAAAGCCTTAAACCCTGATGGGTTGTTTCAGTATATCATGCCCCCGGGAGTCACCAAGGGCCCGTCTGCCTGTGGTCGAGACAGCCTTGGTTCGGGAAGCCGGTCAATTTTCGAGAGGTATACCTGCTATCCGGTTCACCTCGTCTGCCAGGATCTGAGCCAGACTGTATCTTTCCAAAGGGAGAGGCCGGGTTGCCGCCAGCGTGATGCTGTCCGTGGTGAGGATTCTCTGCAGAGGCAGTTTCGCCAATCGATCAGCAGCCTCGCCGACAAGCAGACAGTGGCTTGCCATAATCGATATGTCCGGCTTTGCACCAGCCTCCAGCAAAGCTTTCACCGCGGCCACCATGGTCCCCCCTGTGCTGATCATGTCGTCGACCAGGACCGGAGACCGATCCTTGACCTCACCGGTCACCGCCCGCACCGACACCTCGCGATCGCTTTTCCGCACTTTCTCCACGTAGGCCACCGGAAGATCCAACAGTTCGCCGTATCGGTTGGCCAGGCGGACAGCACCGGCATCCGGGGCGACCAGGACATCGTTTGAATGGCGGTGTTTTCGATAGGTTTCGGCCAGCAGAGGCACCGCCGTCAGATGCAGCAGGGGAATGTCGGCAAATCCCTCGATGGCGGGAGTGTGCAGGTCGAAGGCGATGATCCGGTCGCAGCGGCAGGCCAGAAGGTCGGCCACAAGCCGGGCGCCGATCGGCTCCTCACCGGTAACCCGGCGATCCTGTCTGGCATAGCCGAAATAGGGGACGATCGCAACGATCGATTGGGCCCCCCGCCGGCGGCAGGCGTCGGCGAGCAGGAGAAGCTCAAGGAGATGTGCGCCGGCCGGTGCGTGGGTGGATTGCAGCAGAAAGACCTTGCGTCCCTCAAGCGCTTCCTTCACTTGCACCTTGATTTCACCGTCGGGAAAAACCTCGATCAGACAGCGGCCCGGCTGTGCATCCAGCGCCTGCATGAGGCGTTCACCCAGGGCAGGAAGAGAACGTCCTATCAACACCATCGGCTTCATGACCCCTCCCAGTTTCCGTTAACTTTAGAAAAAATAAAGAAGTTTTCAAGAAAGGGAGAAAAAGAAGCTGTGGGCGGATGGAAAACCCGGCGGACGAAAACCCGGGAGAAGTTTCATCCCTCTCTGTGAAATCGGCGGGTTCGGTTAGAATTGAAAGGAAAGCGTTGCGAAGAAAGGATGAAAATCAACATGCAGGTCTGGCAACAACTCGGTATAGCCCTCGGATTGGGACTTCTGGTCGGCCTGCAGCGGGAATGGTCCCAGCCCCGGGCCGCCGGAATCCGCTCCTTTGCCCTGATTACCGTCCTCGGAACCGTCTGTTCCATTCTGTCGGTCAGGTTCGGCGGCTGGATTCTGGCCGGCGGCCTGATCGCCCTCGGCGCCACCATGGTGATGGCCAACCTGGGACGCAAAACCACCCGGGAGGCGCATCCGGGTCCCACTACGGAAGTGGCCGCCCTGGTCATGTTCGCCGTGGGCGCCCTGCTGCCGACCGGCAGAGTCGCGGAGGCCGTGGCCATCGGCGGGGGCGTGGCTATGCTGCTGCACTGGAAACAGCCTCTGCACGGTTTCGTCCAGCGCATCGGCGAGGCCGAGATCCGGGCCGTTTTTCGCCTGGTTCTGATTGCTTTGGTCATTTTGCCGTTGTTGCCGGACCATTCCTACGGTCCCTATCACGTTCTCAACCCTTTCCATATCTGGCTGATGGTCGTCCTGATCGTCGGCATCAGCCTCGGCGGTTTTCTGGTGGCCCGCTATATGGGGGCGGAAACGGGTTCGGTGCTGAGCGGCCTGCTTGGCGGGATTATTTCCAGCACCGCCACCACCGTCAGCTATGCGCGCCGCACCAGAACCTCTCCCGAGGCCTCCCCGCTGGCGGCCCTTGTCATCATGATCGCCTCCACGGTCGTGTTTATTCGTGTGGCCTTCGAAGTGGCTCTGGTGGCACCCGAAATTTTCTGGGAAATGCTGCCCCAGTTCGGCCTCATGACCCTGTGGATGGGACTGATCTCCCTGGCGGCCTATCTGCTGGCGCACAGAAAAAAGGCGGATATACCCGAGCCGAAGGATCCTTCGAACCTTATCGCCGCGGTGGTTTTCGGCGCCCTCTATGCTCTCGTGCTGCTGGCTGTCGCGGCGGCCGAAGAGCATTTCGGCGATGCCGGCCTGTATGTGGTGGCGGCTTTCAGCGGACTGACGGATATGGATGCCATCACCCTGTCGACCGCCCAGATGATCAAAAACGATCGACTGGACCTGGATACCGGCTGGCGCATGGTCATGATCGGAGCTCTGTCCAATATCATGTTCAAAGCTTTTATTGTCGGTGCTCTGGGGCAAGCCAGGCTTCTGGCACGAATATCGGTCCTTTTCGGATTTTCCCTGGCCGGAGGATTATTGCTGCTCTGGCTGTGGCCTTGAACAAGGCGCACTACACCCTTTGAAGGAGTGTCCTATGCAGGTTTTCGTGACGGGAAGCACCGGGTTTGTGGGCGGCGAAGTGCTGCGGCAGCTGGCTGCGGCCGGGCATCAGGTTGTCGCCCTCGTGCGCCCCGGTTCGGAAGGAAAACTGGAAAAACATCCCGACATCAGGATCCATCCGGGAGACGTTACCGATCCTGGCAGCCTCCCCGAGGGGATGCGGGGATGCGAAGCGGTCATCCACCTCGTCGGAATCATCCGCGAATTTCCGGACAAAGGAGTGACCTTCGAACGACTGCATGTGCAGGGAACCGAAAATGTTCTTCGTGCTGCAGCTGCCAGCGGCACCGGGCGATATCTTCACATGAGCGCCAACGGCGCCAGGGCCGACGGATACTCCGAATACGAGCGGACAAAGTGGCGGGCTGAGCAGGCGGTGGGGGATTCGGGACTTGAATGGACCATTTTCCGTCCATCGCTGATTTTCGGACCGGGCAGCGATCTTTTTTCCATGTTGTCAAAAATGGTTCGCCTGGCGCCGGTGGTGCCCGTGATCGGCGACGGCCGCTACCGGCTGCAGCCGGTGGCGCTCGAGCAGGTGGCCGAATCCTTTGTCCGGGCGCTGTCGTTGCCGGAAACGGTGGGGCGGATTTTTCACCTGTGCGGTTCCGAAGATTATGCCTACAATGAAATCCTCGACCTGATCGGCAAGGCATTGGGCAAGGACAAAGTCCGAAAAATCCACCAGCCGGTGTCCCTGGTCAAACCGGTTGTCCGGGTCATGGAACAGTTCTCCGCTTTTCCGATCACCTCTGGACAGCTGACCATGCTGCTGGAGGGGAATATCTGCGACAGGGGACCCTGGGCGGACACTTTCGGCATTGAACCGATCTCTTTCGCCCAGGGGGTGAAGAATTGCCTCGGACAGTAAGGGGCTGATTGCTTTGTCCCGCGATCCATGATAATCAGGAGGTGTTCCAGGACCGCCGGAGGACCTTCAGTCCCCGGTCAGCCAGTCCCATGCCCGATCCAGTTCGCCCTCATTGAAACAGTGACAGCGGGTGTGGGTCAGGACTCCGAATATCCTGGAGACCCACTGCTGGACGTCCGTTCCACCGACAATGGCCAGTCGTTCCAGGCGGGGTGTATGGCGAATGTCGAATTTGAGTTCTTCCCACAGCGATCCCAGTCCGTCGAATGGAAATGCTTTCAAATCGATCAGCACCCGTATCCTGCCGTGGACGGAGATGGTTCCCTCCAACTCGTCCGTGATCTGCTGCATCTCTTCCCGACCGAGAGGGCGGGTTATCCGATAAGCCAAAGATGATCCGGTACTTCGATTCAGTCGCTCGTACATCACCCGACCTTCTTAAGAGAGACAAAGGATCAACAGTCGCTGTTCAGCGGGCGGAATCGGACCGGTTTGGGAATGGATTTTTTCGGGTTCCGGCTTTGTTTGTACGGCATCAATCGTTTGGCCCAGGGCTTAATGGCCTTTTCCAGGGCCAGACGTTCCTCAGTATTGAGCGGAGATATCTGGCTGGCTTCAAAATTTTCGGTGACCTGAAGCGGATTGTCGCAGCCGATGACGATGGTGGAGACGTCGAAGGATAGGGCATAGCGGAGCCACAGGGAGGCGCTTCCCTGACCGGGAATCTGCAGGCCGAAACCCCTGCAGAAGACCTTCATGCCGATGGCCCCCATCTCCTGGCGACGGGCTTCGGGCAGAACGATGTGGGGAAAACTCAGCCAGTGCGTTTCCGCCGGATTGACCGGCAGCAGGACCGTGTCGAATTCGTAGAGGGTCAAGGCCTGCAGCAGAATGTCGGGGTCCTGATGTCCGGTGATGCCGATAAATCGTGCCTTGCCGTCCTTTTTGGCCCTGCGGAAGGCTTCCAGCAAACCGTTGGGAGCGAAAATTTTCTGCAGATCCTCGTCCGTGCGCACATCGTGAATCTGCCACAGATCGAGCCAGTCGGTGCGCAGAGCCCGCAAGCTTTGCTCCAGTTGCTCCATGGCTCCAGCAGCGCTGCGGTCGTGCGCCTTGCTGGCCAGAAAAATACCTTGCCGTCTTGATCCCAGGCTGAGTCCGTAATAGGATTCGCTGTCGGCATAGGCCCGGGCCGATTCAAAATAGTTGATACCCAGATCGAGAGCACGGTCGATGACCGCTTGCGCTTCCCGTTCCCGGCCGCAGGAGCGGAGAATGCCTTCACCACCAAGGCCGATACAGGAAACTTCCACACCGGTTTTTCCTAGTTTTCTTTTAGGGATCATGGCAATAGCACCTTTTTCTCACATTATACCGGCTTTTACCGAAACTGATTGCACTTCAATAACAGTTGAAAAGTTCTTCGAGGTGATTAAGGATCGAATTTTGTCAATATTTGAATAATATAAGGATAATAATGACCAAATATCATCTTATATGACAATTATTGCCCTTCTTATTTTTAAATTTTTTCCTTACATTTGGTCATTTTTATCATTAAGCCGGTTGTTCTATAATTAGGATTCCTCAGGGCCTCAAACATGCGTTTCATACACACCGCGGATATTCATCTTGGAAAAACCTATCGGAGAAGCGCTGCCGAAACGGAACGCTATGCCGATTTTTTCCGATGTCTCGACAGCATTATCGCCGACGCTCTGGCAGAGCGGGTCGATTTCGTGCTGATAGCGGGGGACCTGTTTCATACCGGACAGATCCTGCCCCGAACCTTCGCCGGTACCATCGAATGCCTGCTGCCGCTGAAGGAGGCCGGCATTCCATGCATTGTCGTGGAGGGAAACCACGACTGGATTCATCGTCGGGACAGCATTTCCTGGATGGAGGCCCTTTCGGCCATGGGATACGTCAAGCTGCTGCGACCAGATCGGAGTGACGAGGGAGGCTACCGCTTCTCTTCCTTCGATGAGGAAACCGGACAGGGGGGGATGTGCCGTGTCGGCGATCTGCATATTTACGGTCTCGGCTATATCGGCTCCCAGGCAGGAAGCCATGTCCCACGCATCTGCGAGGCCGTCACCACCGAAAAAAATTTACTGCTGTTTCATGTCGGCATTTGGAAATATTCTCCGGTCGAAATCGGAAATATGGGCCTGCAGGAAGCCTATCCTCTGGCCGAGGTATTCGACTATGTGGCTCTTGGTCATGGCCATAAACCTTATGCCGTGGAAACCCCGGAAGGAAAAAAATTTGCTTTCAATCCGGGAGCGCCGGAGCGGGTCAATTTCGGCGAGGAGCGTTACGACAAGGGGTATTATCTGGTGCAGGAGAAGGGGGGGGTGTTCGAAGCGGAATTCCGGCCGACCGACCCCCGCCCGATGATGACGCTGACGGTCAGCCTGAACGGTGCCGATACCGTGGAAGAGGCACTGCAGGTGTTGAAGCAGTCGGTGCTCTCGGAATGGAAAGGGACCCTTGACGGCCGGCGGCCCCTGCTTGAGATGCGACTGACCGGAAGGGTCGGTTTTCATCCTTTCGAAATTGGTCGGGAACGGCTGAAGCTTCTTTTGGAGGAACTTCTGGACCCGCTGCACCTTGAAGTGAAAAACCATCTGTCGCTGGTGACGCCGGGCTTCGGCGATGACCGGGTGAGGAAGAGCCTGGCCGACATCGAAAGGGAGGTGCTGAACCAGCTGGTCGGAAACGGCAACGAGTACCGGGGGAGGGAAGAGGAACTGGTCGCCTTGGCCCTGGCGATGCGCGATCTGGTGCACCGGGAGGCGGTCGATGAGGAGGATCTGCTCAGCCTGCTGGACGGGGAGATCTGATCATGCACATTCTCTCCGTCTATCTCCGCAACATCAAGAGCCATCGGGAGACCACCCTCGAATTCGCCCCCGGCATCAATGTTTTGTCCGGACCGAACGGCGTCGGGAAAAGTACGGTTTTCGAGGCGATCGGCTATGCCCTGTTCGGCGTCGAAGCGCAAAAGTTCGTCGGCAATGCCGACCGCTTTCTCTCCATCGGCAGCAAAAAGGGGGAGATTGCCGTGGTCTTCGAGCTGGAGCAGGGCAAGCGCTACCGGGTTTCGCGAACCGTCGGCACCGCCGGTCGATGGCTGCTCTGCCGCGAGGTCGGCGGTGCCTTCGAAGTGGAGGAGCACAAGGATGGCGTCGAAACCGAAGACCGCCTGAAAAAACTGCTCGGTTTGGACAACGGCCGCCCGCTGGCGGAACAGTTCGAGCGGGTGATCGGACCTTTTCAGAACGATTTTCTGGGGCCTTTCATCATCAGGCAGCCGAGCCGACGGCGGGATGAATTCGATGCCATCCTGGGGATCGATGCCTGGCGCAGAACCTTTACCGAAACAGCAGGACTCGGCCGGACCATCCGCGGCAAGATCGAGGTGCTCGAGACGGAAATCGCCCTGCGCAGGGAGCAAGTTGCCGTCCTGCCCGAAAAGCGGGAAGAACAGCAGAAAGTGAGGGCCGAGCTGGAATCCGTTGCGCAGGAACGGGACCGTAAGACCTTGGCGCTGAAAGAGCTGGAGAGTCTGCTCAGGGAGATGGACGGGCGGGAGCAAATTTTGGCCGGTCTGCGAAACGAGGTCGAAAAGCTCACCCTGCGCATTGCCGATGGGCGCCAGAAAATCGAGATTCAGAAGCAGCGGGTTCGCGATGCCGGCGAGGCCGCCAAGGTGCTGGAAGCGACGCGGCCGGCCATGGAAGCTTTCGAAAGCGCCGAAAAGCGTCTTTTGGACCTGCGTCTGCGGGAAAAAGAGCGGCGCGACATGGAAACGGGGATGGCCAACCTGGAACGTCAAGCCGCCGGTCTGAAAGAACGCTGCCAGGCGGAAATGCGCTCCATCGACAGGGCCCGCTCCGAAATCGCTGCCGAGGAGGAGAGGATCGCCGCGGCCGGCAAGGTGACTGGGGAGGACGCAGCCATGGTCCTCCTGGCCGGAAGCCTCCCGGACCTCCGGGACCGCCTGGCCGCCCTGCGGAACCGTCAGGGCCTGGTGGCCGGACGACGTCACGGGCTGGAGGAGGGCCGGGTAAAGCTGAGTGAAGGGACTTGCCCCTTTTTCCAGGAAACCTGCCTGAACGTGGAGGGCCGTCCGGCCGGGGATGTCTTTTCCACTGGTTTGGCTTCTCTCGAAAAGGAGCAGATTCTGATCGAAGCCGAAATGGAAAAGCTCTTGACCGAGGAGGGTTTGGCCGAACAGGCGGCGGCGAAGCTCAGAGAGACCCGGGGACGGCAACGGGCGCTGGAGGAGCAGTCTGCGGCCCTCGCCCGACGGCGAAAGGACCTGGACGCCCGCGAGCAGGACCGGCAGGCTCTTTTGCGGCAGCAGCAGGACCTGGAGGCCCTGCTGCAGCAGCGAAAAAAGGAGTTGCAGGCCTTTGCCGGGCTGGAGCAGGCCATTGAAGGGGCCGAAGGGGAAAAGACGGCCAACCGGGAGGGAAGGGATGCCTTTTTCGCCCACAAGGCGCAGGCCGCCGAATGGACCAATCTTCAAGAAATCCTTGAAAAATACTGCAAACTGCTGAATGATCTTGAAACCGAGAAAAAAACCCAAGCCGATCTTCTGCAGAGGACGATCGACGACTACGATCAAGAGAGTCATGCAGGCGCCAGAAAACGAAAGGAATCTCTGCTGGGCGAACTGGGCACCATGGGCCAGCAGATCGCCGGTCTGGAAAAGGATTGCGGACGTTTGACCGAGGAGATTGCCCGGCTGGAGGAGATACGGCGGGAGATGACGTCCAGGGAGGCTCTTGCGGCGGGGTGGGCCAGAAAAGAAAAGCTGGTCAAATATTTGCGGAACAGAGTCTTCAAGAATGTCTCCTCCCACCTCTCGGAGCGGTTTCGCGAAGAGATCAGCCAGCGCGCCGACCGGATCTACCGAACCATCTCGGAAGCCGACGAGGAGCTGACCTGGGCCGACAACTATCAGGTGGTGCTGAGGGATCTGCATGACGGGCAGGTTCGGGAGCGGAGCGACGACCAGCTGTCCGGAGGCCAGATGATGAGCGCCGTGGTCGCCCTGCGGCTGGCCCTGCTGCAGACCATCGGCGCACGGATCGCCTTTTTCGACGAGCCGACCAGTCACCTGGACGGCGCCCGGCGGGAAAACCTGGCCCGGGCTTTTCGGGCCATCGACGTCGGCCGTGAGGAAGTGACGGAACACTGGTACGATCAGCTGTTCCTGATCAGCCACGATCTCTCCTTCACCGAGATCACGGATCAGGTCGTCTCTCTCGGAGAATGAAATCAGGCAGGGCAGGCAGTTGAAAAGAGCCTGCGGGGGCTGGCCGCCATGAAAAAGCACAGTTCGCCCTTTGTTCCCCAGGAAAGAAAGGAAACGGTCCGCCAGGCGATAGCGGCCCTGCTCCGGCAGGGGCCGGTTTCCGCCCGGGAAATTTCGGCGGCGGTGGGGATCAGCGAGAAGCAGGTCGGGGATCACCTGGAGCATGTCCGCAGGTCGGCCGGGCATGAGGGGGAGGTCCTGGTGCAGGAGGCCGCCCGATGTCTCGACTGCGGGTTCGTTTTCAGCAAACGGGACCGTTTGCGGACCCCCGGAAAATGTCCGGTCTGCCGGAGCGAAGGGGTCTCCGAGCCGCGTTTTGCGTTGGAGCAGCGCAACTGATCGCCATTGTTGACTAAAGAAATCGTTCAGAAGGGACGATACCATCAGAGAAAAACCGATTATCCAAGAGAGAAAGGTGCGGGATGGACTACAAGGAGATTATCTGCCAGGCCGTCGAGGAAATCTTTTCAGCCATGATTTTCATGGATATCGCCCCAAAGGACGGTTCCGTCGATGCTGTCGAAGACCAAATGCTGTCGGGGATGGTCGGTTTTGCCGGAGATCTCAAGGGCACCGTCCTGCTGCATCTGCCGGAACCGGTGGCGCTGGCGATTACCAACGCTTTTCTTGAACTGGACCTCGACGAGATCAACAGCGAGGTCAAGGACGCCATCGGTGAGTTGGCCAACATGGTCGCCGGCGGTATCAAATATCTTCTGCCGGAAGGGAGCCAGAACATCCAGCTTTCAATTCCGTCCGTCATCTCAGGACGGAAATATTCCTGCGGCTCTCCGGGCAGCCATGATCGCGTCCTGGTTGGATTCGAAACCCCGGCCGGGGCTTTCGAGGCGGAACTGGTCGTACGCAGCGGTGCCTAGGCGATCGTGGGAATCTTGCACAAAAAATGACCCGGGGAGGAGGACTTTCCCGGGTTTTTGCATTCTGTGGATGATACCCTAAAAGCTTTCACCACAGAGCTCATTGAGAACACAGAGGAAAACCATGAACCCTGTTTGGGGTTGCTTTTTGGCTTTCTCTGGCCTACGTGGTCAATGAATTTGATTTGGCAGGGGCAATGCCAGTTACGACCGCAGAGCCCTATCTGGTATGCTGGAATCAAATCTCCTTTCACGGAAGAGCAATATGAGGAAATCAAGGGATTGTGCCGGCCTGCAGCTCCTAAAAGACTGTCTTGATGAAACCGGCCGCAGCAAGCTCGGCCGGATCGACAATGCCGAGCTCAATCGGTTTCTGGCCGAAACCGTGGCGCTTTGCCGTCCCGACCGGGTCAGGATCTGCGACGACGGCCCGGAGGACCGGGACTACCTGCGCCGTCGGGCCCTGGCTGCCGGAGAGGAAATTCCCCTTGCCACAGAAGGGCATACCGTTCATTTCGACGCCTTTTCCAACGGTCGGCAGCATGATCAGTCCCGGGACAAGGCCAATACCCGCTTTCTGGCGGGGGACGGGAATGATCTGGGAGAGGAATTCAACACCCTGCCCCGACGCCAGGGGCTGGAGGAGATCAGGGAACGGATGGCCGGGAGTATGTCCGGCAAGGAGATGATCGTTCGATTCTACTGCCTCGGGCCCAACAACTCCCCTTTCAGCCTGCCCTGTGTTCAGCTGACCGACTCCCCGTACGTGGCTCACTGTGAAGATATCCTTTTTCGGCCGGGTTACGAAACATTCCGCTCCCTCGCCAAAGGGGACAGGTTTTTCCGCATGCTCCATTCCAACGGGCGCACCGAAAACGGGGTCAGTGCCGATCTTCATCAACGGCGGGTCATCATCGATCTGGCCGAGGACCTTGTCTACAGCGTCAATACCCAGTATGCCGGCAACTCCGTGGGCCTGAAAAAGCCGGCCCTGCGCCTCGCGATCCGCAGGGCCAACCAGGAAGGGTGGCTGGCCGAGCATATGTTTCTCATGGGGGTTCACGGGCCGGGAGGGCGCACGACCTATTTCTCCGGCGCCTACCCGAGCGCCTGCGGCAAAACCTCCACGGCGATGGTTCCGGGAGAAACCATTCTGGCCGATGACCTGATCTACATCCGGGCCATGGACGGCCGTGCCCGGGCCGTCAATGTGGAACAGGGCATCCTAGGGATCATCGAGGGGGTCAATCCCGCGGACGATCCGGAGCTTTTCCGCGTGCTGCACACACCGGGGGAGGTGATCTTCAGCAATGTGCTGGTCGCCGAAGGCCGCCCCTACTGGATCGGCATGGGGGAGGATCTGCCGGCCGAGGGTTTCAATTATGCCGGTGCCTGGTTCCGGGGCAAACGGGACAGCGGCAATCTGGAGATCGCCCCCTCCTACAAGGGAAATGCACGATATACGGTGGCCCTGTCCCCCCTGGCCAATCTCGATCCGAGGGCTGAAGACCCTCAAGGGGTACCGCTGGAGGGCATCATCTACGGCGGCAGGGACAGCGACACGGCGGTTCCGGTCCAGGAGAGTTTCGACTGGATCCACGGCATCGTCACCATGGGCGCCGCTTTGGAAAGCGAGACGACCGCTGCGGCCCTCGAAACCCAGGGGGTACGCAAGTGCAATCCCATGGCGATTCTCGATTTTCTGTCCATCCCCCTCGGCCGTTACCTGCGCAACAACCTGGATTTTTGCAAAAAGCTCGAGCGTCCGCCCCGAATTTTCGCCACCAACTACTGGCTGAAGGATGCCGCGGGACGCTTTCTCAACGGCAAGCTCGACAAAGCCGTCTGGCTGAAATGGATGGAGCTGCGGGTGCACGACGAAGTCTCCGCCATCGAAGCTCCCACCGGCCGCATTCCCTATTTCGAAGACCTGGAAAGGCTGTTTCGCCAGGTTTTTAATAAGACCTATTCCCGCGAGGACTATGCGGCCCAGTTCGGCATCCGGCTGGCCGGCAATCTGGAAAAGATCGAGCGGATTCTCACTTTTTACGCCCAAGTTCCCGAAATGCCGCCGGAACTGGCAGAGGTCCTCACGGCCCAGAAAGAGCGACTTCTCAAATGGCATGCCCTGAAAGGAGACGTTGTCAGCCCCTGCGACCTGGAGTAAACCGGCTTTTGAAACATCAATACCAGGGATACTCCCCCTTCAGCCGCGAAATCATGCGATAGAGTCCGCGGTAAATTCTGATCTTCCTCATCTCGTCCAGATCGAGGTGATCCACCGGCCCCCACTCGACCATCACCCGCCCGTCCTTCCCCCGCCTCGGCGTGCCGTCGTCCGTGCGGGCGATGCGATACTGCACCAGAATTTCCCCTGCACGGATGTCCCGTCGGCGGGGCTGCAGGATCTCTTCGGCGACCGCCTCCGACCAGATGGCGGCGACCAGTTCACTGTTCATCGCCAGGCTCAGAATATCGAGGTTGTAGGTACCGACCAGGGCCAGGCGCCGGTCGAAAACGGCGAGCTTGCCGTGCAGGTTGTGGCGGTCCGGGGCGACGTAGAGTTCGAGCCCCGGAACGCGGGCCAGCAGCTCAGGCCACTGTTCCAGGAAAACCGCCTGGCTCATGGCGTTGTCGCTGGAGAGGGGGCTGTTGGTGATGACGGTGATCCGCACGCCGCGCTCGGCGGCCTCGGCGAGCACCTCGACAGCCTCGCGGGGGAGGACGAGGTAGGGGCTCTGGATAAAGATCTCCTCCCGTGCGCTTCGCACCAGCCGGATCAAGGTGCGGGTGATGGGGTCGTCGGCCTTTACCAGGCGCGTGCGGCTGTCGAGCAGACGCACCTCGGCTTCGCGCGACTTGGGCAGCCCGCGCTGCAGGGCGCCGCGCAGGTGGGGCATCTCTTCGAGCTGCTTCAGCCAGGGCAGCCCCTTCTGCTCCATCTTTGCGAGGACCGCCTCTGTCATCGGCCGGTCGTGCAGCCAGGCGTCCATCGCCTCGTAGGCGAGCAGAAGCTCATCCGTCGCATCGTTCAGATCGACCTCTTCGCGCGCGACGGCCTTGGCTTCGCCGCTGGCATACCCGGATGCGAAGGCGGCCTGCAGGGCGGCACCGATCGCCTCCCCGGAGAGGACCAGGTCGGTGTCCCTGAAAACCGTCGGATTGTCTTCGATGGGGGCGAAGTACTCGGTGGAAATATTGCGGCCGCCGATCAGAGCCCTCCTCCCATCGGCGAGCAGGATCTTGTCATGCTCGCTGACCCAGACCGCCGCCGGGTTCAAGGTCAGAAAGGCGTCGGTATACCGGTAGATCAGGGGCCGGTACATGCGAATGGTGATATTCCCGGTATTGACGAGGGCGTCGAGATAGTCGTTCCCGGTGAAACTGCGCGACATCTTCGTCCCCATGGCATCGAGAAGGATACGGATCTCGACCCCCTCCCGCGCCTTTTGCACTAGGTGCCCGAGAAAAGCGGTGCCGAAGACGTCCTGCTTGAGGATGAAGTAACAGATGTCGAGCCGCTCCCCGGCGCCGTCCAGCAATCGCCAGCGCTCCAGCCACGCCTGAGAGTTGTCCTCGAGCAGCCGCAACGACGCCTTCTGGCCCCCCTCGTGGGGGAGCGTATCAAAGGCTTCGCGCAGGGTCACTTCCGAACCCATGGGGTCCGGGAAGGCCTCCCGGCGCCCCTCCCTGGACGGAAGCTGCACGGTCAAAAAAGCCCGCCCGAGCACCCACAGCCCGACAAGAAAGCCGGCACCGATGGCTATTCCTTTGGTCCACGTCATAGGACTGCATCCTCACCGAAGCAAAGGAGTCTTCACAAGTATATACCTGCAGGCGTTTTATTCCGGGTGCAGCCCCTGCGGACGGTCAGATGGCCGAGTTTTTTTGCTGTTTTCCAGCGCCCTGAGCAGCTCACGGGCCGTCCGGGCCCGCATTGAAATCAGGTGAGCTCTGAGGGATCGGGTCTCAACTCTTGACAAAAGTACGAAGTTGAGACGCGGCTCCTCCAACTCTCCAACTCGCTATTTCTGGTTGTTGGTGCATTTCTTACTGACAAAATTGTCAAAATTAACTCTTTTCCCATATAAACAGAACATTTTGGTGACAAAAAGGCCGGGTGGGAATCACGGTTAAAAAAAGAGGCTGGGGTAAGGTGAAAAATTTATCCGCACCTATGCTTAAGGGGAACAAGATTTTGAAATTTGAATCATTTGTGCTGAATCTGGGCGGCAAACGAACAGTTGTGTTGATTACTGCCATTTCTATCACTCTATCCGTTTTATTAACGTGTTCCATTTGCCTTTATTTTGAATACTCCAATTTATGGTCTTCTTCCCTCAGTCGGATAGATTGGATACTAATTGTTGCATCAGCAGCTTTAGTGCCGTTGATTGTAGCGCCGATAGTTACTGGGCATCTGGTCAGAATGGTTTTCAGAATCCATTATCTGCAAGAAGAGTTGCAAAAGCTAGCTACATTGGATTCACTGACTGGTTTGCTCAATCACGGTGCTATGATGAACAGCATAGAGAAGACATATAAGTTAGCAATAAAGGAACAACAAGAAATAACATTTATAATGATGGACATCGATTATTTTAAAAATATCAATGACAGATATGGTCATGCTGCAGGAGATATGGTCCTTAAAAATTTCGGGACATTGATAAAGAAAATATCAAAATCCTCTGATCTTGTCGGCAGAGTAGGGGGAGAGGAGTTTTTGGCATGCTTATATGGAGACTCTTCATTGGAAGGCCATAGCTTTATAAATCGATTGCAAGATGAAATTCGTGGAACAGAGTATCGGTCTGAAGGTCATCCCTTTAAGGTGACATCAAGTATCGGGATCACCAAGATGTCGCCACTGGACCCTCTACCTCTTGATACATTGTTGAAGAATGTTGACAAAGCACTTTATCAGGCCAAACGCGCCGGGCGAAATAAAGTTATTGAGCACACTCAGGGACCGCCTGGTCAGCTGCAGGCCTCTTGAAAACCGTGCACCAGATTCTGGTCCAACTTCATTTAATGTGCAAGGGAGGCTGCGGCCCCGGCGCATGACGGCCTGGCTGGCGGGGGAGGGGACGGCAGGAATTGCCTTTCACACCGAGCCTTCCTGCCATTTTGTGGCGTCCAGTGCCTGCGCTCTCGCCGCCTGGAGGTGGTTGCTGGATTTTGCAGTAAATAGTATGATTCAAAAACAGAGTAAAAAGTGGTTTTCGTCCTGCGGACAGGACGGAAGTTCCCTTTCTGGAAAGGGGGTTATATCAATGACAGGACCAAGCAAGAAAATATGCGAGATTAGTAATTCCGGCGAACTGCGTTCCGAGATTCTGAGAGACAAGGGCGGAGAGTATTCCTGCCTCACCTGCTGTGTGGTTTCTCACGACAAATCGAACCTTTGTAAACCGGTCAACACGGAAGATGCAAAAATATTCTGTGATATAGAGGTTTAGTAGACGATCCAAACGGAAAGTGGGACAGGCATCTTGTCAACAAGGTGCCTGTCCCTTTTTATGGTCCCGGCACCGCGCGGGTTGATCTCAATTCTACCCACTGGGCCTGCTAACATGCCTTCCATATCCAGCCTTTAACACAGGTCACCCTGACCCATTCGGCCTCTTTACACTACCGCGCATGAAATTTTTATTTGATCCGCCCCGCCAGCAACTCGGCCAGAGATGCAAGGGCCTCCGGCGAGGCTGTGCCCTGAAGGTGGGACAGCTCCAGCGCGGTCGCTCCCAGATCGCGATAGATTTCGGCCAGTCGGGGGTTCCAGTCCGACAGCGCGGCGAGTTGTCCGGAAACCGTTGCATGGTCTCCCCGTGCTATCGGGCCCGTAAGCGCCCGCACCGTTCCCGAAGCAAAGATATTCTCCACGGTTCCCCGCACGATCGGTTCCATGACCTGCATGGCCGTCTCGCGCTCCAGCCCGGCCTTGACATAGGTCTGGGCACCGATCTCGATCAGCGCCGTCAGATAATTGCAGACCATCACCGCGGCGGCATGATAGAGGGTTTTGAACCGCGGATCGATGGTAAAGGTTTTCCCGCCGATCTGCTCGAAAGCGGGACGGAGAATGCGCAGCGCCCCCTCGTCCCCTTCCCAGCCGCAGAAGGTACCGGCAAAGGACTCGACGGAAACTTCGGGGGCGGCGAAACTTTTGACCGGATGCACGCTTCCGATAAACGCTCCGGCCTGACGGGCTGAAACGAGAGCGGTCGAGGGGAGGGCGCCGCTGCAGTGAAACACCAGGTCGCCCGGCCGCAGCAGGCCGGAGCCCGCAAGCCTTTCGCAGGAGGCGGCGATCCGGTCATCGGGTGTGCCGATCAGAAACAGATCCGCGGGGCCCATCGACTCCAATTCGCCCACCGCCCGGCCCGCCCCGATAAAGCAAGCCGCCTCTGATCCGCTCTCCTCGGTGCGGTTGAGGATGTCACCAAGGGAAAAAACCGTCTCCCGATGCCAAAGCCGCCCGAGCGTTCTGCCGACATGACCGCATCCGATGATATTGAGCTTTTTCATCAATCTTCCCTTTGCGAAGGCCCTCAATTTATCTGTTTTGAATGGGTAAAATCATCCAGATAACCGCCTGTGTCAAGTCCGGCAGGCCAGGCCCTTCGCTTTTCTTCCCTTACGACGAACGGCCCGACTAAAACCGGGCCGCTCGTTCTGAAACAGCGGAATGGAAAAGGGGGGTCTTACTTCCTCTCGCCCTTGATGCCGATGGTGACGGTCTCCAAGGGGATCTGCTTGCCGCTGGCGGCCAGGGCCTGCTGGGCGATGGCGACCAGACCGCTGCAGCAGGGGACTTCCATGCGGATGACGGTGAGGCTGCGGATGGTGTTTTCCTGCAGCATGCGGGTCAGCTTTTCCAGATACGCCTGCCCGTCGTCGAGTTTGGGGCAACCAATAACCAGGGTTTTGTCGTTGAGAAAATCCCTGTGGAAATCGGCATAGGCAAAGGGGGCGCAATCGGCGGCCAGCAGCAGGTCCGAGTTTTCCAGAAAAGGCGCGCTGGGCGGTACCAGGCTCAATTGCACCGGCCAGGTGCCGAGTCGCGACTGACGGGAGGCCCCTTCCTCTGACGGTTTTGCGGCGCCGGATTCCAGCTTCATCAGGCGGGATGAAGGGCAGCCGCCGTGACCGTGGTGGGATTTGGCCGCAACTTTGGCAGACGATTTTTCCTGCACCTTTTTCACTTCGGTTTCATCGAATTCATCCGCATCCCTTTGTTCAATGGTAATGGCTCCCTTCGGGCAATCGCCGAGGCAGGCACCGAGCCCGTCACACAGGTTGTCGGCAACCAGTCTGGCCTTGCCGTCAACAATCTGAATGGCCCCTTCGGCGCAGGCGGGAACGCAGAGACCGCATCCGTTGCACTTTTCTTCATCGATTTTGACGATATTTCTAAGCATGATCCTTCTCCATTCCGTTTGATCGTTGTTTGTTTCGTATCGTTGAATCCATCCTGCATCCAACCGGCTTTTTCAACCTTGATGGAAATCAATAAACCGATTTTTTGTGCCTGCCCTTCCCGTGGGACATCAGCAGTCTCCAGAGCAGATCGATGCGGCCTCGACGAAAGATTCGAGGCCAGCCGTAGCGCATGATGTTGCGGGCCGTGTCCCGCATACTGGGGGAAAAGCAGTGGATGTGACAGTCGCGGCAGGCCGGTTTCGGCTTCAGCGGGCACCGTAAAAGCCGGTTTTCGCCATAGGCGAGAAATTTTTCGCACTCCCGGCATAATCCCGATGGTTCTGAATGGTCCGGAGACGACCGGTGATGATCCCGGCAATAAATCTCCGTCAGAATCTTCAGGGTGCGGATGTCGCGCCGGGTCCGTCGGGATATGTTCCTGTTTTCATTCGCCATGGTTTCGATTTTAGACCAGTCCATGAATCAAGGAGTTGACCGGGATCAAAAAGCAGATGTTCTGAAAAGTATCCGGTCCGGGTAGGAAGGAGCGGAAATCTTTGTTATAGTCGAATTCTCAATGAATACGAGACGATGAACCGCTGCAACCAGGAAAGGGAGTTTGCGATGAAGATTCAGGAAAAAATTTATATCGGCGGAGAGTGGGTTTCGCCCCATGGCCGGGAGGTCATCGAGGTGGTCAACCCGGCCACCGAGGCCGTCATTGCAACCATTCCCCGGGGTACCGCAGAGGACGCGGATGCTGCAGTGCGGGCCGCCCGCAAGGCCCTTCCCGGGTGGTCTTCGGCTTCCGTCGAGGAGCGGGCCGACCGGTTGGAAAAGATTGCCGCCGGACTCAACGAACAGGCGGAGGAGATCGCTGCCGCCATTACCGATGAAATGGGCATGCCGCTGAAGTTGTCCAAGGCGATACAGGCCGGACTGCCGGCCGCCAACATGGGAATTTTTGCCAGGGAACTGCGCCGGTTCCCTTTCGAGGAGCGGATTGGGCCTTCCCTTGTTGTAAAGGAACCGGTGGGTGTGGTCGGCTGCATCACCCCCTGGAATTTTCCTCTCCACCAGATTGTGGCCAAGGTGGGCCCGGCTTTGGCGGCCGGATGCACGGTCGTTCTGAAGCCGAGCGAAGTTGCTCCCCTCGATGCCTTCATCCTGGCTGAAATCATCGACAGGGCAGGGCTTCCGGCCGGTGTCTTCAACCTTGTCCCGGGGACCGGGCCGGAGGTGGGCGAAGCCTTGGCAGGCCACCCTCAGGTCGCCATGATTTCCTTCACCGGGTCGACCCGGGCCGGCCGGAGGATCCTGGAACTTGCGGCCAAAACGGTCAAGCGCACAGCCCTCGAATTAGGCGGAAAATCCCCTGCCGTGATTCTGGAGGATGCCGACCTGGAGACGGCAGTCAAATCCACCGTCAGCGCCTGCTACCTCAATTCGGGGCAAACCTGCAGCGCCATGACCCGTCTGCTGGTGCCGGAGGCGCTCTACCCGCGGGCGGCCGAACTGGCCATCGAGGCCGCAGCGACCTTTAACCCCGGTGATCCCCGGGATTCGAAGACAAGACTGGGTCCGCTGGTTTCGGCAGCGCAACGGGAGCGGGTGCGTTCCTATATCAGCAAGGGACTGGAAGAGGGCGCCGAGTTGCTGCTGGGCGGCCTTGAGCCGCCGGAAGGCTTGGATAAGGGCTTTTTTGTCAGGCCCACCGTTTTCGGCCGGGTGACCTCGGACATGACCATCGCCCGGGAGGAGATTTTCGGACCGGTGCTGTCGATCATGACCTTTCGCGACGAAGAAGAGGCCATCGCCTTGGCCAACGACACCATCTACGGTCTGGCAGGCTCCGTCTGGGCGGGGGATGAAGAGCGGGCCCGCCGGGTCGCCCGGCGGTTGGAGGCAGGACAGGTCGAGATCAATGGAGCCGGATACAATATCAAGGCCCCCTTCGGCGGTTTTAAACAATCCGGCATTGGCCGGGAGAACGGCCGCTACGGTCTGGAGGAGTTCCTGGAGATCAAAGCCCTGCTGCTGCCGGAGGAAAAAACAGGGTAAGGATCAGAAATCGAAAAGGTTCGGCTCCTGTCCCGGGAGTTCCTGTTTGTCGGTTTTGGACTTTTTGCTTCTGGTCGGTCCCTCCGCAACCTTTTCCGGAGCAGGTTTTTGCTCCTGGGACCCCCCGCGGGTCTCGGCCAGGCTTTTCAGATGTTCCGTTTCCGCGAGGTGCCGACGGAGCTGCTGGAGCTCTTCCTCCTGGGCATGACGGAGACGGTCACTTTCGAGCAGGGCCGTTTCGAGTATCGCGATACGCCGTTCCGATTCAGCCAGCCGATGTCTGAGTCCGTTGACCTCCAGCAAGGCCTGAGCCGTGCAGCCTTCCCGGGCTTTGGCGGCTGTCTGCCGCAACTCGGCCAGCAATGCCTGCTGCAGCCGCCTGGATATAGTCAGTCCGGCGGCGGGCTCATGACCCTCGCCTTCTTTCCAGAGGCGGTAATGCTTGAGCACCGTGGTCATCGATCCTCCGGTACTCGCCTGAATGGTGCGGACGCTGATCGGTTCTCCCGCCTCCTGGAGAGATTTGCAGACCTCGGCCACCTGTGCGAAGGTTATTCCTTTTCGAGCCATGGCGTGTCCTTATCAGGGAATTTAAAAATGTAACGTTATCCTGGAATCGGATGATATTCAAGAAGTTTGTGCCGGCATCGACAAACGATAACGTTATTTGGTCCATAATGTCCTCGTTGCCGTCATCGTTATCGACAATCACCAGGTCATCCCGGTCCAATGGCGAACGATTCGGGTTGGAAAATATGGATCTTTCCGTCAAACAGGCGATCGCTGCATGCGATTTCGGTGAGGCGCTGATTTACCCGGGTTCCGGCCCCAGTCCCCAGATCAGCCTGCTGGTTCGAGAGCGTTCAGCGATGATCCGCTATTTCGGAGAAACAACCGTCGACCTGCGGGCCGGTTTTTATCCTTTGGATAACTGCGGTGTTGTTACGGTTCTTTTAAGAGTGGGACGGCATGCCCGACAGACCTATGCCACCTGGTGGGATTACTGGGCGCCGGGTGGAAAGGAATCATTTCAGCAGATGAAAAGGCAAAACCTCCTGCCCGTTTTTTTTCATGGCAATGATGCCCGTCGTGAACGCACTTTCGTCCTGGAAAATCCATTGATAACCTTTTTCAGTAACGTAATGACGGGAATGTGCCGCTGGAACCCCTGGACTCCGGAGGTCTTCATGCAGTCCTGCCGGGAAATTCTGTCCAACGCCGGTAGCGTGGAAGGCCTCTGGGAAGAACTTGCCGATAGATTGGTCGATTGAGGTGGGGAGAGGGGTGGCAATGCCCGGGAAGAAATTCGACCGGAGTGTCCTGGCGCGGATCGAGATCCGCTGGGAAGACATTACCATGATGGAGGTGGATGCCATCGTCAATCCTGCCAACAGTAATCTGTCGGGCGGGGAGGGTGTCGATGGTGCAATCCACTGGGCGGCGGGCAGCGGTCTGCAGGAGGAATGCAGCACAATCGGTGGCTGCCCGGTAGGCGAGGCACGTCTTACCGGTGGACACAACCTGCCTGCCCGCTACGTGATTCACACGGTCGGACCGGTCTACGGACTGGATCCCGAACCCGAAAGACTGCTTGCCGACTGTTACCGCAACTGCCTGGAGATCGCCCTGGCGAACGACATCGGCTCCATCGCTTTTCCGGCCATCAGCTGCGGCCGGTACCGGTTTCCGGTGGCCAGGGCCTGTCCCATTGCCCTGGAGGTCATCACGGGTTTCCTGGCAGAACACCGAAGCATCCGCAAGGTATTCCTCGTGGTTTATTCCGCGGAGCATTTTCGGATATACAACGAATGCCTGCAGCGTTTTTGTGAAAAACCCGGCTGAGTTCTGCTTTCTTGCCGTTGTCTGTTTAATTGGTAAACTTTTGAGGAGAGACGGAGGCAGTCATGGACGATGAAAGAAAATCTGCAGGAGAAATATTTGAACGCCTTGCCGGATTGTATCAGCAGGACCCGGAGGAGTTCGAAAGAGTCAGCAAGGCGCTCATCCGGGAAGCGCTGGACAAATTGCCCCAGGAGCAGCGGGCCCGCGGATATGGACTGCAGATGCGGATTGAGCACCGCCTGAGACCTTTCAAGGATCCTGTCGCCCGGATGAACGAGATGATCGTCATATTCTGGGAAAATTTCTATAAATTTCAGCAGATCCTCAATCACCCCGGACGGGCTGTGAACAGGAAAAAAGCCGGATCCAGTGCCAAAATAATCCCCATCACCAGAAAAAACACCCTCCACTGAAACTTATCAAGGATGGCTGCATCATGATGACTGCGCATATGCACAGTCCGGGTCTGTCATATCTATTGCCCTTTTTTACGGGTAAACACGTAGCGAAAATGGAAACCAGCGTGTACATTCCAAATCATCAAAAGGTTCGAAAAATACTAAAACCAGGTCCAAAAACCTCCATCTTTTGACGCGTTGCCTGACCTCCTGAGCGGCGCGTCTTTTTTTTGCCCGCCATTGTAAGGACCTTCGCATCTTCCCGACCTCCAGATCACCGAATAGAATTTGACAGTCCCTGGGACTTGGTTATAGACTCGCCAGATCCTTTTTTATTGCAAGGGGGGACGATAAGTGATCGACAAGAGGAGCTCCACCCGAAGAAACCGGCGTCTGCAGCTGCGCTATGGTCCGGATGAACCGCACAGGATCGGCTTCACCTGCGATCTCAGCTCCCGGGGGTTTTTTATCCAGACCGCTCTTGTGGTTCGGCCGGGAACCCTGCTGGAGATCGAAATCGTGCTGCCTGAGGAGATCCCGGTCCGCCTCAGGGGACGGGTGCAGTGGGCGAAAAAGGTGCCGCCGAATCTGCTGTCAAAGGTCAGAAAGGGCGGCATGGGGATCCGGATTATCGATTTCGTTTCAGGGCAGGAAGCCTACCTTCGTTATTGCGAGGAGCTGGAAACCGTTTGATTCCAAATTTTTTTAGGCAAAAGGTCCATCCTCCGGTCAACCCACCTCATTGTACTCCCGTTTCAGAAAACGGACCCCCAGCTCCTTTTCAGCCACTCTCCTGCAGGCTTCAATATCGATACCGGGCACGGTTACGGCGCTGGCTGTCACGGAAGGGATGAAGTTCGGGGCTTCCCGGACGAAATCCTTGACGGCCCGGTAGGCACCGTCGCCGAATCGTGAACGACACAGCCGCTGGTAGCTCTCGCCATCGGGCGCATTCAGGGAGATGGAAACGGCGTCGATCAGTCCGGCCAATTCCGGCAGGATGTTCCGTCCATGCACCAGGTTCCCCTGTCCGTCGGTGTTGATTCTGACCCTGACCCCTTGCTGTTTGAGCCAGACCGCAACCTCCTTGACCAAATCGAGACGGAGCAGTGGTTCACCGTAGCCGCAAAAGACCACTTCGTCGTAGCTGCGGGGATCACCTATGGCCGTTTTTACCTCCTCGGCATCCGGTTCATGATCGAGTTGCAGGCTGTGCCCCTTGACGGTGAAATCCTTGAATTTGGCGCAGAAACCGCAGCTGTTGCTGCATCGGTTGGTAATGTTGAGGTAGAGGGAATTGCGGATCTTGTAGGCGATTTTTCTGCTCTGGTCCCCCTCGCCGATGCCGAAGAGGCGATGGACGTTCAGGCTGGTGATGCGGGCGATGTCTTCAAGGGTCAGCTTTTTGATGCGGGCCAACTCTTCGGCCGTGTATCTGACGAAGGCCGGTTCGTTGCGGCGGCCTCGCATCGGCTGCGGAGCCAGATAGGGACAATCGGTCTCCAGCAGGACGTGGTCGGTGCTGACCGCCTCGGCAACCTCACGCAGGGTTTCATTTCCGGGATAGGTCAGAGTGCCGGGAAAGGAAATATAGAAGCCCATTTCGATGCAGGCCCGGGCCATGGCGAGATCACCGCTGAAACAGTGCAAAACCCCGCCCACCTCGCCGGCCTGTTCCTCCCGGAGAATTTCCAGCACCTCCTCATGGGCATCCCGGTCGTGAATGATCAGGGGCAGCTTCATTTCCCTTGCCAAAGCGATCTGACGGCGAAACGCGGAGCGCTGGATATCTCTTGAGCATCGGTCCCGATAGAAATCGAGTCCGATCTCGCCCAGGGCGACCACCTTGTTGTTTTTTTCGATCATTTTCCGCAGTTCCCAAATGGCGCTTTCCGACACTTCCAAAGCATCGTGGGGATGAATGCCGACCGCCGCGTAGATCTGCTGATAGCGGGCGGCGAGCTCAACGCTCCGGCGCGAACTTTCCAGGTCGCAGCCGATGGTGAGAATCTGGAAGACGCCGCTTTCTGCGGCCCGTTGCAGGATCTGGTCGAGGTCCTTGGCGAAACGGCCGTTGTCCAGGTGGGCGTGGGTATCGATGAGAAGCGGATGATGATCGTTCATTGCTGCAGGACTCCAGTCTTTTCGTTTCAAAACGAAGGGGCGCCTCGGCGCCCCCTGTGGTTGTCTTTTGCTGGTTGCTGGCTGGAATTTTACCAGCCACTAGCTACTAGCCACCAGAAACCAGTGTACCCTGATCCCCTACTGCTTGTCGATTCGAGGAAAAAGCGGGGAGGCCTTGGCGATGGCGGTTCCCGGCTGCATTCTGCCCCATGCATCCCGCCCCTCCAGCGTCAGGTCCTGCTGTCCGTCACCCAGATCGGCCAGAATTTTTTTGGCCGTTTCAGGCATGAAGGGCCCGATCAGCAGAGCGATGATCCGCACGGCTTCAAGCAGGTTGTAGAGGACGGTGCCAAGCCGGGGCATCTGTTCCTGGTCTTTCGCCAGGGCCCAGGGACTGGTATCGTCGATGTACTTGTTGGAGAGGCCCACCAGTTCCCATATGGTCTGCAGGGCCTTGTTGAAAGCCTGTTCGTTCATAAAACCGTCGACCCGGTGCACGGCGGCCGGAAAGGCTGCCATGTAGGCCTGGTCTTCATCCCGTAGGTCTTCGGGTGCGGGTAGGGTGCCGGAGAAATACTTGTTGACCATCGCGGTGGACCGGCTCACCAGATTGCCGAGATCGTTGGCCAGGTCGGAGTTGATACGGTGAATCAGCGCCGCATGGCTGAAGTCGCCGTCGAGGCCGAAGGGCACTTCCCGCAGCAGGAAATAACGGATGGCATCGACACCGTACTGGTCGATGAGCATGTTGGGCTCCACCACGTTCTGCAGGCTCTTGCTCATTTTCTGGCCCTCCACCGTCCACCAGCCGTGGGCGAAGACCTTTTTCGGCAGAGGGATCCCGGCGGCGAGCAGGAAGGTCGGCCAGTAGACGGTATGGAAGCGCAGAATATCCTTGCCGATGACGTGGACGTCAGCCGGCCAGAACCGATTGAAATTCCCTTCGCCGTCCTCGGGAAAACCGAGGGCGGTAATATAGTTGGTCAGGGCGTCGAACCAGACGTAGATGACATGCTTTTCGTTATCGGGTACGGGAATCCCCCAGGAAAAAGAGGTGCGGGAAATGGACAGGTCCCGCAGTCCTTCCCTGACGAAATTCAGGATCTCATTGCGCCGGGAACGGGGCTGAATGAAGTCGGGATTCTCCTCGATATGCCGCAGCAGGGCCTCCTGATAACGGCTCATGCGAAAAAAGAAGGATTCTTCCTTCAGCTTTTCGGTGGGACGTCCGCAGTCCGGGCAGCTGCCGTCCATCAACTGGGTTTCGGTCCAGAAGGTTTCGCAGGGGGTACAGTACCAGTCCTCATATTCCCCCAGGTAGATGTCGCCGGAGTCATAGAGTTTGCGGAACAGGAAATGGACGCCTTTTTTGTGCCTTTCCTGGGATGTGCGGATAAAATCGGTCTGCGAAATGTCGAGCTTTTCCCACAGGGCCTGAAACCGCTTGACCACCCGATCGGCCAGCTCCAGAGGGGTTTCGTTTCGGGCCAGAGCGGCCTTTTCCACCTTCTGTCCGTGCTCGTCGGTCCCGGTCAGAAAGAAGACATTGAATCCCCGCGCTCTTTTGTAGCGGGCCAGTACGTCACAAGCGACCGTGGTATAGGCGTGGCCGATGTGGGGGACGTCGTTGACATAGTAGATGGGCGTTGTGACGTAGTAGTGCTTATCCATTTTGATCTCCTGAAGGATTTTTCTGCTGGGAGCGTCCTTTGCCCCGGCCTCTTCGCCGGCTTTTCCTCCGCGGAGGGTTCTCCGACTCGCTCTTTTCCTGGGAAGGCTCAGGGGGGGCCTGCCCCTCAATCTTCTGTTCCGGTTTCCGCTCATCCCCGTCCCGCGGTTTTCGGCGGCTTCCCTGGGAACGTCCGCCCGGTTTTTTCACGCGCTGCTGAGACTCCTGTGAAGATGGCGGTTCGGCAGGGGACTCGATGGGCAGGATGTCATCCGCCGGGATCTCTACAGAACGGTTGTCGGGCAGCATGACCGTGACGGTATGGGCAAGAACATTCTGGTTGACGACCTCACCGGTCTGATCCTCAACCTGCACCTTTCGGCCGCATTTCGGCAGCCCCTTTTTCAGGTCGCGGTAGGTTTCGTATTCATAGTTGAGGCAGCACAGCAGACGCCCGCACTGACCCGAAATCTTATTAGGGTTCAGGGCAAGTCCCTGCTCCTTGGCCATCTTGACCGACACCGGGGCAAAGTTGGAGAGGAAGGTGCAGCAGCACAATTCCCGACCGCAGACCCCGAGTCCGCCGGTCAGTTTGGCTTCATCCCGAACCCCGATCTGCCGCATTTCAATGCGCGTGTGAAAATGGTGGGCAAGATCCTTGACCAGCTCCCGAAAATCCACCCGCCCGTCGGCGGTGAAAAAAAAGATGATTTTCGAGGCGTCGAAGAGGTACTCCGCCTTCACCAGTTTCATCTCCATCTGGCGGGCCTGAATCCGTTCCATGCAGAACTGGAAAGCCTCCTTTTCGCGGGTCCTGGATTCATCGGCCAACTGGAGATCCTTGTCCGAGGCAGGCCGAAGCACCTGTTTCAGGTTGTCGGGCGCCTCGCTCTCGGCGATTTCGCGCGGGAAGTAGACGATCGATCCCAGCGCCCGGCCGCGATCCGTTTCGACAATTACGAAATCCCCGGGGTGCAGGTCCAGATCCCCGGCGGCAAAATCGTAGTGCTTGCCGGCGTTGCGGAATTTTACGGTGACAATGCGAATCATGCTCTTATCCTGAAATTAAGTAAAATTTTATGGTGTCCGATGCTGCCTTCATGCGGCCAGTTGCAGGAGCATCACTTCCAAGGTCAGCTGGCGGTTGGCGTTGCGTGCCAGATGCCCTCTGGCTGCGTCCAGAGCCTGCAGCTTTTTCAGCAGGCTCGGCACGGTTTCGCGGGAGGCGACCCGGTTTAACTTTTCCATAAGGTCGATATTGACCAGTTCATTTTCAGGACGGCCGTGCTTGAAAAGCAGCAGGTCGCGATAAAAGGCCTGAAAAATTTCCAGAATTTCCGGAAGCAGCTCCTTTTCTTCGGCAAGGGTTGCCGCCATTTCGAAAAGGGCGGCCACGCTGCCCGGCGACAGGGCCGTCAGCTTCTTCAGGAGATCCCGGCGGCGTTCGACAAAAAGATCCCGGTCCTTGCCCAGGGCTTTTTTGAAGCTGCCATTGGCGAGCGAGGCCAGCACATGGGCCTGGGTTTCATCGATGTCCAGCTGCTCGCAGAGTACATCCAGAAGTTTTTCCCTGGGAATCCGCAAAAAGGGCAGGCGCTGGCAGCGGGAGCGGATGGTGATCAGAACCTTTTCCGGCATGGCCGTCAGCAGCACCAGAAGCGTATCTCTGGTGGGCTCTTCCAGCGTTTTCAGCAACGCATTGCCGGCGGCGGGATTCAGCTTTTCCGCTCCGTCGATCAGGCAGATTTTCCGGGTCCCTTCCAGCGGCCGGTATGACAGTTCCTTCTGCAGAGTGCGGATCTGTTCGATCTTGATGGTTGCGCCGTCCGGTTCCAGCAGGTGCAGATCCGGATGGTTGTTGTGATCCACTTTCCGGCAGGCCGCACAGTCTCCGCAGCCGTTGCCCTCCGGACAGAAGATGGCCCGAGCCAGGGCCATTGCCATGAGTCGTTTGCCAACCCCTTCCGGACCCTCGAACAGATAGGCATGGGAGAGTCTGTCCGTGGCCAGGGCCCTGCGGAGAATGTCCTTCTGCTGTTCGTGACCGAGTATGCGGGCGAAGGTCATGATTGTTTCCTGGATGCGAAGAAAGTCTTCACTACCGCAAGGATGCGCTCAGCGACCTCGGCTACGCTCCCCCTGGCCTCGATGACCCGGAAACGTTGCGCCTCTTTTTCAGCCAGATCCAGGTAGCCGCGCCGAACCCGGTCATGGAAAGCCACCGCTTCCAGTTCAAAGCGGCCTTCGGTGGCCAGGTTCTGAAGACTGTTGCGCTGAATGGCCCTTTCCAGGCCGTCCGCCGCAGGCATATCCAGCAGCAGGGTCAGATCAGGCCGGCAGCCGGACGTGGCCAACTGGTTGAGGTCCTCGACCAGAGCTCGATCCAGGCCCCGACCGTACCCCTGGTAGGCCAGGGTGGCATCGATATAACGATCGCAGAGAACGATGCGTCCCTGCGCCAAAGCCGGTTGGATCACCTCTGCGACATGCTGGGCGCGGGCGGCGGCATAGAGCAGCAGTTCGGTCTTTGGCGTCATCGCCTGGTGAACCGGATCCAGGAGTATCTGGCGGATTGCATCAGCGATGGCACAGCCGCCCGGCTCCCGGGTGACAACCACCTGGTGACCCTGGAGGCGCAGACTTTCACATAGCAGAGAGATTTGCGTGGTCTTGCCGCAGCCTTCTATGCCTTCAAAGGTAATGAACAATGACATGTAAAATCCGAATTCCGGTTTAAATTTATGGATTATAGAAAAGCCCTCCTGCGGGAATCAAGGAAAATCCGGGTCGGATCGACCTTCAATTGATTTCGGGAGGCTGGTTGTATATACTGAACCGCTCATTTTCGATGGGGATCAGATTGTTTTCATCCGCCAGCAGCAATTCTGCGCCAACAGAAAAGGACGCTCGTGCCAGCAGTTTCCCAATGGACAGGCCTCAGGAAAAAATGGAAGAATATCCCTGCACAAATCACACGGAAGGCACCCTGGAAGAGAAAATTCACTACCGCTTTCGCGACGGGAGCCTGCTGCAGGAGGCATTGACGCACAAATCCTACAGCAATGAGCAGCCGGGGGGCGTTCTTCCCTTCAACGAGAGGCTGGAGTTTCTAGGCGATGCCGTTCTCGGTCTGATCGTCAGCCGTTATGCCTTCCACCATCTGGCCACGGCAACAGAAGGAGAGCTGACCCGGATTCGCGCAGAAGTGGTGAATGAAAAGAGTTTGGCCGCAATCGCCGGGCAGTTGATGCTGGGCCGTTATCTGCGTCTGGGCAGGGGGGAGGAAAAAAGCGGAGGGCGTACAAAAAGAAGTCTTCTGGCCAATGCCTTTGAAGCTTTGCTGGGAGCCGTATTCTGTGACGGCGGCTTTGAAAACGCATGCAGGGTTGCCGAGGGGCTGCTGGCCGAAAAAATCCGCCGGGCGGCTAGCAGCAAGACCGGGAGGGACTACAAAACCCGACTGCAGGAAATGATGCAGGCCCGGTATGGACTGCCTCCCGAATACGAGCTGAGTCAAATTGAAGGACCGGAGCATCAACGCTCCTACACGGTGGAAGCGCGTTTCGAGGGGCGCGTGATCGGGCGCGGCAAGGGCACCACCAAAAAAAAGGCCGAGCAGGAGGCGGCAAGGGAGGCCCTTCAGCTTCTGGAAGGAGAAACTCCTTGAAAATCTACCCTTTTTTCATTCCTCATGCAGGCTGTCCGCATCGCTGCCGGTTCTGTCAGCAAAACAGCCTTTCCGGTGTTTCCCGGGCACCCGCTCCAGAGGAGGTCTGCGTCGCTCTGGAGAAAATTCTGCCTGACAAGGGGGAGGGGGAAGCGGCTTTTTTTGGTGGAACCTTCACCCTGCTTGCTTCTGAAAGACAAAAAGCCTATCTGGATCAGGTCGCGCCCTTTATTCGTTCCGGCCGGCTTTCGGGAATACGTGTGTCCACCCGGCCGGACGCGATCAGCAGGGAGAACGCGGGCCTGCTCAAGGAGTGTGGAGTGACGACGGTCGAATTGGGCTGTCAGTCTTTTTCCCCGGCGGTGTTGTCCCTTGTACAGCGGGGACACGGTCCTGATGCGGCCGCCATCGCAGTGCCCATCCTGCGGGAACAGGGGTTGAAGGTCGGTTTGCAGCTGATGCCGGGATTGCCTGGAGGCGATCGGAAGGAAGCGGTTTTTTCCTTGCGGCGTGCGCTGGCCCTTAACCCCGATTTTCTGCGCATCTATCCCGCGGTCGTGCTAAAGGGGACAGAGTTGGAACAGGTCTGGCGCAAGGGCGACTTTCAGCCTCTAGCGCTTGAGACGGCCATCGATGTGTGCGCGGATCTGCTGCTGGATTGCCTGGCTGTCGGCATTCCCGTCATCCGGCTCGGTCTTCAGTCCACCGAGGAGTTGGACCGGGGCGATCTTCTTCTGGCCGGCCCCTATCATCCGGCCTTCGGTCAGTTGGTGCAATCCCGGTTGTGGAGGCGGGCTTTGGATCGGGAAATGGCCCTGATGGGCGCCGCGGCGATCCAGGTCCATCCGGCCGATCTCGGAAACGCCGTCGGCCACCGGAGAGAAAACCTGCATTATCTGCAGGGGCGCTATCCCGGTTTTTCATTGGGTGTGCAGAGAACGCTGCCGCGGTACTGCTTCCGTTTCGGGGAAAGGGTGCTGAGCGCGTATCCTGCGCCCGCAAAGTAACCTAATATGTCTTCTAAATACGCGAAATGACTTAAATATCGAGTGCATCTCGAAAGGATCCTGGCTCGTGCAGAATGAAAAGACAAAAATTTTCCGTTCCGGTTTCGTCTCGATAATCGGACGTCCCAATGTCGGGAAGTCGACATTGCTGAATGCCATCCTCGGCCAGAAAGTCGCCATCGCCTCCCATAAGCCGCAAACCACCCGCAACAGGATTCTGGGGATCTGCAATCATGCAGAAGGACAGGTGCTCCTTCTCGATACTCCCGGTCTGCATCGGGCCAAGGGGCTGCTGAATCAGTTCATGGTGGAACAAGCCCTTTCCGCCTGCAGCGATGTCGATGCCATTCTGTTTCTTGCCGAGGCCGACGACAGGATCGGTGGCGGTGACGAGTACATTCTCGAGGTTCTGGCCAAATCCAAAGTGCCGGTCATTCTGGTGCTCAACAAGATCGATCTGGTCGAACGTCCCCGGCTGCTGCCTTTGATCGACGTTTATTCCAGAAAATTTCCCTTTACGGCCATCGTGCCGGTTTCCGCCCTGACCGGCGAGGGCGTGGAGGATCTGGTCGGGACTGTCATCGATTTATTGCCGGAAGGGCCGCAATACTATCCCGAGGATATGGTGACCGATCTTCCTGAAAGGTTTATCGTGGCCGAAATGGTGCGGGAGCAGATCCTCAAACAGGTGCATGACGAGATACCCTATGGTGTTGCCGTCACAGTAGACCAGTTCGAGGAGAAACCGGAAAAAAACCTGGTCGTGATTCAAGCGGTCGTTCATCTGGAGCGGGAGGCCCACAAAAGCATCATCCTTGGAAAAGGCGGCGCCAAAATACGATCCATCGGCAAGGCGGCCCGGTATGACATCGAACGGCTGCTCGGTACCAGGGTCTTTCTCGAGCTTTTTGTCAGAGTGGAGAAGAACTGGACCCAGTCGAAAAGGCTGCTCAAGGATTTCGGGTACGAGTAGCTGCAGGGCGACCTTTATGGAAATGGCCCCGCTTCCAATTTAATTCAATCTGGTTATCCACCAGGCTACAGTAAGAGTCAATCGTTGTCGTAATCGTAATCGTAATCGTGGTCGTAATCGTGGTCGACGCTGTGAGTATCGATTGAGATAACGACAACCGGGTGCATAACCGAACCGGTTCATTCAACGCAAAGGTATCGAAATGTCAGTAGTCGCCATCGTTGGCCGGCCCAATGTCGGTAAATCGACCCTGTTCAACCGTATAATCGGCCAGCGCCGGGCTATCGTCGAAGATTTCCCCGGTGTGACCCGCGACCGCAATTATGCTGAAGTGACCCGCTATTCCACGCCTTTCATCCTGATCGATACCGGCGGTTTCGAACCGGTCAGTGAAGACCAACTCCTGGTGCAGATGAGAGAGCAGTCCAGTCTGGCTGTCGAGGAGGCGGATGTCATCCTGTTTGTCATGGACGGTCGGGAGGGTCTGACCCCTTCCGACATCGAAGTGGCCAATATTCTGCGCCGGTCGGGAAAGCCCGTGATTCATGTCATCAACAAGGTCGATGGACCGAAACAGGATGCCGATCTGGCTGAATTTTTCGCTTTGGGGGTGAGCGATATACAGGCCGTTTCGGCCGAACACGGCCGGGGTGTCGGCGATCTGATCGACGAAATCCTGGCTATTCTGCCCAAGGTTCCGGCCGGCGGCGAGGCGGAGGGGGAGGAGGTTCGTCTGGCCGTGGTAGGAAGGCCTAATGTCGGAAAATCGTCACTTGTCAATCGTTTGTTAGGGTTTGAACGAGTGGTGGCCAATCCGGCTGCCGGCACCACCCGGGACAGTATCGATACCCCCTTCACCTACAATCAGCAGCGCTATGTCCTGATCGATACGGCTGGTATCCGACGCAAGGGAAAAGTCAGCCAAACACTCGAAAAATACAGTGTTATTCAGGCCCTTAAGGCCATGGACAGGGCCCACGTGGTGCTGGTGGTTATCGATGCCGGGGAAGGGGTGACGGAACAGGATTTGACTGTGGCCGGATATGCCTTTGAAAAGGGGCGTGCGGTGATTCTGGTTGTCAACAAATGGGATCTGGTGACCAAGGACGACAGGACGATGGGACGGTATGTTGACGATTTACGAACCAGTTTCAAATTTTTGTCTTTCGCTCCCATCCTTTTCGTGTCCGCTTTCAGCGGACAGCGGGTTTCCCGCATTATGGACAAGGTGGAAGCGGTCGCCAAAGAGTTCAACCGGCGTGTGCCGACTCCCGCACTGAATCAATTGCTGAAGGAAGCCACTCTCACCCACCAGCCCCCCATGCACCAGGGAAAGCGGGTAAAACTTCTCTACATGACCCAGACCGCTGTGCGCCCGCCCTCATTCGTGGTTTTTGCCAATCAGGCCGAGGGGGTTCATTTTTCCTATCATCGTTACCTGGTCAATCAGATTCGCGAGGCCTTCGGTTTCGAAGGATGCCCCATCCGGTTGTCTTTCAGGGACAGAGAGCGTACCTGACCGGCGTCCGCCGATGCATTTTCTTTGAGAATGAGTCATGGCGTTGAGCATGGTGTTTTTCTTGCATAACTGCAATTTTTGGAGCTCAAAGCCGGAAGTGCGCCCGGTCGGATTCGACCAGTTCTGCCGGCATGCTTTTCAATTCTGTTCATTTCGATCTAGAGGGACGAGTTCATGGGATTTGTCGGCAGCCTTGGGGACCTCAGCGTGGATAACATCCTGCAGGTCGTCAGTATGAGCAGCCAGACCGGCCTGCTAAGTCTGCAGGACGGGGACTCTCGGGCAGAAATCGCTTTCTGCCAGGGGAAGGTTGTGGGTGCCGGCTCCGAATTGCACGGGAAAAACAATTTCGATTGGCTGGTTCGACGAGGTGTCGTCGATCAGGAGCGCCTGGATCAGGCCTCGGCGCTCCTCGGTAAAGACAAATCTCTTGAGGCTGTTGCCGGAATCCTGCTGGAAACCTGCGGTATTCCCGGAACCGCCATCGCTTTGGCGAGCCGCAAGGAGATCGAAAAGGTACTGACCGAACTTCTGCGCTGGGACCAGGGCACCTTCAATTTCGAGACATGCCAGTTGGAGGAGCTGGGCAGACATCTGCGGTCCTCCGGCTCGATTTTTCTTCACGACGGAATTTTCCCCCGTTTTTCTCTCGATACCGATAGCCAGCCTGCTCCGGCGGTTTTCCCCGAAGAGATTCCGGCAGCCCAGCCCATGGCCGGGACAAAACAGGACGTCAGCATTCTTCCACCCCGTCCTGAAACCGAGGCGGCCCAACACCCCTGGTCCCTGAGTGAGCCGGCGTGTGAGGGGACCGGTGAGGTTTTTTTGGTAGACGACGATCCCGCTGTTCGCGAAAAGCTGACCAGCGATCTCCATGGAGAGGGTCGGGTCGTCTCAGCCTTCGCCAACGGCAGTGAGTTGCTTCTGGAATTGGATCGGGTCGTCGATCAGGGAAAACGGCCGACTCTGCTTATCGACCTGATCATGCCAAGGTTCAACGGCGAAGGAATTCTGGGCGGGCTCGAGTTGCTTGAGGTCATCCGGTCCCGCTATCCGAAACTTCCCGTTAGAATGTTTTCCGATTACTTCTGCACCGAGACGGAAAAACGCATCCAGGCCCTCGGAGTGGACCAACTTGTCGTTAAGCCTCACCGCCGCACCCTGGCGTCGAAGGGGGGGGCGGCCATGGAGGCTTTTGTAAAGCGGGTGGCAAAAGTTCTGCCGACGACGGCGGAGGTTTTGAAGACTGAAAGCCAGCCCAAGGAAGAAAAAGGAGGCATGCTTCCCGCCCCCGGCATCTCTCCGAATGAAGGGGAAGAGCCGATCCGGCGTCAACTCGCTCTGCTGAAGACCTTGTCCAACGAATTGTGTGTCCATGATCTGGAACAGCAGGCCAGACTGCTTATCCTCAGGTTTGCTGCAGAGCTTTTCGATCGCGCCGTGATTTTTTCCGTTCAGGGAGACAAGATGAACGGGTCGGGGCAGTTCGGGTTCGAAAAATTCAGTGGAGTTCAGGGCAATCGTCTCGGGGAACTGGTGATTTCCCTGAAGGAACCATCCATCTTCACTTCGGTTCTGGAGAAGCGGGAGCCGATTAAAAGAACGCTGGGCAGCGGCGATTGGGAACGCTGCTTTGCCGGTTACCTCGGGGAGCCTCCGGCAGTCGAAATTTTTCTCGGTCCCGTTATCTGCCAGGCAAAGGTTGTTGCCCTGCTCTATGGTGACATGCTTGCCGGAAGTCAGTCTTATGGCGATACCGACGGACTCGAGGTCTTTCTCACCCAGGTGGGGTTGTTGAAGGAACGTGCCTTGTTGAAAGCGGTCCTTTTTTCCAAGGGGTTATGAATCCATTTCCGAGATCCGGGAAAAGAATGCGGATATTTGAAAGTTTTTACCTTAAGGATACTGGACAATAAGAAAATTATTGGGATAATGAGTCTCTGATGGCAGCTTCTGCCACCCCTGGTTGCGATTTCCGACATAGATTGCCCCCTCCCGCCTTTCAGGAGGAGAAGATGTTATATCAGGATAGTTAGAATTCAGTCGTTGGCATCCTACCTCAGGAGGGCTTCACGGAGCGGCAAGCGAAAAAGAGCTTCTGAAGGCCTTGGAAAGAAAAGGAGTTGTTGGGGTGAAGAAAAAAATTCTTATTGTCGAAGATGAAGAAAGTCTTCTTCGGCTGGAAAGCATTCTGCTGACCTCAAAGGGTTATGACGTGCGTGGTGCGGCAAGCGGGCAGGAGGCCCTTGAGGCCGTCAGAAAAGAACACCCTGATCTCGTTCTCCTGGACATTATGCTGCCCGGCCTCGACGGCTTTGAAGTCTGCCGGCGTATCAAGACCGATCCGGAGACCCAGGGGATCCCGGTGATCATGGTCACCGCCAAAAAAAGCGGCGAGGACATGGCACGAGGCGAAGAGGTTGGGGCGGACTGGTACATCACCAAACCCTTCAAATCCGCCATGGTCATCGAAACCATCCAGAGATTTTTAACCACCTGAGCCAATCCGGCGGGCACACCGCTTCCTGCCGCCAAACCTTCGCACGACGATCGGCCCTTGGAGAATTCCTCGTCCCCTGCTGCAAAATGTTGACAATTCGGGGGCCGGTTATGTTAAATATCTCCGGTTACCTTCAAAGCCCCGATTATTCATGAGACCTCTCCTTCAACCGGCAGATTGCGGCGGAGTGCCCTGACGAAGCCTCATGAATTACCGGGAAGATCATCGACAGTTTTCAACCGGAAATTCAAGGAGGTTCCTTTGGCCAAAGAAGAAGCCATTGAAGTCGAGGGTTCAGTCATCGAACCACTCCCCAACGCCATGTTCCGTGTCAAGCTGGACAACGGGCACATCGTTCTGGCCCACATCTCCGGCAAGATGCGTAAGTTCTACATCCGCATTCTTCCTGGCGATCGGGTCACCGTGGAACTTTCCCCCTACGACCTGACCAGGGGCCGAATCACCTATAGGGAGAAGTAATCGGGAGCGGAGGGGGACTGGCGCCTGTTGCGGTCGGGCTGGACCGTCCCAATCAAAAGGAACAGCCCTCTCGAGGGCTTTCCCGCACCCGCCAGAAACACATCTTCATCCTCTCATGCGATGCCGGCCTTGGCCGGTTTTGCTGTTTTGACAAATGTCCACAGGATTCGGAGGAAATATGCAAGAGCGGTACGACGCCGGGGCCATTGAAAAAAAATGGCAGGATCACTGGGAAAGGCAGCAAACTTTCAAGGTGGTTGAGGACCCGACCAGGGAAAAATACTACCTGCTCGAAATGTTTCCATATCCCTCGGGGCGTATCCACATGGGGCACGTCCGCAACTATTCCATTGGCGATGTCGTGGCCCGCTTCAAGCGTCTGCAGGGGTTCAACGTGCTCCATCCCATGGGGTGGGACGCTTTCGGCATGCCGGCGGAAAACGCGGCCATCCAGCACGGCACCCATCCTGCAAAGTGGACCTGCGAGAACATCGATCACATGCGGGCCCAGTTGAAGAAGATGGGTTTTTCCTATGACTGGAATCGTGAATTCGCCACCTGCGACGCCGATTACTACCGATGGGAACAGCTTATTTTTCTGAAAATGTTTGAAAAGGGGCTGACCTACAAAAAAAGTTCCTTCGTCAACTGGTGCTCCGAGTGTCAAACCGTCCTGGCCAACGAACAGGTGGAGGACGGCTGCTGCTGGCGCTGCGATACCGAGGTCGAACAGAAGGAACTGGAGCAGTGGTTTTTCCGCATTACCGAATATGCCCAGGAACTGCTTGACTGGACCTGTAAACTGACCGGCTGGCCGGAGTCGGTTCTGACCATGCAGCGCAACTGGATCGGACGCAGCACAGGTTGTGAGATCGAGTTTCCCGCCGCTGACTCCGACCTGAAGATCAAGGTTTTCACCACCCGCCAGGATACACTGTTCGGCGCCACTTTCATGAGCATCGCGCCGGAACACCCCCTGGCCCTGGAATTGACCACAGCGGACAATCGACAGGCCGTACAGGACTTTATGGCCAAGGTCCGAAAGCAGGACAAAGCCAGGCGGACCAGCGAAGATTTCGAAAAGGAAGGCGTTTTTACCGGCTCTTACGCTCTCAATCCCGTTACCGGTGCCCGGATTCCCGTCTTCCTGGCCAATTTTGTCCTGATGGAATACGGTACCGGCGCCGTCATGGCCGTCCCCGCTCATGATCAGAGGGACTTCGAGTTCGCCCGCAAATACTGCCTGCCCATCATTCCGGTGATTCAGCCTGAAGATATCATCCTCGATCCCGCTCTTATGGAGGAGGCTTGGACCGGGCCCGGCAAAATGATCAATTCCGGAGCATTCAACGGCCTGGATAATGAAAAAGGAAAGGAAAAGATCGCCGATTTTCTGACGGAACAAGGGTTCGGATGGAAAACGGTCAATTTCCGCCTGCGGGACTGGGGTGTGTCACGGCAGCGCTATTGGGGCACGCCGATTCCGGTCATCTATTGCCGGCAGTGCGGTACGGTTCCTGTCCCCGAGAAGGACCTGCCTGTTCTGCTCCCGCAGAACGTGGAGATCAGCGGCGAGGGCGGCAGCCCCCTGGCGCGCCATGAAGAATTCTTTTATGTAGACTGCCCCCGTTGCGGAGGGCCGGGGCGGCGGGAAACCGATACCTTCGATACCTTCGTGGAAAGTTCCTGGTATTTTGCGCGCTATGCCTGCCCCGATTACACGGAAGGACCCCTTGATCGGCAGGCGGTGGAATACTGGATGCCGGTTGACCAGTATATCGGCGGTGTCGAGCATGCGGTGATGCATCTTCTTTATGCGCGCTTTTTCACCAAGGTGATGCGCGATCTGGGGATGGTGGCTTTGGACGAGCCTTTTACCAACCTGCTGACCCAGGGCATGGTGTGCATGGAAACCACCAGCTGCCCTGAACACGGCTGGCTGTTCCCCGAGGAGGTGAGGGAAGGGCACTGCACCAAATGCGGCAAGCCGGTGACTCTGGGCCGGACCGAAAAAATGAGCAAGTCGAAAAAGAATGTCGTCGATCCCGATCAGTTGATCAAACGGTTCGGGGCGGATACGGCCCGTCTCTTCTCGCTGTTCGCCGCTCCCCCGGAAAAGGACCTGGAGTGGAATGAGCAGGGGGTCGAAGGGTGCTACCGTTTTCTCAACAGGGTCTGGCGTGCGGTTTATGAGAACCTCGAGCTGATCGCTGCCGCCGATCCCGGCGAGGAGACCCATGGGGTCGGCAGGGATCTGCGTCGGCAGGTCCACCGCACCATTCGCAAGGTGACCGAGGACATCGACGGCCGTTTCCATTTCAATACGGCAATTGCCGCAATCATGGAGCTGGTCAACGCCATCTATGCCTTCGAGGAGAAGCAGAACCATACCGGGGTCCTGCGTGAAGCCATCGAATCGGTGGTACGGCTGCTGGCGCCCTTTGTCCCGCACATGAGCGAAGAATTGTGGCGCATTCTCGGCCATGAAGGGGGCCTGGATAAGGCCGGGTGGCCCGTGTGGCGGGAGGAGGCCCTGGTCGAAGACGAAAAAACTCTGGTGGTTCAGGTCAACGGCAAGGTACGCGGCAAGGTGACAGTGGCCGCGGATGCCTCGGAGGACGAGATACGCCAGGCCGCTCTTGCCGATGCCAATGTTGCCAGGTTCCTTGAAGAAAAACAGATCCGCAAGGTGATCATCGTACCCGGGCGGCTTGTCAATGTGGTGGTATCATGAAGCAGGCGATTCGATTGATCGGCGCTGCCCTGCTGTTGGCGGTCCTCGGCTGCGGCTATCACCTGCAGGGGCGCAGCGATGCATTGCCGGAAGAGATCCGAAGCCTTTACATCGAAATGATGGAAAACGGAACCCGCGAACCGTTTCTTGAAAACGCGGTCACCAATGCCATTGTCGAACGCTTTTCCCGCCATCAGCAGCTGGTTCTGGTGGAGGACAGGAATCGGGCCGATGC
This sequence comes from Syntrophotaleaceae bacterium, assembly GCA_041390365.1. Lineage (NCBI taxonomy): Bacteria > Pseudomonadati > Thermodesulfobacteriota > Desulfuromonadia > Desulfuromonadales > Syntrophotaleaceae > Syntrophotaleaceae bacterium. The sequence goes on along the minus strand of JAWKQB010000001.1, from coordinate 1,435,135 downwards.
CATCCTCGGAGGCAGGCTCGTCGGCTATGGTCGCAGCGCCATCTCCTATAATCCCGTCGATGAGATTGCCGAGTACCGCTCGGAAATCGCCCTGAATGCGGTCCTGCGCCGGGGAGACAACGGCCTGCCCCTGTGGAAGGGGACGGTGCGCTGGGCGGAAGAATATACGACCAGCCGGGACAAGGCTCTGCAGGATGCCAGGGAAAGCGCCGCCATTGAGCAGGCCAGCCAACGTTTGGCAGACGAACTCTATTCCCGGATTGTCGATGGATTCTGACTGCCGGTGTCCAGGAAGTTCGGATGATTCCCGCTGATTTAAATAAAGCTTTGCGGGACAGGGATTTTCCGCCTCTGCTGTTTCTCTACGGCGAGGAGCGCTTTTTTCTCGAGCGCACTGTCGAGAAGATCAGGAACCTGGCCGTTCCCGAGGACAGCCGGGATTTCAACCTGAACGTCTTTCATGGCAAGGATGTGCGGGCCGCCGAGGTTCTCGATTGCGCCCAGACCTTCCCGGTATTCAACCGGCACCGGCTGGTGCTGGTGCGTGATGCCCATCTGGTCCCGGCCACCGAACTGGAGGCCCTGATCCCCTATCTGAAAAATCCCGCTCAGGAAACCATCCTGCTGTTCACCGCCGAGAAGATCGACAGCCGACGGAAATTCTTTCAGCTGTTCAAGAAGCAGGGAAAACTGGTCGAGTTCAGGAAGTACTATGACAACCAGATTCCCGAGTTCGTTTCCACTTATGCCAAGGAATCCGGTTTCGATTTTTCCGAGGAAGGGCTGACCACCTTCTGCCGGCGAGTCGGTAACAATCTGCAGGAAATCGTCGGGGAACTGGACAAGCTTTTCAGCTATCTGGGAGACCGGAAAGTGGTCGATACGGCCGATGTGAAGGCAATTGTTTCGGAAATCCGCATCGACAGCATCTTCGAACTGACCGATGCTCTCGGTTTTCGGGATTCGAACCGCGCCCTGCCTCTGTTGGAGCGTTTGTTGGCTGAAGGGGTTGTTCCCCTTGTGGCTCTTTCCATGATAGCCAGGCATTTCCGTCAACTCTGGAAGATCGCCTATTGGCAGGAACAGGGTCTGGATAGAAAGGGTATCGTTCGGGAAGCGGGGATCAACCCCTATTTTCTGGACGGCCTGATGCGTCAGGCCCGTGCTTTTCCCATCACGGCTTTTCCGGAGATATTCAGACGTCTTCTGGAAACGGACCTGGCGCTCAAATCAAGTGGTTCCCATCCCGCGGCCCTTCTGGAAAACCTCGTGCTGCATATTGCCGGTCTCGATGAAAGGAAAAAATGACAAAAGGGGCTTTTGCAGCCCCTTTTGTTGCCTGGCGTATGTCTTCCGACCCCTCAGGAGAGCGAGTTCACCAACTTGTTGAGCCGGGAAATCTTGCGGCTGGCGGTGGATTTGTGAATGACACCTTTGGTCGCCGCTTTGTCGATGAAGGGGATGGCTCGGCTGAGGGCCTGGCGGGCCGTTTCGGCGTCTCCGGTGGAAACGGCGGTGCGGACCTGTTTCACCAGGGTTCGCATGGTGGAACGGACATGAGTGTTGCGAAGGTTGCGGACGGTCGCCTGCTTGTTTCTTTTGACGGCTGATTTGTGATTGGCCAAGGTTCTTTCCTCCATACGGGAATTGCCGGTACCGGCTGATTTTGTTGATCTGAAAGGGTTTTTTTAATCTCTGCAGGGCGGTTCACGGCTCCAGTTTTTGCCATGAACACGGTTTGAGCTTGACCTTATAGCATTAAAACTACCGTCAGTCAAGATAAGAAAATATTAAAATGCAAAAAAAAGACGCAAGAAAACAAGGGTATAGTTATTTCACTTCCGGAATGAAAAATAATTCATTCCCATTTTCGCCAGGAGTTTAAAGCTGTTCATGTCGGAGAAAAAAAACATCACAACCGCAACCGGGGTCATGGGAGCCGCCACAACCTTGAGCCGTATCGCCGGTCTGGTGCGGGATATGGTGGTGGCCACCCTGTTCGGTGCCGGTTTCGGGACCGACGCATTTTTCATGGCTTTCACCATTCCCAATCTGCTGCGGCGTTTCTTTGCAGAGGGGTCTCTGACCGCCGCCTTCGTTCCGACCTTCTCCGAAGTCATGCATCGGCAGGGGATCGACGAAGGGCGCAGGGTTGCCAATATCTGCTGGACTCTTCTGCTCATGGTCATGGCGGGAGTTGTCGTGGCCGGGGTTCTGGCTTCTCCGGCCATCGTCAGAATGATCGGCTTCGGCTATGCCGCCGTTCCCGGCAAACTGGCACTGACCGATTTTCTCAACCGGTTGATGTTTCCCTATATCTTCTTTGTCAGCCTGCTCGCGCTGATGACGGGAATCCTGAATGTCGTCGGACACTACTTTCTGCCCGCTTTTTCCACGGTCCTGCTGAACCTCAGCATGATCGCATGCGCCTTTCTGCTTGCCCCCATGTTCGAGGTGCCGGTGACTGCCCTTGCCGTGGGGGTTCTGCTCGGAGGGTTTTTGCAGTTTGCAGTTCAGTTTCCGGTCCTGGCCCGGAAGGGCTTCAGGCTTCGGTTGGATTTCGATATGCAGCACCCTGCGGTCCGTCGGATTTTTCGTCTGATGATACCCGGCATCGCAGGAGTCGCCATCTATCAGATCAATGTCGTCATTTCCAGGCTGCTGGCTTCCTTTCTGCCGGAAGGGAGTGTATCCTATCTGTATTATGGCCAGCGGCTGTTCGAACTGCCCCAGGGGATCTTTATCGTATCTCTGGCGCAGGCGGTGCTGCCCTCCATGAGCCGGCAGGCCGTGGCGGGGGACCGCGGTGGTCTGAAGGAGAGCCTGCGCTTTGTCATGGTGCTGATCGCAGTGATCACAGTGCCGGCCGCGGTCGGCCTTATAATGTGCGCGGAGCCGGTCTTCAGCCTGTTTTTCATGCGGGGAGAGTTTCTTTATCAGGACGTGCGTCAGACCGCTCTCGCCCTGACGGCCTATGCTCCAGGGCTCCTGTTTGTCGGGATCAGCAGGGTGGTGGTGCCGACCTTCTATGCCCTCAAGGACACTCGCACCCCGGTGTGGGTGTCCTTCTGGACCCTGATTGTCAACGCTGCCTTGGGCTATGTCCTCATGGGATGGTTGAGTCATGTCGGTCTGGCTCTCGCTTTGACCCTGTCTTCGGTGTTCAACTGCTTGCTGCTGCTCTGGCTTCTGCGACGCAAGGTCGGCCGGCTTGGGCTTGGCCGACTCAGCGGTTCGTTGCTGCGGGTGGTGCCGCCCACCCTGCTGATGGTCGGATTCGCCTATTTTGTTCTCGGCACCGTTGTCTGGAAGGAGCCGGGACAGGTGGCCGAAAAAGCTGTCGCCCTTCTGGGCGCCGTGGCCGGCGGTGGTCTTCTCTACGGATTCGGTTGCCTGGTCATGGGATTGCCTGAAGCTCGCGAAGCCGGGCGCCTGTTGAAAAACAGAGTTTCGAGAAAATCGGCCAAGGGCCCCAAAAGTCATCCCGGATGACAGAGGTTGATCACAAATCGGCGGCCGCGGATTTCGCAAGACGGTTGCTGTAACCCCAGAAAACGGATACTCTCAGGGGTAAGGAAAAAAAGTTGCGCTGTTGTTAAAAGGGCTTGACATGACTGGGATTAGTTTGATAGAAATTGGGCCCGTCGTAGGAAGATGTAGGCACGTAGCTCAGTGGGAGAGCACTACCTTGACACGGTAGGGGTCGGCGGTTCAATCCCGCCCGTGCCTACCAACGATGACCACAACTGCTCAACCGATTGAGGCATCTCCGGATGCCTCTTTTCATTCGCGGAGAAGGTAATCGCCATGCTGCGAGTAGAATTGCCGGACGGCTCCGTCAAAGAAGTCGCCGAGGGAAGTTCGGTCCTCGACGTTGCCAGAGAGATCGGGGAAGGGCTTGCCCGCAAATCCGTGGCCGGTCGGATCGACGGCAAGCCGGTCGACCTGGCCTCCGAAATCGACAGGGATTGCCGCCTCGAGCTGATCACTCTCGACTCCCCCCAGGGTCTGGACGTCTACCGGCATACCACCGCACATCTGATGGCCCACGCCGTCAAGGATCTCTACGGCCGGGACGTTCAGGTGACCATCGGACCCTCCATCGAAAACGGCTTCTATTACGATTTTTACAGTCCGAAACACACCTTTACTCCCGAGGATTTCGAAAAGATCGAAAAGCGGATGCAGGAGCTGGCCGAGGCCGGTCTGCCCGTGGTGCGCGAGGTTGTCAGCCGCGAAAAAGCCATTGAAATTTTCCGCGCCATGGGAGAGGACTACAAAGTCGAGATCATCGAGGATATCAACGAACCGACCGTTTCCCTCTATCGCCAGGGAGAGTTCGTCGACCTCTGCCGGGGGCCGCATCTGCCGCATACCCGTCTGATCAAGGCCTTCAAGCTGACCAGTGTGGCCGGCGCCTATTGGCGCGGCGACGAAAAGAACGCCATGCTGCAGCGCATCTACGCCACCGCCTTTCCCGACAAAAAGGAGCTCAAGGCCTATCTCGCCCGCCTCGAGGAGGCCCGCAAGCGGGATCATCGCCGCCTGGGTCGGGAGTTGGACCTGTTCTCCTTCAACGAGGAGGCCGGAGCCGGTCTGGTGATCTGGCACCCCAAGGGCGCGCTGCTGCGCACCCTGCTTGAGGATTTTGAACGGAAAGAGCATCTGCGGCGCGGTTACGATCTGGTGATGGGGCCGCAGATCCTGCGCACCGATCTTTGGAAGACCTCGGGGCATTTCGACAATTATCGGGAGAACATGTATTTTACCGAGGTCGACGGGCAGGGTTACGGCCTCAAGCCGATGAACTGCCTGGCTCACATGCTTATCTACAAATCGCAGATGCGGTCCTACCGCGACCTGCCCCTGCGCTACTTCGAGCTCGGCACGGTGCACCGGCACGAAAAATCGGGGGTCCTGCACGGCTTGCTGCGGGTGCGCGGCTTCACCCAGGACGACGCCCACATTCTGTGTGCCCCGGAACAGCTGGATGCCGAAATCAAGGGTGTTCTGAATTTCGTGCAGGATGTAATGGGAATCTTCGGCTTCGAGTACGAAATCGAAATTTCCACCCGCCCCGAAAAATCGATCGGCAGCGATCTTGACTGGGAAAGGGCCACCGGCGCTCTGATGGGCGCACTCGAAAGCTCCGGGCGGCAGTTCGAAGTCAACGAAGGGGACGGCGCTTTCTACGGTCCCAAGATCGATATCAAGCTCAAGGACGCTCTTGACAGAAGGTGGCAATGTGCTACAATCCAGTGCGATTTTACCCTTCCCGAGCGCTTTGATCTGACCTATATTGGCGCCGATGGGGAAAAACATCGGCCTGTCATGCTGCATCGCGTCATCCTTGGCGCCATCGAACGATTCATCGGAGTGCTTATCGAGCACTTTGCGGGCAGTTTCCCGTTATGGATCTCGCCGGTGCAGGCCATCGTCCTCAATGTTACCGACAACCAGGCCGAATATGCTTTGCAGGTCTGGCAGCAGTTGCGTGACGCAGGCATCCGGGTTGAAAAAGACCTGCGGAACGAAAAGCTGGGCTTTAAAATCCGCGAGGCGCAGGTTGGGAAAATTCCCTATATGCTCGTCGTCGGCGATCAGGAGAAGGAAAACGGGACAGTCGCTCCCCGGTACCGGAGCGGCAAAAACCTGGAGCCTGTGACGATCGACGAGTTCGTGCGCTTTGTGCGGGACGAGTGCAGTCACTATCGATAGGAGGTGTCACCATAGCTAAGCAAGAGACACGCATCAACCGCGCCATTCGAGCCAAGGAAGTTCGGGTTGTCGACGACGAGGGGGGACTCCTCGGCATTCTGACCGTGCCCGAAGCGCTGGCTGCCGCTGAAGAACGGGGACTGGACCTGGTCGAAGTTTCACCCAATGCCGATCCGCCGGTCTGCCGTATCATGGATTTTGGCAAGTATAAGTACCAGGCCAGCAAGCGGGCCGCCGAAGCCAAAAAGAAATCCGCCAAGGTCGAGCTCAAGGAAGTCAAGATGCGGCCGAAAACGGAAGAGCACGACTACCTGGTCAAACTCAAGAATGCTCGAAGATTTCTCGAAAGCGGCAATCGGGTCAAGGTGACGGTCATGTTCCGCGGGCGGGAGGTGACGCATCCCGAGTTCGGCCGCAAGCTCATGGAGCGGATGGTCGAAGACGTTAAGGATATCGGCCAGGTGGAAATGACGCCGCGGATGGCCGGGCGTTTTATGACCATGGTGGTGGCACCGAGCAGGAAATAAGCAAAACAACGGTTGCGGGCAGGTGCAGGCCGGCGAGACGGCAAACCGGCCCTGCTGCCGTTGGTCGATTTTAAAAACAAGGAGAGGGTTGTCATGCCTAAGATCAAAACCAATCGCGGCGCCGCCAAGCGTTTTCGCAAGACCGGCTCCGGCAAGATTCGTCGGAACAAGGCTTTTACCAGCCACATTCTGACCAAGAAGACCACCAAAAGAAAGCGGGACCTGCGCCAGGGCACACTGGTCGCCAAGGTCGATGAAAAGAATATTGCCCAGCTGATCCCTTACATGTAGGGAGCAGCTGGACATCTTGGTCAAGACCGTGAACTGAGGGGAAAATAGTCTCCCCCTTCAGATCCGGCTGCGGCAATGCCGCATATCAACACGAAGGAGAAATGCATGCCAAGAGTAAAACGGGGATTCAAAGCGAGACGCAGAAGAAACAAGATTCTCAAGCTGGCCAAAGGTTACCGGGGCGCACGCAGCAAACTGTTCCGGAGCGCCACTGAAGCGGTGGATCGCGGCCTCAAGTACGCCTTCCGGGACCGCAAGGTCAAGAAACGCGATTTTCGCGCCCTTTGGATTGCGCGGATCAACGCCGGCGCCCGGGACAACGGACTCTCCTACAGCCGCCTGGTCCACGGTCTGAAAAAGGCAGAAATCGGGCTGGACCGCAAGATCCTGGCCCAGCTGGCCGTAGCCGATCCGGCCGGATTCAGTGCCGTCGTGGAAAAAGCCAAGGCCCAGCTTCAGTAAGGAGTTTCACCAGAAGAGATGAGGGGTCGCCCTCATCTCTTTTTTTTGGGAAGCCGCACGGCTTCCTTTATTCATTTTGTGCTATGGATGCGAACTTACCTATGAAAGAACGACTCGAAGGTTTGCTGGCAGAGGGGCGCAACGCCTTGCAGGAAGCTTCGACCCTGACCGATCTGCAGAACGCAAAGGTTCGCTTTTTGGGAAAAAAAGGGTTGATGACAGCGGTCATGAAAGGCATGGGGAGCCTTTCCGCCGAGGAAAGGCCCACGGTCGGGGCGCTGGCCAATCGGATTAAGGAGGAGCTGGAAGCTCTCTTTGAAGAGCGGGCCGAAGCCGTAAGAGCCGCCGAACTGGCCAATCGACTCGCTAGCGAGCGGATCGACGTGACGCTGCCCGGACGGCGCCAGAACTCAGGCTCCAAGCATCCGATCACCCTGGTGACCGAGGAAATTTGCGAAATTTTCTCTTCCCTCGGCTTCGGCATTGCGGAAGGTCCTGAAATCGAAATGGATTTTTATAATTTCGCGGCCCTCAACATGCCAAAGGACCATCCTGCCCGGGACATGCAGGACACTTTCTATATTTCCGAGGATGTGGTGCTGAGAACGCACACCTCCCCGGTGCAGATCCGGACCATGCTCAAGCATGCGCCCCCAGTGCGTGTGATCGCGCCGGGAACGGTCTATCGCCGTGATTCCGACCTGACCCACACTCCAATGTTTCATCAGATCGAGGGATTCCTGGTCGATCGGGGGATCAGCTTTGGCGATCTGAAAGGCGTGCTCACCACCTTTATCACCCAGTTTTTCGGGCGGGGGACCGGGGTGCGGTTCCGGCCTTCTTTCTTCCCCTTCACCGAGCCCAGTGCCGAGGTGGACATCCAGTGTGTCATCTGCGGCGGGGACGGTTGCCGGGTTTGCAAGAATTCCGGCTGGCTCGAGATTCTGGGCAGCGGCATGATCGATCCCGAGGTCTTCAAGGCCGTGAATTACGACTATCAGAAATACAGCGGTTTCGCCTTCGGCATGGGAATAGAGCGGATCGCAATGTTGAAATACAGGGTCAACGATCTGCGGCTCTTCTTCGAGAACGATCTGCGTTTTCTCCATCAGTTTAAGGAATAAAAAGACATAAAATTGAATGTTTATGGGACATTTCTTTATAAAGGACCTGAATAAATGATCGTCTCCTACAACTGGTTGAAGGAATTTGTCGATTTTGATCTCCCCCCGGAGGAACTGGGTCACCGTCTGACCATGGCCGGCCTCGAGGTCGACGCCATGGAATACGTAGGCACCGGTCTCGATTCTGTCATCGTCGCCCGGCTGGTCGAGGTGGCTCCCCATCCCGACGCTGACCGCCTGACCCTCTGCCAGGTGGATACTGGTTCCGAAACCGTTCCGGTCGTCTGCGGAGCGCAAAATCATCGGACCGGAGATTTTGTGGCCCTGGCTCAGGTCGGATCCGTGCTGCCCGGCGATTTTAAAATCAAGAAATCCAAGATTCGCGGCCAGGTGTCCATGGGGATGCTCTGCTCGGAAAAGGAACTCGGGCTTGCTGAAGAGTCGGAAGGGATCCTGATTCTTCCCACGGACCTCAAGGTAGGAGAGCCGGTCTTTCAGGCTCTTGGACTCAAGGATGTGCGTTACGAACTGGGGTTGACGCCCAATCGGCCGGATTGTCTGAGTCTTGCAGGGGTCGCCCGGGAAGTTTCCGCTCTGACCGGTCGGGCCCTGCATGTTCCTGTGCCGGAGCTGGTCGAGGAGGGGCCGTCGATCGGAGATCTGACCTCCGTTACCGTCGAGGAACCCGGTCTCTGCCCCCGGTATGCGGCCCGCCTCATTCAAGGGGTGCGCATCGGCCCGTCCCCCGATTGGCTTGTCCGGCGGATCGAATCCGTCGGCATGCGCTCCATTAATAACGTTGTCGACGTCACCAACCTGATTCTCATGGAGTTGGGGCAACCCCTGCATGCCTTCGATTTCAATCTGCTGCAGGAAAAGCGAATCGTTGTCAAGCGGGCTGAAGAAGAGCAGGTGTTCGTGACCCTCGATGGGCAGTCCCGCGTCCTGAAAAACTCCGATCTGGTCATTTGCGACGGCAGGGGCGCGGTCGCCCTGGCCGGGATCATGGGCGGTGAGAATTCCGAGATCCGGGAAGACACCACCGAGATCCTGCTGGAAAGCGCCTATTTCAATCCGACGACCATTCGCCGCAGCAGCAAACGCCTGGGAATGCATACGGAAGCCTCGCATCGATTCGAGCGCGGGTGCGACGTCAACATGGTTCCTCTGGCCCTGGACAAGGCGGCCGAACTGATCCGCCAGGTGGCTGGAGGGACCATCGCCCGGGGAGCCATCGACATCTATCCCAGGCCTATCGTCGAGCGGGTGATCACCCTTTCGACAGGCCGGACCAACCAGGTTCTGGGCCTGAAACTGAAGAGCCTCGAAATCGAAAACATCCTCAAGGCCATCGGTCTGGACGCAAGGCCCGCCGAGGACCGAGACGACGAAATGATCTATGTCACGGTCCCGACAGCGCGTCCCGATCTGGAAAGGGAAATCGACCTCATCGAGGAGGTTGCCCGGCTGAATGGTTACGACCGGATTCCTGTCACCATGCCTGCCAGCCGCATGATCTGCCATCGTCCACCGGACATGCAGAGTCTGGTGCGTCAGGTGCGCAATGCCATGGTCGCCGCCGGTTTTGCCGAAGTGGTCAACTATTCCTTTGTCTCGCCATCCGCCTGGAATGCCTTGAACCTGGCGGATGGCGATCCACGCAGAAACAATGTGCGGATCCTCAATCCCTTGAGCGAAGACCAGTCGGTGATGCGGACGACCCTTGTTTCGAGTCTGCTTGAGACGGTTTCCCGCAACATCGCTTATCGTTCTCTGGACCTGCGGCTTTTCGAGCTGCGGCCGGTGTACCTGCCGGTGGCGGGGGAGGAGCTGCCGGAAGAAAAGCTTCGGCTGACGGCGGTTGTGTGCGGGCGGCGCGAGCCGGAAGGGTGGGCCCAGCAGAGGGAATCCGTCGACTTTTTCGATCTCAAGGGGGTTGCGGAAGTGCTTTTCGCGCAATTCCAGATTCAACCGGTCATCTGGGACGGGAAGGGGAGCGAGCCGTTTCTTCACCCCGGAAAATCCTGTCGGGTGGTTCATCAGGAGGGGATGCTGGGGACCTTGGGGGAGGTGCACCCTGCCATTCTGGAGACGTTCGACATTGACAAACCGGTTTTTCTGCTCGATTTCGATCTTTCTGTTTTCTCCGCTGCGTCTGGTAAAGGTGAGGGTTTCCGGCCCATTTCGAGGTTCCCCGATGTCTATCGCGACAGTGCGTTTCTGCTCGACGATGCTGTCTCGGCCAGCCAGGTATTTCAGGTGATGGACAAGGCGAGGAGCCGCTTCGTTGAAAGCTACACCCTGTTCGATCTCTACCGTGGAGAGGGGATTGCGGAGGGCAAAAAGAGCCTCGCCATCAGGGTTCGCTACCGCAGCCCGGAGAAGACATTGACCGAGGAGGAGATCGGCTCTGCGCACGAACGGATCGTCAAGTTGCTACAAAATGAGCTAGGTGCCGAAATTCGCTAAAAAAACCGGTTGAACCCACTAGATTCCTATGATATAAAAATTCCGTTAATTCAAGGCTCTGTGCAATCCGGAAGGGGGAGTACTATATGACGAAAGCGGACCTTATTGAGGAAGTCTATCTGAAAACCGGTTTTTCCAAAAAGGAATCCGCGGAGATTGTCGAGATGGTCTTCGATCTCATGAAGACAACCTTGGAAGGCGGTGAAAAGATCAAGCTTGCCGGGTTCGGCAACTTCGTCGTTAAACAGAAAGCCACCCGCAAAGGACGTAACCCTCAGACCGGGGACGAGATCGAAATCACCTCACGAAGGATTTTGACCTTCAAGCCGAGTCAGGTGCTCAAGGCCGCCATCAACGACGAGAAGTAGAGTTTTGGCCGGCTGCAGGAAGCGGCATGGATGTCCAAATTCCCGAAAAGCTTTATTTCAAGATCGGAGAGGTTGTCGACCTCACCGGAATTAAAGCGCACGTTCTCCGTTATTGGGAGTCGGAATTCGGCGTTTTCAAGCCGCTCAAAAGCCGAGGCAAACAGAGGCTTTATCGGCGTCAGGATATCGAACTCGTCCTCTATCTGAAGGACCTGCTGTACCGGCAGGGGTATACCATCGCGGGGGCGAGGAAGAAACTGCGGGAAAAAAATTGTGATGCGGACAGTCCTGTCAGTGACAGCGGTGAAACGGCCCTGCGCCTGTTGGAGGAGTTGCGGGACGACCTCATGCGGCTGCGAAAGTCCCTGAAAAAGGCATAGGATTCGCCGATCCCCATGCCCAGGAACCTTTCCGAGATTTTCTTTTGCTGATTCTAGTTACCAACGACGACGGTATTCATGCCCCTGGTCTTGCTGCACTGGCCGGGGCTCTCGCTGATATCGGGCGTGTCATCGTTGTCGCTCCCGATCGGGAACGCAGTGCGGCCAGCCACTCCCTTACCTTGCATTCCCCTTTGCGGGCCGAGGAAATCCGGCCCGACACCTTTATTGTCGACGGTACCCCGACCGACTGCGTCAACCTTGGAATCCATGGACTGCTGGATAAACGCCCTGATCTGGTTGTATCCGGGATTAACCGCGGTGCCAACCTCGGGGACGACATTACCTACTCCGGTACCGTATCCGCCGCCATGGAAGCCCTTCTCATGGGTGTGCCCGCCTTCGCCATTTCCAGGGCCGCGGCGGGCGGTCTGGAGGAGGATTACCGGGAGGCTGCCCGTTTCGCGGTTGTGCTGGCCAGAATGGTGCTTGACCACGGCCTGCCCGATGATACTTTTTTGAACGTCAACGTTCCGCCCGGTCCGCCCAGGGGGGTCAAAATGACTCGCCAGGGAAAGAGACGATATGAAGATCTGGTGGTGGAAAAGCTCGATCCCCGAGGGAGAAAATACTACTGGATCGGCGGCGGAGCCAGTCAGTTCGAGATGATGGAAGGGAGCGATTTCCTGGCGATAGAAAAAGGGTATATTTCCGTTACCCCCCTGCATTTCGATCTGACCAATTATCGCTCCTTCGATGCCCTGGCCGGTTGGGACAGCAAGGGGCCGGAAAAGTTCTTCGCAGATCAATCCGAATAGAGGGAACCAAATGGATTACTCGATTGCCCGTCGGCTGATGGTTGAACGGCAGATTGCAGGGCGGGGCGTCACCGACAGGCTGGTTCTCGACGCCATGCAGACGGTTCCCCGGCATCTGTTTGTTGAAGAAGCCCTGCGGGGGCAGGCCTACAGCGATTACCCCCTGCCCATCGGAGAGAAGCAGACCATTTCCCAGCCCTTCATGGTCGCCTTCATGACCGAAGCTCTTTCTTTGAAAGGCGGGGAAAAGGTTCTGGAAATCGGCACCGGGTCAGGATATCAGGCGGCCGTGCTGGCCCAGATTGCATCCAGAGTCTACAGCGTTGAAAGGATCGCCTCTCTGGCCCGGCGTGCTCGACGGATTCTTGATTTCATCAACTGCAAGAACGTCAACATCAAGCTCAGTGACGGAACCTCCGGTTGGGAGGAGGAAAGCCCCTTCGACGGGATCATCGTCACGGCCGGAGCTCCCGATGTGCCTCCCCATTATCTTGATCAGCTCGAGATCGGGGGAAGTCTGGTCATTCCCGTCGGGTCCAGGGGTGCCCAGATTTTGAAACGAATCGTCCGCAAAGGGTTGCATGAATTCAGTGAGGAAAGCCTGCTCGACTGCCGCTTCGTTCCCCTTATCGGCAAGGATGGCTGGCAGAACGGAGACAACGGGGCATGAAACTTATTCGCAGGCTCTATGACTGGGTCTTGCATTGGGCCGAAACTCCGTATGGGGCTCCGGCTCTTTTTCTGCTGGCCTTTGTAGAATCCTCATTTTTCCCGCTGCCTCCCGACATCCTGTTGATGGCCCTCTGCCTCTCCCTGCCATCCCGGTCCTGGAAATATGCCTTCCTCTGTTCCAGCGGCTCCCTGCTCGGTGGCATTGCCGGCTACGGCATCGGTTTCGGCCTGTGGCAGGTTGTTTCTGGATTATTCTATCAATACGTCCCGGGGTTCACTCCGCAAGGATTCATGCAGGTTCAGGACCTGTTTTCCCGATACGATTTCTGGGTGGTGTTCACCGCCGGGTTCACCCCGATTCCGTATAAAGTGATCACCATCGGGGCCGGTGTTTTCAAAATCGATTTCATCATGTTCCTTGTCGCCTCGGCGTTGAGCCGAAGCCTGCGTTTCTTTCTGGTGGCAGGCCTGATATATTTCTTTGGGGCGAGAATGCGTCTGTTCATAGATAAGTATTTTAATGCTTTGACCATCGCCTTTATGGTTTTGCTGATTGGCGGCTTTTATCTGCTGCGGTACATTTCCTGATGATCCAATCAGGCGGCATTGAACAAGGCCTGAAAAACCGGTAGGGGTAGGAGGATGCTTTTTACAAAAGCAGGCCGAAAACGGTTTTTCCCGACAGGCATGCTTCTCGCGTTCCTGCTCTTTTCCTGTGCCCCGCCCAGAGGGGTTTATCACCGGGTGGAGAGGGGTCAGACGTTCTACCGGATCTGCAAGACCTACCAGGTTGACGAGGATGTCGTTGCGCGTATCAACCGCCTCCGCGATCGTTCCTCTCTCGAGGTCGGGCAGCGACTCTTCATCCCGGGTGCCACGCGGACGCGGGGCGTTCCCGCAACGGTGGGCAGCCGAGGAAATTCGGCTGCACCGGACATTATTCAGAAGACTCCCGCTCCAGCCAGTACCAAAACCAAGTCCAAATCCGCAGAAACCGCCCGCCCCAAATCTTTGCCCGCCGACCTGCGCGGCAAGTTTTCCTGGCCGGTCAGGGGTGCGATCGTCAGGCCCTTCGGGCAGACGAACGGGAGTGTCAGCAAGGGAGTGGAGATCGCTGTTCCCAACGGCACTGGAGTTCGAGCCGCTGCCGCCGGAAAAGTGACCTACAGCGGCAACGGCATCTCAGGATATGGTAATCTTATAATTCTCAAGCATGATGAAGCCTATTTCACGGTATACGGGTTCAATGAAAGGGCTTTGGTGAAAACCGGCGAGTATGTCAGCAAAGAACAACGGATTGCTCTTTCCGGCACGCCTCCGGGCGGCGGCAATCCCAGAATCCACTTTGAGATCCGCAGGGGCAAGGAAGCACTCGATCCGCTGTTTTTTCTTCCATGAGAAGAAAAAGATGCTTTTGCAAACACATTCGGTGATGAACAAAAAGCCATAAACCAAGGCGCGCAATTGTTGAGAAAAGAGACGTACTCTGGCACTCAGCAGTGATGCACGTCGCCAAAACAATTATCGATTCTGGAGGTCGCTGAAGACATATGGATATGATGAACGATTACGAAACCGATTCGTTTGATGAAGAGGCCAACAAGGATGAAGAGGAGCCTTCACCGGAAGAAGAAGCCGAGCTGGAGTTGAGCGACGAGGAGGAGGCGGAGGAGGAGGAAAAGGACGATGGAGCAGGCGCCGGCGATGACGCGATCAAACTCTATCTGAAGGAGATTCAGAAGACCAAATTGTTGACGGCGGAAGAGGAAAGGGATCTGGCCCGCCGAATCTCCACTGGAGATGCAGCGGCTCGGGATCACATGATCGAGTCCAATCTGCGTCTGGTGGTCAAGATCGCCAAGCGTTACATGAACCGCGGACTCCCTTTTCTCGACCTGATCGAGGAAGGCAACATGGGTTTGATCAAGGCTGTCGAACGCTTCAAACTCAGCAAGGAATGCCGGTTTTCCACCTATGCCACCTGGTGGATCAGGCAGTCTATCGAGCGGGCCCTGGTGAACCAGAGCCGGACCATTCGTCTACCGGTCCATGTCTCGGACGACATCAACAAGTTTCTCAAAATTAGCCGGGAGCTGGTTCACCAGTTCAACCGCGAACCCCAGGTCAATGAGATCGCCGAGGCGATGGGGGTCGAACCGGCTTATATTCGCCGACTCATGGTCCTGGTGAAGAAAACCTATTCCATTGAACACCCAATGGGGGAAAACCGGGATTACAGCCTGATTGACACAATCGAGGACGTGAATGCGGATAATCCGCAGAATTTCATCGAAGATCTGGACAAGTTCGCCCACATCAGCGAATGGCTCAATACCCTTGGGGATAACGAGCGGGAGATTCTGGTGCTGCGTTTCGGACTCGAGGACCGCGAGCCCCAGACCCTCGATACCATAGGACGACAGTTCGGTGTCACCCGGGAGAGGATTCGTCAGATCGAAGCCAAGAGCCTGGAAAAACTGCGTCGCATTATGGAAGAAAAGGAAGCGGAAGGGGAGGCTTTCATGGAGCAGGACCAGGAGAAGAAGCGCTGACAAAAGAGGCGGACCCGTATTGCCGGGAGCCGGATCTGCTGCCCTTGGCAGCGGTCCAGGCTCTGAAAGTCTATCTGAATTGAGCAGGGAGGGCGTGACGTGGACGACTTGAAAGGGGCCATTCGGGATATTCCCGATTTTCCCAAAAAAGGCATTGTCTTCAAGGATATAACTACCCTTTTGGCCGATGCGAAAAGCTATCACAGAATGATCGATCTGCTGGCCCATCGCTATATCGGGCAGAAGATCGATCAGGTGGTCGGGGTTGAAGCCCGGGGTTTCATTCTCGGTGCGGCCCTGGCGTACAAGCTGGGCACCGGCATCACACTGGTTCGAAAAGCCGGAAAGCTGCCTTACAAAACCATCCGCCAGACCTATGAACTGGAATACGGCACCGACACCCTTGAAATCCACGAGGACGCTTTCAAGCCTGGGGATCGGGTCGTGGTCGCGGACGATCTGCTGGCGACCGGGGGCACCGTGGCCGCGGTCGTCGCCCTGGTGGAAAAGCTGGGTGCCGAGGTGGTCGAATGCGCTTTTCTGACGGAGCTCGAATTTCTCGGCGGACGAAAGAAGTTGCCTGATGGCAAGGTGTTCAGCCTGCTCAAATTCTAGCCCGGGACTGGGCTTGCTGGTGTCGACGGGGTGAGAAAAATCTTGCCAATCCAACCGGCATAAGTTATAAACGGCCCTTCAGGCCCCGTAGCTCAGTCGGATAGAGCAACCGCCTCCTAAGCGGTAGGTCGTGCGTTCGAATCGCGCCGGGGCCGCCAATATCGAAACAGGGGGTCCGTCTTGGAGCGGGCCCCCTTTTTTCATGGGAGTGACCATGAAGAAGCAAGTCCTCAAAGATCAGCTTCTCCGGTATCAGGAAAACGAAATCACCGAATACCACATCTACCGCAAGCTGGCGGGAAGCCTGGCCGGATCGCCGAATGCCAGGGTGCTGGAGGACATCGCCGAGGATGAGCGAAAACACTATCACGACTGGCGCAAGCACACCCGGCAGGACGTCGGTCCGCAACGCCTGAAAGTCTGGTTCTACTATTTCGTCAGCAGGATATTCGGTCTGACCTTCGGCATCAAGCTCATGGAGAGGGGTGAGGAGAACGCGCAGACCCAGTACGAAAAGCTGCGCCCCGCCTTTCCTGAAGCCAATCGCATCGTCGAGGAGGAGAATGATCACGAAAGGGCCCTGATCGAACTTCTCGACGAGGAACGGTTGCGCTATATCGGTTCGATTGTGCTGGGGCTGAACGACGCCCTGGTGGAACTGACCGGAGCACTCGCAGGTCTGACCTTTGCACTGCAGAACACGCGGCTGGTCGCCGTCACGGGATTGATCACCGGACTTGCCGCCGCTTTTTCCATGGGCGCCTCTGAATACCTCTCCACCAAAACGGAAAACCAGAACAAATCCCCTCTGAAAGCCTCCATCTATACCGGACTGGCCTATGTGGCTACGGTCGTTCTCCTCATCCTGCCGTACCTTCTGTTCGAACATCTCTATCTTTGTCTGGCCCTCACTTTATCTGCGGCGGCGGTGATCATTGCCGTCTTCAACTATTACATTTCAGTCGCCCAGGATCTCTCTTTCAGGGTGAGGTTCATGGAAATGACCGCCCTGAGCTTCGGCGTGGCCGGGATCAGTTTTCTGATCGGTCTTGCCGTGCGTTCCTTTCTGGGAGTGGAGGTGTAACAAATGTTTTCCAGCTCTCATCGGTTGGCGACCCGCTATAATAGATTAAGCAGAAACGTTTCAGACGGCGCTCCATCGTTGTCAGTTCCCCGGTAGCGGGAGCGGTCGATTGCCGTCAACGATTACCACAACGATCACGATAAGAGGAGGGACCATCTTTCGAGCCTTTGAGAGGCCAGGGACGACAATGGAAAAGCGGGAACTTCTGGCGGTGGCGCGGGGGGCCCGGCCGGGTGATTTGGTACTCAGGAACCTGAGACTGGTCGACGTCCTTGCAAAAGAGATCTACCCGACGGAGATTGTTCTGTGCGGAGATACAATAGCGGGGATCGGTAAGGGTTACAGGGGAAAACACGAGATCGATCTCGGCGGACGTCTGGTATGCCCCGGGCTCATAGATGCCCATGTTCATATCGAAAGCTCTCTCGTCAGACCCAGGGAATATGCACGGGCGGTGGTTGCCCGAGGCGTGACCACTGTCATCGCCAATCCTCATGAAATCGCCAATGTTCTGGGCCTGGAAGGGGTTCTCTATATGGCCCGGGACGGACGGGAGGGCCCCCTGGACATCCTTCTTACCGTCCCGTCCTCGGTCCCGGCCACCCCCCTGTCTACCTCCGGCTCAGCGCTGAAACCTGCCGACCTTGTCCGGTTGCGGAAGGAAGGGCAGGTGGTCGGGCTGGGAGAGGTCATGGATTTTCCCGCCGTGGTCAAGGGGGATGAGCGGCTTCTCGATGAACTCGCTCTTTTCGCAGACCGGATCATCGACGGACATTGTCCGGGTCTCGACGGAAACGATCTGAATGCCTACATCGCCCCGGGGATCCGTTCCGACCACGAATCCACCTCTGTCGATGAGGGTCGGGAGAAGCTGCGCAGAGGGATGCATCTGTTTCTGCGGGAAGGGAGCGCCGCCCGCAACCTGCAGGATCTGCTTCCCCTGGTGACCTCTGCAACCGAGCGCTGGATCTGCTTCTGTACCGACGATCTCAATCCCCAGGATCTTTTGAACAAGGGGTCCGTTGACCATCATGTACGCATGGCGATTCGAGGCGGGATCGATCCGCTGACGGCCATCCGCATGGCGACATTGAACGCCGCGGAGTACTTTCAGCTTTTCGATCGAGGCTTCATAGGACCCGGCCGACGTGCCGATCTTGTGGTTCTGGAGAGTCTTGAAAATTTTCATCCGGCTGAAGTCTATTTCGGCGGTAGACTGGTGTCCTGCAGCAGGGCCTTGCCCGATCACCGGGTTGGGGCAAGTGCAGAGACAGAGCCGAAAAGGCTGCGTGCCAGCGTGAAAGTCGCTGTGGAAAAGCTCGATTTTTCCCTTCGAGTCCGCGGCAACCGGATCCGGGCGATCCACATAGTACCGGGTCAGCTTGTTACCGAAGAAAGCATCTGCCGGGCGAAGATTGAAAACGGTCTGGCGCTGTCCGACCCAAATCGGGATCTGCTCAAGTTAGCTGTTGTCGAACGGCATCGGGGCAGCGGACGTGTCGGTCTGGGTTTCGTCCAGGGACTGGGGCTTCATCACGGGGCCCTGGCCGGTACCGTGGCCCACGATCATCACAATCTGATCATTGCGGGAGCCGATGACCGTTCGATGCTCACGGCCGCAAGAGCCGTGGTGGAAGCTCAAGGCGGTCTTGCCGTCGCTCAGGGGGACGAGGTGAAGTGCCTGCTCCCCATGCCGCTGGCGGGTCTGATGTCCGATCGAACGATCGAGGAGGTCGCCGCTGTAGCCGCCCGCTTGAAAAAGGCCGCGGCGGAGCTCGGCTCGCCTCTGGATGATCCGTTCATGACCTTAAGCTTTCTTGGACTGGAGGTGATTCCCTCGCTGAAGCTGACCGATCTCGGCCTGATCGACGTCGATCGCATGCAACCGGTTTCCCTGTTTCCCGATGAGTAGCCATGCATTCTACCCTGCCTGAAGTCCTGTTTGATGAAGTTCGAATTCGACAACGGGTCGAAGAACTGGCTCTCGAGATCTCCGGCGATTATGCCGAGGTGGATGAGCTTATCCTGGTCGGCGTCCTGCGGGGGTGCTATATCTTCCTCGCCGACCTATCTCGCCTGCTCACTGTCTCGCGGCGCATCGACTTCATCTCCGTTTCTTCCTATGGCAACAGTACGGTCAGCACCGGCGCAGTCCGAATGGTGCTTGACCTGCGCCTGGATATCCGGGGCAAGCATGTCCTGATCGTCGACGATATACTGGACAGCGGGTATACCATGCAATACCTGGTAAAGCTCTTTCTCGCCCGTCAACCGGCCAGTCTGAAAACCTGTGCCCTGCTGCATAAGCAGGGCCGGCAGAAGGTCGATATAACCCTGGATTACAGGGGTTTCGACATTGCCGATATCTGGGTGGTCGGCTACGGCCTGGACTGCGGCGACAAGTTTCGAGCCCTTCCTTACATTGGCCGGGTCGACCCGACGCCATTTCCCGACTGAAATTCTGCGACAGATAAAGCTACTTTCCATAGATTTTCAATTATTTATCCTGTTTTTTCACCTCCGCTAAAAAAATGTTTGAGTACGATATGCTTCTCTGGTATCATCTGCACGGCCTGTACATTACCTGGAAAATGCAGAAGAATTTGACTGAATTTGTCCATGGAAACATGGAGTTTGTATGTCGGC
Source organism: Syntrophotaleaceae bacterium (assembly GCA_041390365.1). Classification (NCBI taxonomy): domain Bacteria; kingdom Pseudomonadati; phylum Thermodesulfobacteriota; class Desulfuromonadia; order Desulfuromonadales; family Syntrophotaleaceae; species Syntrophotaleaceae bacterium. The sequence continues at coordinate 1,415,409 of JAWKQB010000001.1, read as the reverse complement.
CCAGCGAACTGCAATGAAATCGGTTCGTTGAAGCCTTCAGGTATCAGGGCGAAGCTTTGAAGAGGGCCGAAAGAAACACGGAAACACTTTTTTATTTAATGCAGGAGGAGGAAAAGCCTTCGAAGTTTTAAAGGTTTTTTCCCCACCCCACCAACTTACCCAGACAATTTGACCAGTTAGCAGACCGGCACCAGCTGCGAATGTGCACGGAGGGAGGGGTTTGTCCAGCCTCCGGAGGGGATAGCCCCGTCGACGCATTTCGGTACCGAGGGAGGGGTGCGTTCAGTCTCCGGGACAGGTACTCATACCCTCGATCAAGGCGGATTGCCGGACAATTTCGGCCTGGGGGAGGAGTCTGCAGAAGTCTCCGGTTGAAACCCGGGCAAACGTCAACAGGGGAGGAAATGATGTCAACGTGTCAAAAAAGCGGGGAGTGTGTTCTCCCCGAGGGCTATGTCCTGCCGGAGAACCTTTATCGGGATCTCGATGAATTCATTCGGCAGCTGCCCTGCAGGGAAGGCCATCTTGTGACGGCACTTCACAAAGCGCAGAGCCTTTTCGGCTACCTGCCCGAAGAAGTGCAGACCTTTGTCGCCGACCGTATGAATGTTCCGGTCGTGCATGTTTACGGAGTGGTGAGCTTTTACACCTTCTTTACCATGGTACCGAAGGGCAAGCATCCCATCTCCGTCTGTATGGGTACTGCCTGTTTCGTTAAGGGCGCAGACAAGGTTGTCGAGGCTCTCAAGCAACAGCTCAATGTCGAAGTGAGTGAAGTTACCCCCGACGGCAAATTCTCCATCGATTGCCTTCGCTGCGTGGGCGCCTGCGCCCTGGCGCCGATCATCATGGTCGGGGAGAAGGTCTACGGGCATGTGAAGCCTGACATGGTTAAAGATATTATCGCGGACTTTTCTTGATCAGGAGAGGTTAAGAAAATGGCAAAGATTAACAGTATTGCTGAACTCAACAAGAAACGCGAAGAACTGCTGGCCGCCGCGAAAGCCAAGGCCGGCAAGCCCCTCGTCAACGTGTCCCTCGCCACCTGCAGCATCGCCTCCGGCGGCAGGGAAGTGCTGGACGCCATGAAGGCCGAAGCCGCCGCTCAGGGTCTCGCCGTGGAATTCATGCAGTCCGGCTGCATGACCTACTGCCATTCCGAGCCCACTGTCGAAATTACACTGCCCGGCAAGGAGCCGGTCGTGTTCGGCAAGGTTCATGCTGAAAAAGCCAAGGCGCTGGTCGAGAAATATATCAAGACCGGTGAGATGGTGGATGGCGTCAAAGTCATCCCGGTGGGCTACGAACGGGTGGTTTTTTAGCCCCACCTTTTATTGAATTGAATGAGGAGAAAAAGGCCATGTCAGCAAAAAAACAGCTCAGGATCGCTACCAGGAACTCCGGTTTCATCGATCCGGAGAGCATCGAATCCTACATTGCCGTCGGCGGCTATCAGGCCCTGGGCAAATGTGTGACCGAAATGACCCCCGAGCAGGTCATCGAAGAGATGAAGAAATCGGGCCTGCGCGGTCGTGGCGGTGCCGGCTTCCCACCGGCGTGAAGTGGGGCTTCGCCGCCAAATACCAGTCCGACACCAAGTACGTGGTCTGTAACGCCGACGAAGGCGACCCGGGCGCGTTCATGGACCGTGCCGTTCTCGAAGGCGACCCGCACAGCGTGCTGGAAGCCATGGCCATCGGAGGCTATGCCATCGGCGGCGGCAACGGACCATCTACATCCGTGCCGAATATCCCCTGGCCATCAAACGCCTGCAGATCGCCATCGCTCAGGCCAAAGAGATGGGCGTTCTGGGCAACAACATCTTCGGCACCAACTTCAGCTTCGACATCGAACTGAAGTACGGCGCCGGCGCCTTCGTCTGTGGCGAAGAGACCGCGCTGATCAACTCCATGGAAGGCAACCGCGGCGAGCCTTACACCAAGCCTCCTTTCCCGGCTGAAGCCGGTTACTGGGACAAGCCGACCATTGTCAACAACGTCGAGACTCTGGCCGCTATTCCCGCCATCCTGGTCAAGGGCGCCGACTGGTTCAACAAGATCGGCACCGAGACCTCCAAGGGCACCAAGGTGTTCGCCCTGGCCGGCAAGATCAACAACGTCGGTCTGATCGAAGTTCCGATGGGCATCACCCTGAAAGAAGTCATTTTCGAAGTCGGCGGCGGCGTGGAAAACGGCAAGGAGTTCAAGGCCGTGCAGACCGGCGGACCCTCCGGCGCGCGCTGACCTACAAGGATCTCGACGTCAAGATCGACTACGAGAGCCTGATCGCCTGCCAGTCGATGATGGGTTCGGGCGGCATGATCGTCATGGACGAGGACGACTGCATGGTCTCCATCGCCAAGTTCTTCCTCGACTTCACCATGGACGAGACCTGCGGCAAATGTACGCCCTGCCGCATCGGTTCCAAGCGCATCTATGAGACCCTGGACAAGATCACCAAGGGTCTGGCCACCGACGACGACGTCGACAAACTGAAGATGCTGGCCGCCAATGTCAAGGACACCGCTCTGTGCGGTCTCGGTCAGACCATGCCCAACCCGGTTCTGTCGACCATGCGCGTGTTCGAAGACGAGTACCGCGCCCACGTCCGCGACAAGAAGTGCCCGGCCGGCGTGTGTACCGACCTGCTGGAGTTCGTCGTGGTGCCCGAGAAGTGCGTCGGCTGTACGCTGTGCGCCAGGGTCTGCCCGGTGAACTGCATCAGCGGCAAGGCGAAGGAAGTACACGTGATCGATCAGGCCGCCTGTATCAAGTGCGGCGCCTGCCTCGACAAGTGTAAGTTCGACGCCATCATCAAGAGATAATAACGGGGACAAGGAAAGGAGTAACGTCTCATGTCTGTGTTGACTGTAACGATTGACGGCCAGGCAGTCGAAATGCCGGCCGGCAGCACGATCCTTCAGGCAGCCGAGAAGGTCGGTATCGAGATTCCGACACTGTGCTACCTGGAAATGGAAAAGAAATTCAGCGAGCAGGCCGCCGCCTGCCGCGTCTGCGTGGTTGAGGTGGAAGGCCGCCGCAACCTGGCTCCCGCCTGCGCCACTCCTCTGATGCAGGGGATGGTGGTCAAGACTGATACCCCCCGGGTTGTCGAGGCGCGGAAGACGGTTATCAACCTGATGCTGTCCGACCATCCCCTCGACTGTCTGACCTGCGAAAAAGCCGGCGCCTGCAAACTGCAGGATCTCTGCTACAAGTACGGCATCGAGGAAACCATGTTTCCCGGCCAGCAGAACGATTTTCCGCTGGACGAAACCAATCAGTTTTATGTGCGCAACCTGAATAAATGCGTGGCCTGCCGCCGCTGCGTTCAAGTCTGCACCGGCTTTCAGAACACCAATGCCATCGGTTTCGGCAACCGCGGCTTCACCGTGCATCCAGTCGCCCCCTTCGACAAAGGGATGGACGAGTCCACCTGCGTTTCCTGCGGCAACTGCGTATCGGTCTGCCCGGTCGGCGCCCTGATGCCGAAAAGCAAGGAAAAGTTCCGTGCCTGGGAAGTGTCCAGAACCCGGACGACCTGTTCCTACTGCGGCGTTGGCTGCCAGATGGACCTTGTCACCAAGGGGAACAAGGTGGTTGGTGTTGAGCCGGCCAACGGTGCTTCCAACGACGGCCTGCTCTGCGTCAAGGGCAAGTTCGGCTTCAACTTCATCAACCATCCCGACCGCCTGAAAAAACCGTTGATCAGGAAAAATGACACCCTTGTCGAGGCAAGCTGGGATGAGGCTCTCGATCTCATCGCCGACAAGGTCAGGAAAACCAGGGCGGAATTCGGCAGCGACGCTCTCGCCGGCCTGACTTCGGCCCGGGTGACCAACGAAGAGAACTACCTTTTCCAGAAGCTGGTGCGCGCGGGGTTCGGCACGAACAATGTCGATCACTGCGCCCGATTATGACACTCCTCCACTGTTGCCGGTCTGGCAACGACGCTTGGCAGTGGCGCAATGACCAACAGCATCAACGAGTTGGTTGACAGCAACGTCATTTTTATCACCGGTTCCAATACCACCGAATCCCATCCGGTCGTGGGCGCGAAAGTCCGTCAGGCTAAAAAGAAAGGCGCGAAAATTATTGTTGCCGAGCCTCGGAGAATCGATCTGGCCGCCGATGCGGATATCTTCCTGCAGATCACTCCGGGCACCAATATCGCCCTGTATAACGGCATCATGAGCCATATCATCAGTGAAGGGCTCCAGGCTGCCGAGTACATCAAGGAACGTACCGAGAACTACGACGAACTGGTCAAAACCGTCGCCGACTTCACTCCGGAAAAAGCGGCCCAGGTCTGCGGGGTCAGTGCTGAAGACATCAAGGCCGCCGCTCGGCTCTATGCAGGTGCGGAAAAAGGTTCGATCGTCTACTGCATGGGGGTCACCCAGCATTCCAGTGGGACCGAAGGGGTCATGACCCTCTCGAACCTCGCTCTGCTCTGCGGCAACATCGGCATCGAGTCGGGTGGTATCAACCCGCTTCGCGGGCAGAACAACGTCCAGGGCGCTTGCGACATGGGCGGTCTGCCCGGCACCTACCCCGGCTATCAGAGCGTGGCGAACCCCGATATCAAGGCCAAGTTCGAAAAGGCGTGGGGGGTTGAACTGTCTGACAAGGTCGGTCTGACCCTGACCGAAATCGTCCACAAGGCCGGTCATGGGGACATCAAGCTCCTGTACATTATGGGCGAGAACCCGATGGTATCCGACCCGGACCTTGCCCATGTCGAAGAAGCTCTGAAGGGTACCGAGTTCCTGGTGGTTCAGGATATCTTCCTCACCGAAACGGCGCAGTTGGCCGATGTGGTTCTGCCGGCCGCATCCTTCGCCGAAAAGGACGGGACTTTTTCCAACACCGAACGGCGGGTGCAGATGGTACGCAAAGCCATCGAACCCATTGGCGGCTGCAAATCCGACTGGCAGATTCTGGCGGAGCTTCTGCAGCGCCTCGGCATCAAGGCCAACTATTCCTGCGCCGAGGAGATCTTCAGCGAAATCCGCACGGTAACGCCTTCTTATGCCGGGATCAGCTACCAGCGCCTGAACGAACTGGGCAGCTTGCAGTGGCCCTGCCCGACAGAAGACCACCTCGGCACGAGATTCCTGCACTCCGGCAAGTGCGCCCGTGGCTTGGGGCTTTTCCGTCCGGCGGTTTTCAAGCCCAGTGCCGAACTGCCTTGTGAGGAATATCCCCTGGTCATGACCACGGGCCGGGTCCTCTATCACTATCATACCCGGACCATGACCGGCAAAGTGGATGGCCTGAACAGGATGTCTCCCGAGTCCTTCGTTGAAATTCACCCTGACAGAGCCGCTAAGCTCGGGGTGAAAGATGGGGAAAAGGTGGCCGTCGCCACCCGGCGCGGTCGGGTCGAGGTGACTGCCAAGCTGACGGACAAGCTCAAGGAAAGTGTGGTCTTCATGCCATTCCATTTTGCTGAAGGAGCGGCCAACACCTTGACCAACCCTGTCGTCGATCCGATCGCAAAAATCCCTGAATATAAATCCTGTGCGGCCCGGATAGAAAAGATCTGAAGTCGACCAGTATATGGGCGGGCAGGGGGTGTAATGGAGCATCCCCTGCCACGATTTCTATTGCAAAGGAGAATAACAATGTCCATGGAAAAACTTCCCAACCGTTGGACCATCGCCATTATGGCGACCCTCCTCCAGGTGGCCCTCGGCACCGTTTACGCCTGGAGCTTCTGGCAGAAACCCCTGGTCAACACCTATGGCTGGACCAATGTCCAGGCTGCCTGGGCCTTCAGCGCCGCGATCTTCTTTTTGGGCGTAGGGGCCGCCATCGGCGGCATCAAGATGGCCCAGGGGAAGATTCCCGCCAAAGTGCTGGCGATGACCGGAGGTACCCTGTTCGGTGTCGGTTACCTAATTGCCGCCTATGCCCTCTCCATCCACAGCCTGGCTCTGCTCTACCTCGGCTACGGCCTGATCGGCGGCCTCGGTCTCGGTATGGGCTACGTGACGCCCGTGTCGGTAGCCGCCAAATGGTTTCCTGACAAAAAGGGGCTTATCACCGGCATGGTCGTCATGGGCTTCGGTTTCGGCGCGCTGCTCATGGCCAAGGTTCTCGGTCCGATCGGCCTCAGCATGGCCGGCGGCAACCTGGTGACCGTGTTCTACGGACTTGGTGTGGTCATGCTGGTGCTGACCCTGATCCCCGGCTCCTTCATGGTCACTCCGCCGGCAGGCTGGGCTCCCGCCGGCATGGCGGCCCCTGCCAAGGCGGCTCCCGGATCCGCCGCCGCTGCTGACGACACCATCACCGCCGGCGAATGTCTCGCCTCCGGCCGCTTTTTCATGATGTGGTTGGTGCTTTTCCTCAACGTCTGTGCCGGCATCATGTTCATCAGCTTCCAGTCGCCGATGCTGCAGGACATTCTGAAAAAGGCCTATGACCCAGCCCAGCTGACCGATCCCGCAGTGATAGCCAAACTGGCGGCGGCCGGGGCGACCCTCATCGGCATCAGCTCCCTGTTCAACGGCATCGGTCGTTTCTTCTGGGGTGGTCTTTCCGACAAGATCGGTCGCACCAACGCCTTCCGGTTGATGCTCGCTTCGCAGGTTGTCGTTTTTATCGCCCTTCTTTACATCAACAGCGCCTTCCTTTTCAGCGTTGGCGTCTGCTACGTCATTCTCTGCTACGGCGGTGGTTTCGGCACAATGCCTTCCTACGTTCTGGATACCTATGGACCTCGGCTGATGCCGTTTGTTTATGGGGTTATTCTTACCGCCTGGGGATGCGCCGGGATCGTCGGTCCGCAGTTGGTGGCCTATTTCAAAGATAACTTCGGCGCCAGTGCCGGCCGCTACGTGTTCATTTCCGCCGCTGCCATTCTGGTGGCGGGTGTGGTCATCACCCTGGTGTTGAAGGACGAAAAATGGGTTCCCAAAAGGCTCAGGAGCGAAAAGCCCGCTCCTTCGGTGGCCTGATTGCGTGTCCTCCCCCCCCCCCGCGCTCGCCGCGGGGGGATTTCTAAAAAATTTTTGCAGCTGTATGTCGACCGGAAAAATGTAATGGCGAAAAAGGGTGGATGAATGGTCTGCCCTTTTTCCTTTTTCAATTGGCGATGACAAGGTGGGATTTGTTATCTGTTTCACAAGATTGCAACAGGGAGTTGTGCGATGGAGTTCGGCAGCGCAGTTATTCTTGCCGGCGGTAAAAGCAGTCGAATGGGTTTCGACAAGCAGTATCTTCAGGTCAAAAATCGCTATTTACTCCGCCATCACGAGGAGGTTTTGTCCCGTGCTTTCGCGCAGCTTATTGTCGTGACCAATACACCCGATCTTTACCGGGATACCTCCTTTCTCGTGGTCAGCGACGAAATTCAGGGAGGTGGACCGCTGAGCGGCATCCATATCGGACTCAAATCGGCTGCCTCCCGTTATGTTTATCTGCTGGCCTGCGATATGCCCAACATCTCTCTCGAGTACATTTCTTTCCTGCAGGGGCAATTGAAAAGCAGTGGGATGGAAGCCTGCGTCACCCGTTTCGGTAATTGGATAGAGCCATTCAACGCATTTTATTCCCGCGATCTTTTGCCATCCATGGAACTTTATCTCCGAGAGGGAGGGAAATCCATTTTTCAGTATCTGCGTTCCGAAAAAGCATTATATATCCCGGAACAGGATGCCCGCCGTTTCAGTCCCGGCTGGAAGATGTTTCTAAATCTCAATTCCCGAAAAGATTTTGAAGCATGGCAGGAAAACATCCTGGCAGGGAACGCTTCGGGCTGACATTGTCCGGTGCGGAAGTCTTTTTAATTTAGGGTCAGGTTTTTTGCTTCTTCGCCAAAAAATTGTTTGAAATTGGCGACAGCCTTTGGTAATATCGGCCCGGCTTCAGTTTCCATCTAAAATCTGACCCTTTTTTCAACAACAAATACGGAAAAAGCCGGTCTTTTTTCCTTCAAAACTCATTTATATCAAGGCGCTTATTTCGCCCTCCGCCTCGGCGGACCCGACGAAACCCGCAATGATACCGACAGTTATTCGGTGTCATAGCGGGTTTTTTGCGGTTTAGGCCCAAAACCGTGTTGTAAAGGGCAGTTGCCCTGATTCTGAAATGATTTGTAGGGGGCGAGAGGGACGGAGTGGACCGTTGCTCAGCCGAAATGCCATTTTTTTCAAAGGAGAATGACAATGTCCATGGAAAAACATCCCAATCGTTGGACCGTCGCCATCATGGGGACCCTGCTGCAGGTGTGTCTTGGCACCGTCTATGCCTGGAGCTACTTTCAGAAGCCGATTATGGACGCCAATGGTTGGACCAATGCGCAGGCGGCCTGGGCTTTCAGTCTGGCTATTTTCTTCCTGGGCCTGGCAGCGGCCTGGGGAGGGATGAATCTCGCCAAGCAGGGCCCCCGCAAACTGGCCATGTTGGGCGGCTTTCTGTTCGGTGTCGGCTATCTGATCGGCGCCTATGCTCTGTCCATCCAGAGCATTCCGCTGCTCTATATCGGCTACGGCGTGATCGGAGGATGCGGTCTGGGCCTCGGCTATGTCACCCCGGTTGCCACTGCCGCCAAATGGTTCCCGGATAAAAAGGGCTTTATCACCGGCATGGTGGTCATGGGTTTCGGTTTCGGCGCCCTGGTGATGGCCAAGATTCTTGCCCCAATCTTCATGGCCACCTTCAACGGCAATCTTGCCCAGGTGTTCACCGCGATCGGTATCTTCATGCTCGCCGTAACCCTGCCGGCCGGCTTCTTCCTGCAGAATCCTCCGGCGGGTTTCGTGCCGAAAGGCTATACCCCGCCCGCGACCACCGCAGCCTCCCAGAAAGCCGATGACGCAATCACATCCAAGCAGTGCATCTTGTCACCTCGCTTCCTGCTGATGTGGATCATCTTCTTCTTCAACATCATCGCCGGCATCATGTTTATCGGTTTCCAGTCGCCGCTGCTGCAGGATCTGCTGAAAAAGAAGCTGGATCCGGCGACCTGGTCTGACCCGGCGGTCATCGCTTCCCTGGCTGCATCCGGCGCCACCCTGATTGCCGTCAGCTCCATTTTCAACGGCATCGGCCGCTTCTTCTGGGGTGGCTTGTCCGACAAGATCGGCCGCGTTCAGACCTTCCGGCTCATCCTCGGCACTCAGTTCCTGGTTTTTATCGCTCTGCTGTTCGTGAATAACCCGATTTTTTTCGGGGTGCTCGTCTGCTACGTGCTTCTTTGCTACGGCGGCGGGTTCGGGTCCATGCCCTCCTTCGTACTTGACGTGTTCGGTGCCAAGAACATGCCGGTGGTCTACGGGACGATCCTTACCGCCTGGGGATGTGCCGGCATCGTCGGTCCTCAGATCGTCGCTTTCGTCAAGGATAACTTTGCAGCCCAGGCTGCCCAGTACAGCTTCATTTGCGGCGCAGTTCTCCTGATGGCCGGTCTGCTCATCACTTTCGGTTTGAGCAATAAGAAATATGTGCCCAAAGCAGCCCAGGGGATCGATGCTGTTCCTGCCGCTGACTGAACCCTGTAACGGAAAGGGTGGATACCGATATCCACCCTTTCATACAGACCGACGGTAATCGCCCAGACTTTTCGTGTTGATCCTGAAGGATTCGATGGTTGTGAAGCTGATGCCGATTCCGATGCTGGAACGGCATTCCGGATCGAAATGAACGCTGTCGATAAAAAATGGAGTGATCTTTAATGCCTGCAATTCCGGTCGTGGTTCTGGTCGGTATGTCTGGTACCGGAAAAACAACTTTCCTTGAAAAACTGATCAGGGAATTTAAAAAACGGAAAGTGCGTACAGGAACTGTGAAGCACGATGTCCATGGTTTTGAAATGGACAGGCCGGGAAAAGATAGCTGGCGCCATGCCCAGGCAGGTGCCGACGCCGTCGCCATCTCATGTCCCACCAAAGTGGCCATGGTTCGACATGTCGAACAGGAGCTGAGCCTTGACCAGATTGCCGAACTGCTGGTGGGCGTGGATATAATCCTCGTAGAAGGCTATAAGCGAGCCAACAAGCCGAAAATTGAGATCCATCGGCAGGCGCGCTCCCGAGAACTGCTGTGCCCGCCTGAAGAATTGCTTGCGGTGGTAAGCGATGTGAACTGGTCCATTGGGGTGCCGTTGTTCGATCTGGAAGACGCTTCGGGTGTCGCTGATATGCTTGTGAAAAAGTTTGGGATCGTTTGTGAGGAAGATAGAGTTTCCCAACGCTTCATGCAGAAACAACTTTTTATCTGCAAATAATTGATGAGCAGTATCGGACCGGCTGAACTCTGCTGCAGATGTTATTCGTTATATAGTCCTTTAAATAACGAAATTTTAAAAAAGAATACTTGTTGCGCTTATTTCGATCTCCGCCTCTGGTGGACTCAACGAAACCCGCATCTTGAAATACTGGATATTTTCTTCCGGTATTTTTGGTGCGGGTTTTTTCGTCCGGCCGCTGTTCAGATCCGACCCGCTTATGGAATCAGGGGTACTTTGGTGGCCCCCTGTTTAAAGCAATAAAAATTTTTGGAAAGGAGAAGATCATGGCAGATTGCAAGTGTTGCGGCGAGGTAGTCGAATCGCCACAAGATAGTCAGATGATGGAATTGCTTGATCACTACCGCGGATACAAGGGAGCTTTGATCCCTGTACTGCAGGGAGCACAGGATATCTACGGATACCTGCCCGAGGCCGTGCTCGAGAAGATTTCCAGTGAACTGAAGATTCCTTTCAGCGAGGTGTTCGGAGTAGTCACTTTCTACGCCCAGTTTCACCTCAAACCCCGCGGCAGGAACATTATCCGGGTTTGCCTGGGCACTGCCTGTCACGTGCTGGGCAACGCCAAAGTTTTCGAACGGCTCAAGGAAATTCTGGGTGTCGATAACGGCGGCACTACGGAGGATCTGCGTTTCACTTTGGAATCGGTGGCCTGTATCGGGGCGTGCGGCCTGGCGCCGTGCATCATGATCAACGAGGATACCCACGGCCGACTGACCGTGAATGGCCTGGAAGACATTCTGGAACAGTACGCGTAAAGGGGGAACGATGAGCACCTTGAAGAAAGAACGCTCGAAAATAGAGAAAGAGTACAAAAAGAAGCAGGAGCGCCCCCGGATCGTGGTCGGTCTGGGCACCTGCGGGATTGCTGCCGGCGGTAACAAGGTCATGGACGCGATCAAGGCCGAAGTGAAAAAGGGAGGCCTGGACGTGGACGTGGATTTCACCAGCTGCATCGGCATGTGCTTCGCCGAGCCGGTGGTGGAGATGGCGTTGCCCGGCGAGGCCAGCGTTGTGTACGGGGGCGTTTCTCCCGAAAACGTGGTGCCGCTGATCCAGAGCCACATCGTGCAGAAAACCCCGGTCGCCGAGCAGGCGCAGATCCAGATTACGGGTAAGGCAAAAGCCTATAAGGGCATTCCCGTCATGGAAAAGTCCGGGTATTACGAGCAGCAGGTCCGTTCGGTCACTTCCCGCCTGGGAAGGACCAACCCCGAGCGCATCGAGGACTATATCGCCACTGGCGGCTATCAGGGGATCGAAAAAGCCTTGACCATGGACCGCCTCGCCATCATCGACGAGATCAAGAAATCCGGTCTGCGCGGCCGGGGCGGCGGCGGCTTTCCCACCGGCACCAAGTGGCAGTTCGTGCATGATGCGGTGGGCGACAAGAAATACATCGTCTGCAACGCCGACGAAGGCGACCCCGGGGCCTTCATGGACCGCAGCGTCCTGGAAGGCGATCCCCACGCAGTGCTCGAAGGGATGATGATCGCCGCCTACGCCATCGGTTCCGATGAAGGTGTCATCTACTGCCGGGCCGAGTATCCGCTGGCCATCCGTCGTCTCAACATGGCCATCAAGGTAGCTGAAGAGATGGGCATCATGGGTGAGAACATCATGGGCAGCGGCTTCAACTTCAAGGTTCGGATCAAGGCCGGCGCCGGCGCCTTCGTCTGCGGCGAAGAGACGGCCCTGCTCAATTCCATCGAAGGACAGCGCGGGATGCCGCGGGTGCGTCCGCCGTTCCCGGCCCACAAGGGGCTGTGGCAGAAGCCGACCTGCCTGAACAACGTGGAAACCTTCGCCAACATACCCAACATCATCTGCAAAGGCGGCGACTGGTTCTCCAGCATGGGCACCGAAAAGAGCAAGGGGAGCAAGGTGTTCTGCATCACCGGCAAGATCAACCATACCGGTCTGTGCGAAGTACCCATGGGCATCACGCTGCGCGATCTGGTCTACAACATCGCCGGCGGCATCAAGGACGGCAAGAAGTTCAAGGCGGTGCAGAGCGGCGGACCTTCGGGAGGCTGTCTGCCGACGGAAAAACTGGATCTGCCTATCGACTATGAATCTCTCGGCCAGGCCGGGGCGATCATGGGCTCCGGCGGCCTGGTGTTCATGGACGAAACCAGCTGCATGCTGGACATCGCCAAGTACTTCCTCAACTTCACCCAGATGGAATCGTGTGGCAAGTGCACCCCCTGCCGGGAAGGCACCAAGCGGATGCTGGAGACCCTCGAGCGGATCTGTGACGGGCAGGGCGTGCCGGAGGATATGGACAACCTGGAGCGTCTGGCCCGAGTCATCAAGAGCGCGGCCCTGTGTGCGCTGGGGCAGACGGCCCCGAACCCGGTGCTGACCACGCTGAAGTATTTCCGCGAGGAGTACGAAGCCCACATCAACGAAAAGCGCTGTCCGGCCGGGGTGTGTCAGGCCCTGCTGAACTACACCGTCCTGGCTGACAAGTGCGTCGGTTGCGGCGTCTGCATCAAGGCCTGCCCCGTCGGCGCAATCAGCGGCGAGAAGAAAAGCGCCCATGTCATCGATCCTGCGAAGTGCGTCAAATGCGGCGCCTGCGTTCCCAAATGTAAGTTCGACGCCATCGTGAAGGCTTAGTCCGCAAAGAGAAAAAAGGAGGAAAGATCAATGCCCAAAGTCACTTTGACTATCGACGGCAAACAGGTCACCGTCCCCAAGGGGACGACCGTCCTGGAAGCCGCGTGGCAGGCCGGGTCGTTTGTGCCGACCTTCTGTCACGATCCTGAGCTGACCAAACCCGGCTCCTGCCGCATCTGCGTGGTGGAAATCAAGGGCGCTCGCAATATGCCCGCTTCCTGCGTGACCGAAGCTGCCGAAGGGATGGAGGTGCAGACCGCCAGCCCGGCCGTCATCGAGGCCCGCAAGACCATCTTGGAGCTGATGCTGGACAACCATCCCGAAGACTGCCTCACCTGTCATCAGGCCGGTGACTGCAAGTTGCAGGACTATGCCTATTTTTACAATGTAAAACCCGGCGCTTTCGGCGGGGAGCAGCACAAATACGATCTCGAGGACGACAATCTGTTCATCGTCAGGAACATGAACAAGTGCATCCTCTGCGGCAAGTGCCTGAGAGCCTGCGAAGAAAAGCAGGGCAGGGCGGTCATCGACTTCGCCTACCGCGGCTTCAAAACCAAGGTCACGACCGCCATGGACAAGCCGCTGGCCGATTCGGTCTGCGTTTCCTGCGGCAGTTGCGTTGCCGTCTGCCCCACCGGCGCCCTGACTGAAAAGGCCATGATCGGCAAGGCGAGAAAATGGGAAGTGGAAAAGGTTCGCACCACCTGCCCCTTCTGCGGGGTGGGTTGCAATTTCGATCTCAACGTGCACCAGGGGAAGGTCATCGGCGTCACCTCCAATCCCCTCAGCCCGGCCAATGGCCGCGATCTGTGCGTCAAGGGTCGTTTCGGAGTCGATTACGTTCACAGCCCGAACCGCTTGACCAAGCCCCTCATCAAGAAAAAAGGGGAGTTCGTCGAATCCTCCTGGGAGGAAGCTCTCGACCTGGTGGCGAGCAAGCTCGGCCAGATCAAGAAAAAGTACGGCAGCGATTCCATCGCCGCTCTTTCTTCGGCCCGCTGCACCAATGAAGAAAATTATCTGCTGCAGAAATTCATGCGCGCGGGGATCGGTACCAACAACATAGATCACTGCGCTCGAACGTGACACGCTCCCACGGTAGCCGGTCTGGCTACCTCCTTTGGCAGCGGCGCAATGACCAACTCCTGGGCTGATTACCTGAAAACCGATCTGTTTTTCGTCATCGGCTCCAACCCCACTGAAGCACATCCCGTTGGGGGTGCCAAGATCCTGTCCTCAGTCATGAACAGAGGGACCAAGCTGATCGTGGCCGACCCCCGTCGGATCGAGCTTGCCGAGAAGGCCGACATCTTTATGCAGCTGCGGCCCGGCACCGATATCCCCCTGTTGAACGGCCTGATGCACATCATCATCAAGGAAGATCTCTACGACAAAAAGTTCGTCGAAGAGCGTACCGAAGGCTTTGAGGAACTGAAAGCCGCCGTAGCGAAGTGGACTCCGGAAAAAGCTTCGGAAGTCACCGGAGTTCCGGTGAATCTTCTGTATGATGCGGCCCGGCTCTATGCGACAACCGAAAAAGCCATGCTCTGCTATACCCTCGGCATTACCGAGCATGTCTGCGGCGTGGACAACGTCATGAGCACCGCCAATATCGCCATGCTGACCGGACATTTGGGCAAGGAAGGCTGTGGGGTCAATCCACAGCGCGGACAGAACAACGTCCAGGGGGCCTGCGACATGGCGGCCCTGCCCGGCGACTACCCCGGCTACCAGAAGGTGGTGAATCCCGAGGTGCAGGCCAAGTTCGAAAAGGCCTGGGGGGTCAAACTATCCAACAAGCCCGGTCTCATGATTCCGGATATGATGGACGCCGCGGTGGAAGGCAAACTCAAGGCGATGTATATCCTGGGCGAGGACCCGGTTATGACCGATCCCGACGCCAACCACATCAAGAAGGCTCTGAAGAGCATGGACTTCGTCGTGGTGCAGGAACTCTTCATGTCCGAAACCGCGAAACTGGCCGACGTCATCCTGCCCGGCGCCAGCTTCGCCGAGAAGGAGGGAACCTTCACCAACTCGGAGCGGCGGGTGCAAAGGGTGCGCAAGGCCATCGAGCCGATTGCCGATACCCGGGCCGACTGGTGCATCATCCTCGATGTCGCCAAACGCATGGGGAATGCCTGGGATTATGCCAATCCGGAAGAGATCTTCAACGAGATGAGGGCCCTGACCCCCTCTTACGGCGGCATCACTTATGAGCGGATCGAGCACACCGGGCTGCAGTGGCCCTGCCCCAACCTGGACCATCCGGGTACGCCGATCCTGCATACGGCGAGTTTCACCCGCGGCAAAGGTCTTTTCAAGGCGATCGACCATACGCCGCCTGCGGAAATGCCCGACGAGGAGTACCCGTACCTGCTGTCCACCGGGCGCATCCTGTCCCACTACAACGTGACCACTCAACATTCGGGAGCGTTGCAGGCCTACAAGCCGGAAGAGGCCGCCATGGTCCACCCCACCGACGCCATGGCCCTCGGTGTCTGCACCGGCGATACCGTTCAGGTCACCTCCCGGCGGGGAAGCGTCAAGACCAGGGTGTGGGTCACCGACAAGGTTCAGACCGGCATGATCTGGATGAGCTTCCATTATCGGGATACTCCCACCAACGAACTGACCGTCAATGCCTTCGACCCGGTCAGCAAGACCGGCGAGTACAAGGTGGCGGCCGTCAAGATTGAAAAAGCGGCGACTGTGTAGAGCCGCGAATAAAGCGGATGCATTACGGTCCGATTGTTATGTTCCGGGGCCCCCGGGCGGGGGCCCCACTATCTGGAGGAAAGGTAACTGAGGAATGCTGCAATCCATATCGATGGAAAATGCACTTGGAATCCTGGAAAATTATGCATCGACAGTCGGAACGGAGGTTATTCCGGTCGTCGATGCCTTTGAAAGGATTCTGGCCGAGGATATCGAGGCCGGCTTCCCTCTTCCTCCTTTTTGCCGATCGCCCCTGGACGGCTACGCCCTTCGTGCCGAAGATACCGTGCAGGCCGATAAAAACCGTCCTGTCACACTCCGCATGGTTCAATCCGTATTTGCCGGCGGCATGGCCACCCGACCCTTGTTGCCAGGGGAAGTCATGGCCATTACCACCGGAGCTCCCCTGCCGGAAGGGAGTGACTGTATCATCAAGTTTGAAGATGTTATCTGTGAAGGGGATGCCGTTATCATCGGCTCCCGGCTTAGATCCGGGGAGAATGTCGTGCCCCAGGGTGAAGACGTTGCCCGGGGAGAAAGGGTTCTGGGCAAAGGCGCGAATATCACGCCCGCTGTCGTAGGACTCCTGGCCTCGCTGGGGATAGAAAAAGTACAAGTTTTCAGAAAACCCAAAGTTGCAGTCATCTCGATCGGTGATGAACTGCTCGAAATGGGGCAGACCCTCTCTCCCGGAAAAATTTTCAACAGCAACCTGTATTCCCTCTCCATGCAGGTAGCCGAGGCCGGTGGGAGGGCCTGCCCCGATGAAACCGTTCCCGATGATACAACCGCTATTGCCCGTTCGCTCGATCGGGCCCTTGCGGAACACGATCTGGTGGTTACCACCGGCGGCGCTTCCGTTGGGTGCCGGGACCTGGTTCGAGATGCCATTGTGCTGAGCGGCGCAAACATCCTGTTCTGGAAAGTGGGGATGAAGCCGGGAACCCCTGCGGTATGCGGGGAAAAGAACGGAAAACTGATCGTCGGCCTGTCCGGCAATCCTTCGGCGGCCATGATCACTTTCCTCCTTCTGGTGAGGCCGATCATCCGGGTCATGGGCGGAAAGAAATCGGGGCGGCTTCCGGAAGTCAGCGCCGTCATGGATCAGCCCTTCAAAAAAGGCAGCAATCAGCGGCGCCTGTTGCGAGCCGTCGTAGAGTGGAAAAACGGGCGCTACCATGCAATTCCAGCGGGCATCCAGAGCCCCGGAGCCCTCAAATCCATGGTGTTCTCCAATGCCCTGATCGACATCCCGGCGGGGCACACCCCCCTGGAGATCGGCGAAGAAGTCAAGGCCCTCCTTTTGCCCCCTCCCTATTGCCTTCAGGGCTGAGATACCCTAAGACCAGCGCGTATATGTGTCATCCTCCTGCTTTGCCTACTACCATCGGTTTTACCTATGGAAACTATCTGTTATATTAATATTTATAATTTGACTTTATCCATTTTCTCGCCCTATGGTGATGTCCGAATTTGCCGTTAATTTGGATTTCGTACATTGCTCCGATCATTTTTCAGGGAGGGAAATCATGGACAGCAAGGGCAGGTTCTGCCGCAGGCAAACTTCGGCTTTATCGTTACTGGCCGGGCTCTTTGTGCTTTTGACGGTTTCCTCGCCGTTTGCTGCCAACGACGCTTCGATCCCCAACCTTCGAACCGGATACATCAATACCACTCATCACATCCCGCTGATCGCGGCACTGGACCGGGGAGAAGAGTTCAAAAGTTCCGGGGTCTATCTCAAGCCGGTGCTGCAAAAAGAGAAGTACGAGCTTTTTGCCGATGGCCGGAAACTGGCGAATCTCGACATCATTCTGAACAAGAGCGGTTCCGAGACGGCAACCATGTTCGCCATGAAACGGATAGATGTGGCGCTGGCCTCCATAACCGCAATCATGACGGGGATCGACCGCGGCGCCGAGGTCAAGGTCCTTTGTCCTCTGCACGTGGACGGCATGAGCCTGGTGGTGCCGAAAGGCAGCCTCATAACTTCTTGGGATTCCTTCATCACGCGGGTCGAGAAGGCGAAACGACCGATCGCGATTGGATATCACTCTCCGACCAGCGCTCCGAAAATCGTTCTTGAAAGCGCCTTGAACCGCGCCGGGATCAAGGTCACGGAAAACCCCAACGACCCTGCGGCCAATGTGCTGCTGGTCGATCTCAAGTCGACTTCCAACTTCATACCCTCTCTGACCGCCGGCCAGGTTGATGGAGTGGTGGCTCCCGCCCCCTTTCCGGAAGTGGCTCAACTCAAGGGAGTCGGGCAGATCGTTACTGATCTGCGCGACCTTCCCCCGAAAGGGGACTGGCATAATTTCCCCTGCTGCGTCCTGGCAGCCAGGGAAGAGATGCTGACCGCCCATCCGGAAGCTCTGCGGAAACTCGTTGAGCTGATGGCGGCCAGCACCGCCTGGTGCAACGCCCATCCGGCCGAGGTTGCCGCGATTACCGAAAAGTGGATGGGCACTCCCGCCGAGGCGGTCGAGAATTCGACCATCGTTTACACGGTGGTTCCTTCAAAAAACTGGAAGCAGGGTGTCGACACCTACATGTCCATTCTGAACAAGCTCACCGTTTTTTCCGGAAAGCTGGACGGCAAGACCCTTGAAGAGGTCGAAAAACTCCTGTTCGCGTTCCAGTTTATACCCGAATCCTGAAAACCCGGTTCCCAGGGATTTGTTCGTGTAAATCTTTCCCCCTGCCCCCGTTGCGCGCCCTATTCCAGCGGGGGTTTTTTTCGAGTCATCCTGCGATGAAAGAGAGAGCCTTCAGGTATACGATTCCCTCTATCGCGCCGTTCCTTTTGCTGCTTGTCTGGCATTTCCTGACGCCCTGGATCGGCAATGAAATCATTCTGCCCGCCCCCCAAAATGTATTCGCGATTCTTTTACATCCGGGCCGCGATCTGATCAGCATGGGGTCTCTCATCGGCAACATCGCCGTCAGCCTGGCAAGGGTGGCGGCCGGGTATCTCACGGCCGTGGCCCTGGCGATTCCCCTCGGTATTTTCATGGCGTACTACGGTATCGTTAACAGGTTTTTCAGCAATTTTCTTGGCATATTCAGGCCTATCCCGCCTCTGGCCTGGGTGCCCCTGGTTCTCGCCTGGTTCGGGGTTGCCAGCCTGGCAACCGTTTCGGGGATCGAGCCGGGCACGTTCTATATCTACCTGCATAACCTGAAATTTTCGATGATCTTTATCATTTTCATCGGCGGATTCTATCCGGTGCTGACCAGCACCATCAACGGTGTGTCGAGCGTCAGAAAAACCCTGATCGACTCGGCCAGAATGCTCGGCGCCCGCAAGCGGGATATCTTCCTGAAGGTGCTGCTGCCGGGCGCCGCTCCCGGCATCGTCATCGGCATGCGTATCGGTCTCGGCGTTTCCTGGATGTGCCTGGTATCCGCAGAGATGCTGCCCGGCAGCATGTCCGGGGTCGGCTATCTGATCACCCATGCCTTCACCGTCGCCCGGACTGACGTTGTAATTGCCGGCATGATCAGCATCGGCTGTGTCGGAGCCGCACTCGACCTTCTTTTCCGACGCTTCGAGGAAAGGCAATTCAAATGGCAACGCCTGTGCCGTTAAGGAGTGCCATGGAAAGCGTCCTGCGGGTGTCCGGGGTAGAAAAGATATTTGTTACTGAAAACGGGAAATGCGTCCAGGCACTGGCGGACGTTTCCTTAGATGTCGGCGCCAATGATTTCATCTGCATCGTCGGCCCCTCCGGTTGCGGCAAGTCGACCCTGCTGAGAATTATCGCCGGCCTAGAGCGGGCGACGGCGGGGTGCGTCTTTTACCATGACGAACCGATCATGGCGCCCCACCGTCAAATCGGTATGGTGTTTCAGGAATATTCCCTCTTTCCCTGGCGGACCGTGCTGGACAATGTCCGCGCGGGACTGGAATTTGCCGGCCTGACCCGGGAGGCTTCGCAGAGGCGTGCGGGGGAATATCTCCGGCTGGTAGGGCTCGAGCAGTTCGCCCAGGCTTTTCCCCACGAACTTTCGGGAGGCATGCAGCAAAGAGTGGCCATCGCCCGTTCCCTGGCCACCGAACCCCGGGTTCTTCTCATGGACGAGCCTTTCGGAGCCCTGGATGCCTACACCCGGATCGTGCTGCAAAAGGAATTGCTGCGGATCCGGGAACTGAATCGCAACACGATCCTGTTCGTCACCCATAGCGTCGATGAAGCGATTTTTCTGGCCGACCGTATTCTTGTGATGTCGACGAATCCCGGCAGAATCCTGGAGATCATCGACGTTCCCATGAGCAGGCCGCGGGACCGGGGTAATCCCCGGTACGGAGCAATGGCGGCGGAAATACTGGCCAAGCTCGAGAAGGAGACCACTGGTGTCATCAAGATATCGTGAAAGACGGTGCGACGCGCCATGATAAGCGTCGGCATCGACATCGGTTCCACCGCGACCAAGGCTGTGGTATTTGACGTGGGTGTGCGGGGCAGGGCGGTGGTCCCTACGGGGTGGGATCCTCGCGAGGCTGCTCTGTGTGCCCTGCGGGAGGCCCTTGCCCGTGCGGACGTTTCGGAGCAGCAGGTCGGCAGCATAGTCGGCACCGGCTACGGCAGGATATCACTGCCCATCTTCGACCGCCGGGTAACCGAGATTACCTGCCACGCCCGGGGCGCTCTCCATCTGCAGCCGGATACCCGCACCGTGATCGACATCGGCGGCCAGGACAGCAAGGTCATCGCCCTAGACGAAGCGGGAAGGGTCGGCGATTTCATCATGAACGACAAATGTGCTGCAGGCACCGGACGCTTTCTGCAGGTCATGGCCGGGGTGCTCGACGAGACCCTAGACGGACTTGGCGACCTCGCCGACGGAGCCGAACCGGTTGCCCTGTCGAGCATGTGCACCGTCTTCGCCGAGTCCGAGATCATCGGCCTGCTCGCCAGGGGGGTGGAAAAGGGGCGGATCGCCGCCGGCATTTTCGACACCATCGCCCGGCGGGTCCAGGGACTGGCCGGGCGGGTGGCACTGCGGGACACGGTCACCTTCACCGGCGGAACGGCCCGAAACCCCGCCATCTGCGAAGTCATCGCCTCACGCCTCGACGTGAGGCTTCATGTGCCCGAGGAGCCGCAGTTCGTGGGCGCTCTCGGTGCGGCCCTCATCGCTGGGGAATGAAAAGGGATAGGAGCAAATCTATGGCAGTCGATAAACCGAAAACCTTTCAGCAGATTGAAACCATGCGTGAGCGGAATGTTATCGCTCTGAAGGAATCCTGGGAGGCGGAGGTGAAAGTGGTCGGCACCTATTGCCAGTATTCTCCCGCGGAACTGATCGTGGCGGCGGGCGCGGTGCCCGTTTCCCTGTGCGGCACCAGTCAAGTACCGATTTCCGCTGCCGAGCGGACCCTGCCGCGCAATCTCTGCCCCCTGATCAAGTCGAGCTACGGTTTCGCCGTCACCGACACCTGCCCTTTCATGCATTTCGCCGACCTGCTGGTGGCCGAGACCACCTGCGACGGCAAGAAGAAGATGTACGAACTTCTCGGCGAGCTGAAACCCTTGCACCTCATGCAGTTGCCCCAGGTGCAGGACGAAGCCGCCCTGACGACCTGGATCGGGGAGATGCAGCGGCTCAGGAATCGGCTTGAAGAGACCTTTGGTGTCGAGATCACTCCGGAGACTTTGCGGGAGGCCATCCGGCTTCTCAACGAGGAGCGCCGATCCCTGAAAAGGCTGATGGATATCTGCAGCCGAAAACCTTCCCCCTTCAGCGGCATGGATCTTTTGACGGTGCTGCACAACACCGGTTTCAGCATCGATCGAAGAGAAACCATCGCTCTGGTCGACCAACTGACGGCCGAATTGCGGGAAATGGCCGATGCCGGCCTCTCCCCCTTCACCGAGGCGACTCCGCGCGTGCTGCTGAGCGGTGTGCCCGTGGGAATCGGTTCGGACAAGGTGGTCCGCCTGGTGGAGGAGTGCGGCGGCAACGTGGTCTGTTTCGAAAACTGCACCGGGTACAAGAAGATCGATCGGGTGGCGGAGGAGGGCGATCCCCTGACCGCCCTCGCCGAACGCTACCTGCGGGTGCCCTGCTCCTGCATGTCCCCCAATCCCGGGCGCTTCACGCTGGTCGAACAGTTGGCGGAGGAATTCGGGGTCGACGGGGTGATCGATCTCACCTGGCAGGGGTGCCATACCTACAACATCGAATCCCATGCCCTGAAGCGGCTTGTTCAGGAAAAGATCGGATTGCCATTTCTGCAGATCGAGACCGATTATTCCGAATCGGACTCCGAACAGCTCAAGGTGCGGATCGAAGCGTTTCTGGAAATGCTCGGCCGGCGATGACTGTTCCGGGACATTGTCAGGACGCAGGGATAAACAAAAACGTTTATGAGGGCAGAGAGATTTATATTCAGTTAATCCGACAAAGATAGTTCCAAGCGCGCGCACTTCGTCCTTCGCCGGCGGCGGACCCAACGAAACCCGCTCCAAATCAGACCTATTGTCTTGTTTTGGTACGGGTTTTTCTTTTTTTTGAAGTAATGCGGCGAAGGCGAAAGATACCGGATCAGGAAACGAAAGGAGGTGATGGAAAATGATGACCAGATTCTTGCGCATTTTGCTGAAGCTGGGTGGCTGGGGGGAAGGTTTCCACTGACTGTAAAGTTTATTATTTCTCGTGTTGGAAATACTTAAATATCAAGAGGAGGTCTCTTCAATGTCCAATGTCAATTTAACCATCGACGGTATTCAAACAACCGTCCCCAAAGGGACAACAGTCCTTGATGCGGCCCGGAAAGCCGGGTCTTTCGTGCCCACCCTTTGTCACGACCCGGAGCTCAGCAAGCCCGGTGCCTGCCGCCTCTGCGTGGTGGAAATCAAGGGCGCTCGAAACCTGTCGGCTTCGTGTGTTACCGAGGCCCTTGAGGGGATGGTAGTCGAGACCGCGTCCCCCGCTGTTATTGAAGCCAGAAAAACCATCCTGGAACTCATTCTGTCCAACCATCCGGAAGACTGCCTTCTCTGCCATCAGGCAGGCGATTGCAAGCTGCAGGACTACGCCTATTTTTACGATGTGCGTCGCGGCGCTTTCAACGGCGAAAGTCATGATTACAAGCTGGAAGACGACAACCTTTTCGTCGTCAGGAACATGAACAAATGCATCCTCTGCGGGAAGTGCCTCAGGGCGTGCGAGGAAAAGCAGGGAAGGGCGGTCATCGACTTTGCCTACCGCGGATTCAGGACCAAGGTGACGACTGCCATGGACCAGGCGTTGGCCGATTCGGTCTGCGTTTCCTGCGGGAGCTGCGTCGCTGTTTGCCCTACCGGCGCGCTGACCGAAAAAGCCATGCTCGGCAAAGGGAGAAAGTGGGAAGTGGAGAAGGTCCGCACCACCTGCCCCTTCTGCGGAGTGGGATGCAATTTTGACCTGAATGTCAAGGATGGCAGGGTCATTGGCGTCACCTCCAATCCGGACAGCCCGGTAAACGGTCCCGATCTTTGCGTCAAAGGGCGCTTCGGCATCGACTACGTCCACAGCCCGAAACGTCTGACCAAGCCCCTGATCAGGAAAAACGGGGAATTGGTAGAAGCATCCTGGGACGAAGCCCTGGATCTGGTCGCGAGCAAATTCAGCGAGATCAAAAGCAAGTTCGGCAGCGATGCCATCGCCGCTCTTTCTTCCGCCCGCTGCACCAATGAAGACAACTATGTTCTGCAGAAATTCATCCGGGCGGTGTGCGGCACCAACAATGTAGACCACTGCGCCCGCACCTGCCACGCCCCCACGGTGGCCGGTCTGGCCGCCAGCTTCGGCAGCGGCGCGATGACCAACTCGATCGAAGACATACTGCATACCGACCTGCTTTTCGTTATCGGCGCCAACCCCACCGAGGCACACCCCATGGTGGGGGCGAAGATGCTGCAGGCGGTGCAAAAAGGAACGAAGCTGGTCGTGGTTGATCCCCGTCGGATAGAATTGGCCGACAAGGCCGATCATTTCCTGCAGATCAAGTCCGGTACCGACATTCCCCTCATGAATGGGTTGATGCACATCATTATCAAGGAAGGTTTGCACGACAGGAATTTTGTCGAGGTGCGGACCGAGGGTTTTGAGGACCTTAAGGCGACAGTCGAGAAATATACCCCTGCTCGTGTTTCGGAAATGACCGGGGTGCCGGAAAACATCCTCTATGAAGTAGCCCGGATGTATGCTAAAGCCCCGAATGCCCTGATCTGTTATACGCTCGGCCTTACCGAACACGTCTGCGGCACCTATAACGTCATGAGCACCGCCAACATGGCCATGCTGACCGGTCATATCGGCCGGCTGGGATCGGGGGTCAGTCCCCTGCGCGGGCAGAACAACGTCCAGGGCGCCTGCGACATGGGAGCGCTGCCCGGCGATTATCCCGGCTATCAGAAAGTGGCTGATCCCGAGGTGCGGGCCAAATTCGAAAAGGCCTGGGGAGTGAAGCTTGTCGAAAAACCGGGCATGATGATCCCCGCCATGATGGACGCGGCTGTGGAAGGCCGGGTCAAGGCCATGTATATCATGGGGGAAGATCCGGTGCTTTCCGATCCGAACGCGAATTATATCAAGAAGGCCATGAAGGCGTTGGACTTCCTGGTGGTTCAGGAGATCTTCATGTCCGAGACGGCCAAATACGCCGATGTGGTCCTGCCGGGAGCCAGTTTCGCAGAAAAGGACGGCACTTTCACCAACGCCGAGCGGCGCGTGCAGCGGGTGCGCAAGGCCATCGAACCGATAGGCGACAGCCGCGCCGATTGGCAGATTGTCTGCGAGGTGGCAAAGCGCATGGGGCATCCCATGGAATACGGCTGGCCCGGGGACATCTGGAACGAGATGGCGGCTCTGTCTCCCATCTTCACCGGCATAAATTATGACAAGATGGATGCGGCGGGGATGCAATGGCCCTGCCCAGGGGCTGGTCATCCCGGAACAAAAATTCTGCATACAGAAACCTTCACCCGTGGCCTGGGGCTGTTGAAAGGGATAGAGCATATCCCGCCGGCGGAAATGCCCGACGAGGAATATCCCTTCCTCCTTTCCACCGGCCGCATTCTTTCCCACTACAACGTCACTACCCGTCAATCCCCGGCGCTGGCGGCCTACGTGCCGGAAGAAGCCGCGATGGTCCATCCGCTGGACGCGGCAAAACTTTCCCTGGATTCCGGCGACCGTTTGCGGGTGACATCCCGCAGAGGCAGTGTGACGACCGCGATTCAGATAACCGATCGGGTTCAGCCCGGCATGATCTGGATGAGTCTGCACCATGCTTCGACCCCCACAAACGAGTTGACGGTGCATGCCTTCGATCCCATCAGCCAGACCGGCGAGTACAAGATAGCTGCGGTCAAGGTGGAAAGATTTGCGTGATCGTCGGGGGAAAGCTGGACCAGGCTGGTCCAGCTTTCCCCCAACATGAAATTCGGTTTTCGACAAGTTGTTCTCTATGGCTTTTATCAATGGGCAAGTTATTTTCTATTTATATTACAAATTGGACATTTAGTTTTGCATTTGTTAGCTTTTCGTCGGCTTTTCAATGTCTTCACTCATCCTGTTTTGGAAAAGTCGGCCGATCTTGTTTGATTCGATGGCATTCAAGGAGGAACCAAATGGTCAGGTTGAAAAACATCTTTGCAGGACGTTGGGGCATCATCGGCGTCGGGGTTTTTATCGGCATACTGGCTGCCCTGTTGCAGAAATGGGGAAATCCCGGCAACATGGGGGTTTGCGTGGCCTGTTTTGAACGTGACATTGCCGGGGCCATCGGATTCCACCGGGCCCAGGTGGTTCAGTACATCCGCCCCGAGATCATCGGCTTCGTTCTCGGGTCGCTGATTGCCGCCTATCTGTTCAAGGAATTTCGCCCTCGCCTTGGCTCGGCGCCGATTGTCCGGTTCGTGCTTGGCGCCTTCGCCATGATCGGGGCCCTGGTGTTTCTCGGCTGCCCATGGCGGGCGGCTCTGCGTCTTGCCGGCGGTGACGGCAGCGCCATCTTCGGCCTGCTCGGTCTCGCCGCCGGCATCTGGATCGGCACCCTTTTCCTGAAGGGCGGATACAACCTCGGCCGGACCCAGCAGACCCAATCCGCTGCAGGATGGATGCTTCCCCTGCTGATGGTGGGCCTGCTCGTTCTTCTGGTGATTTTCCCCAGCATTCCAGGAGCGGAAAAGAGCGGGGTGCTGTTTTACAGTTTGAAAGGGCCGGGCGCCATGTATGCTCCGGTTCTGGTCTCCCTCGGCGTGGGCCTTCTCATCGGATTTCTTGCCCAGCGGAGCCGATTCTGCACCATGGGTGCCATACGTGATTTCGTTCTGTTCCGACAAACCCATCTTCTTTCGGGGTTCATTGCCCTCATCGTTGCAGCCCTGGCAGTCAACCTCATTCTGGGCCAGTTTCATCCGGGATTCGCGGGCCAGCCGGTCGCTCATACCATGCAGGTCTGGAATTTTGGAGGGATGCTGCTGGCGGGCCTGGCCTTCTGCCTTGCCGGCGGTTGCCCGGGACGGCAGCTCTTCCTGGCCGGGGAAGGGGACGGCGATGCCGCAATTTTTGTCCTGGGGATGATCGCCGGGGCCGGTTTCAGTCATAATTTCGGCCTTGCCAGCTCACCAGCCGGCATCGGGGAATATGGCATTCAGGCTGTCGTCATCGGGCTGCTGGTCTGTTTGTTCATCGGGTTTACCATGCGAAAAAGAATTGCCATTGCATAAGGAGGAAACCATGGCCATTTCGGTAGATGCTCGGGGACTTTCCTGCCCTCAACCGGTTCTCATGACCATCAATGCGATCAAATCGGGTGATTCGGATGAAATTTTGATAGTAGTCGACAACGAAACCGCGAAAGAGAATGTGTGCCGCGCGGCGACTGGGAAGGGTTGGACGGTCGCGGATATCCGCGATGAATCGGATGGTTGCGGCATAACGATTAAAAGAGGGTAAGGACTTGGGCGTTTTCGGTTTTTTTCAAGGCAAGAAGCGAAAGGATGACTCCCCCGGCCCTGATGACCGGTGCGACCGGGGGTTTCTTCTGTTCGAAAATACCAGCGAAGTCATCCATGCCGAAAACGTCCTGAAAAAGGGAGGCTGGACGGTTCGGGTCATGGGGCCGCCGCCGGAAGTCCGCCAGGGGTGTGACCTGGTTATCGAGTTCCCCCTGATAGAACAGCTGGATATTCTGCGAACGCTGGCAGCAGAAAAGATTCCGCCCCTGAAGGTGGTTCCCGTGACCGGCCCGCTTCTTCAGCCGGTCGACATTTTTCAGGTCAAGGATTTCGGCAGATACCTAATGGTCCGGGCAGCAAACATGAAGCTGACCATCGACAAGGAAACAAGTGTCTTCGTCAACGTATCGGGCGGTGGCTGTCCCGATGTGCCCTACCTGGCCGCGTCCATGGTCGGGCGGACCCTTGCCGAGGCACCGAGTCCACGGGAAGTCGGGCATACGCTCTGCGGCTACGCGCTGCAGCTTGCCTACGAGGAGGTAAAGCGCCGATGCTCTGCATAGCGGGTACCGTCCCTGCCGAGGATTTCCCCCTTGTGGAAGGGGACATTGTGTTCCAAGGAGACCGGCTTCACATAGGGACATTGTCCATTGACGTGAACCGGGGGACTCCCGCTTTGCTTGCCGCCGCGGCAAAAATGGCGCAAGCCCTGGGACGGCCGCTGCCCTTTGCCTGGCTGGTGGGTGATACGGGAAAAGGGAAGGGAAGCCATTGTCTCTACAGGCACATGACCGAACGGTTGCCCGGCATGTCCTTCCAAACCATCACATTTCATTATCTGCAGCCCATCGTCCATCGCCATAAGCCATTGCTGGCAGCGGTCATGAAACTGGACCCGCGGCCGCGGCTCATTGCCGATGCCGGATTCATGTATATGGCGAAAATGAGCGGCGAGGCCTCGGCCTATGACCTCTTTACCCCCGACGTGGGGGAGTTGGCATTTCTGGCCGATGAAGAGGCGCCGCATCCTTTTTATACCAGGGGATTCATCCTGCACGAGGACAACCGCGTTCCCGATCTCATTGCCCGCGCATACCAGCACGGGAACGCCGCCCGTTACCTTTTGGTCAAGGGAGCACAGGACTGTCTGGCGGATGAGGGCGGGGTACTGGCGACAGTCGATCATCCCGTGGAGGAAGCGCTGGAGGCGATTGGCGGAACGGGGGACACTCTGACGGGCATCGTTTCCGTTCTCATGGACGCTGGTATGTCCATCCGGGAGGCGGCCGTTGCAGCGATGCGCATCAACCGGCTCGCCGGAAGCTATGCCAGGCCCACACCGGCTACCCAGATTTTGGATATTGTCGGGCACATCCCCCGGGCCTGCCGGGAGGTTCTGGGAGAGCAGTCTGACGCCGGCTATCTTCAGGAGTTTACTGGATGAGCAGGGAGACCATCAAACTGACCCAGATGGTGAAAGCGGCCGGTTGAGCGGCCAAGCTGGGCCCGGAGGGTCTGGAACAAGCTTTGTCGGGATTGTTCGGGGAATCGGACCCGAATCTGCTCGTGGGTCCCGAAACCTCGGATGACGCAGGCGTCTACCGCATCGGGGACGAGTTTGCCCTGGTGGAAACCACCGACATCATCACCCCGCTGGTGGACGACCCGTTTCTGTTCGGAGCCATTGCGGCGACCAATGCCCTCTCCGACGTCTTTGCCATGGGGGGACGTCCCGTGACCGCAATGAACCTGGTCTTCTTCCCTCCCTGCAGTGTTCCTGCCGAAACGTTGCGAGCCATTCTGGCGGGAGGCGCCGCTAAAATACGGGAAGCCGGGGCGTGCCTGGTCGGCGGACATAGCGTCGAGGATGACGAGATCAAATACGGTCTCGCGGTGACCGGCCTCATCCATCCGGAACGGGTGGTACGGAATTCCACCGCCCGTGCGGGGGACAATCTGATTCTCACCAAACCGATCGGAACCGGTATTATTTCCACCGGTATCAAGGTGGAGATGGTGGACGACGCCGTAGTGTCGGAGGCATGCCGGTGGATGAGCACCCTCAACAACATTGCTGCGCGCCTCATGTTGGAGTGCGGTGCGAGCGCCTGTACCGACGTCACCGGTTTCGGCCTCATCGGTCACGCTTCGGAGATGGCCCGGGGAGCGGGGGTCACCGCTGTCCTGGAGCTCGAAGCGGTGCCGGTCCTGCCGGGCGTAGCCGAGCTTATCAACTGCGGCCTGATTCCGGGCGGCTGCTACCGCAATCGCGACTTCTATTCGCGGTTTCTGCTGGACAGCCGTTCCTCCCGCATCACGACGTCGGCCGACGACCTGCTCCCCCTGTTCGATCCGCAGACTTCCGGGGGGCTTCTTGTCGCCCTTTCTGATGAATCGGCTGAAATTTTCCTGCGTCTTGCCAAGGAGCACGAGTGCTTTGCGGAAAAGATCGGCGAGATCGAACCGGATCGCGGACACGCTGTTGTCATTTGCTGATCGATTCCTCTTCCAGCCTTGCCTGCAGATTGGTTTCTCAAATTTTTCATATCGATAAAATCAATCGCAAGCCCATCTGGTATTAATATTTCCAATTCGACATGCAGGATGGCATTTGCTAGCCTGCCACTTTACCTATTCTGTTTTTAATTCAAGGAGAAACCTATGAAAACATTTCTGGTCCAGATGGTATCGGCTGCCGCTCTACTGCTTGCCATCGGTTCCCCGGCATTTTCCGACAGCCTCGCCCCCTTTATGAAGGAAAAAGGGGAAGTGAAAATTTCCGGAGGAACGGCGCACATTCCGGTCATGAAAGAGGCCGCCCAGCAGATCATGGCCCTCAATCCGGAAATTCAGATCAGCATCGCCGGGGGCGGTTCGGGGGTCGGCATCAAGCAGGTTGGCGAGGGCCTGGTCGATATCGGCAACAGCGGCCGGAAGCCGACCGAAGAAGAAATCAGCCGCTATCAGCTCAAGTTGTATCAGTGGGCCATTGACGGGGTCGCTCCGGTGGTGAATCCTGAGAACAAGGTTAAGGGCCTGACCAAAAGCCAGATGATCGACATCTTTTCGGGCAAGATAGACAACTGGAAGACTCTCGGCGGAGCGGACCGGAAAATCGATGTCTATACCCGCGACGAGGCCAGTGGAACCCGCGAGGTTTTCTGGAAAAAGGGTTTGGATAGCGGAACGATTACCCCCGGCGCTCATGTAGTGGTTTCCAATGGCGCGATGAAATCGGCTGTTGCCCAGGACCCCTACGGCATCGGCTACGTGTCCGTGGGACATATCGATGAGACCGTGGCCCCGGTCGCCCTGGATGGCGTGGTGCCGACCATCGAAACCGTGCAGGATGGTTCCTACAAGATCGCCCGCGGCCTCTACAGCAACACCAAGGGCGAGCAGGAGGGTCTTGCCAAAAAATTCATCGATTTCCTGTATACGGAAGAGGGCAAGAAAATCATTAAAAAGCACGGATTTATCCCGACAAAATGAGGAAACTGGGTGAGATGTTCGCGGAGAGGATTTTTTTCCTCTCCGCGATTACAGGTTCTTTGCTGACGGTCGCCATCCTGGTTTTCATGGTGTTCATGGGCCTTCCCCTGATAAAGGGCGGAGGCTTTTTTCAGTTGCTGGCCAAACCTTGGGCGCCGTATCAGGGATCCTTCGGAATCTATCCGATGATCGTCGGCACCGGCGCCATCTCCCTGCTCGGCCTGATCTTCGCCTTGCCCTTGAGTCTTGGCTGCTCCTTTCTGATCGGATCGATTGCGCCGAAAACCGTAAGCAGGGGGTTTCGCCGCCTGATCGAATTGATGACGGGAATGCCGACCGTCATCTACGGTTTCGTGAGCATTTTTCTGCTCGTTCCGATTGTCCGTGAACTTTTCCAAGGCGGATCCGGGTTGTGCATTCTGACGGCCTCTCTGGTGCTCGGCTTGATGATCTCCCCCACCATGACCCTGTTTTTCTGCGACAGCTTTGACCGTATTCCCCGGTCCTACCTCGATGCGGCCGATGCCCTCGGTGCGACCCCCGTGCAGAAACTGCTCTACGTCGTCCTTCCGACCGCCAAAAAAGGGATGTTGAACGGGTTCATCCTGGCCATGGGGCGGGCCGTGGGCGATACCCTGATCGCGCTGATGCTGGCCGGCAACGCCATCCGGGTTCCGGAATCGGTCCTGGAGCCGGCCAGAACCCTGACCGCCCATATCGCTCTGGTGATTGCCGCCGATTACGAAAGCTTCGAGTTCAGATCGATTTTTACCTGCGGACTGGTGCTTTACCTGTTCACCATGGGCCTGACTCTCATCGCTCGCTGTCTCGGACAGAGGGAAGGGAGGAAAGGATGAAATTGCGGGGCTTCGAAAGTCTTGTGATCATTTTTTCCTGGATGGCGGGGCTGACTCTGTTAGCCTCTGTTGCCCTGTTTCTCGGGTACCTGTTCGCCAAAGGATTTCATTCCGTCGATCTCTCCCTGATCTTCGGCGAAACTTCACCTCTGCGGGCGATCCTTTTGCGGGAAAGGGTGTTCGATGGTATTTTTCCGGCCATTGCCGGAACCCTGGCCCTGGTCATCCTCTCCGTTATCTGGGCCATACCGGTCGGCATCGCGGCAGGCATCTATCTTGCCGAGTATGCCGGAGCTCGGGCGAAAAAGGTGCTCGATGCCTTCTTTGATGTTTTGTCCGGAATCCCGTCCATAGTGGTCGGCCTGTTCGGGTTTGCCTTCGCGGTTTTTCTGCACCGGCATTTTTCGGACCGGTTCGGTCCCTGCCTGCTCATATCCAGCGTGGCCCTTTCCGTTCTTGTCCTGCCTTACATCATCCGCACCACCCAGGCCGCTCTTGAGGGAATTCCTCTCGAAGGGCGTCTGACCGGTCTCGCACTGGGAGCCAGCAGATACCAGAATATCGTCCTGGTTCTGATACCGAAGTCCCTTTCAGGAATCATGAGCGGGATCATCCTGGCCATCGGCCGTTGCGCCGAGGATACGGCGGTCATCATGCTGACCGGGGCGGTGGCATCCGCCGGATTGCCGAAATCGCTTTTTTCCCAATATGAAGCGCTGCCGTTCTATATCTATTACATCTCCTCCCAATATGCCGATCCCCAGGAACTGATGAAGGGGTATGGCGCGGCAATCGTTCTTCTGCTCCTGTGCACCGGCCTTTTTTCGGTGGCGTTCGCCATCCGGAAAGGGTTGAACTATTTCGCATTCTACCGACCGTGAACTTTGCCATGACTGATGACAAGAAGATAATCGTAAACAATCTGTTTTTTGGCTATCGGGGCCGAACCGTTCTGCAGGATGTTTCCGTCGAATTCGCCGAAAACAGGATTACCGCCCTGACCGGACCTTCCGGAGTGGGCAAGTCCACTTTTCTCATGACCCTCAATCGTCTTTGGGAAAATATTCCGCAGGCCGAGATGAGGGGCAGGGTGGAGATTGAGCTCGGCGGAGAGGTTCGGGACATCTATGCCGGGGGCCTGCCTGTGACCGAGTTGAGAAAAAAAGTGGCGATGGTATTTCAGGCGCCCAATCCCCTTCCCATGAGCATCAGCAGAAATGTCGCTTTTCCTCTCAAGCTTGCCGGTGAGAGGGACCGCAGAAGCATCGCAGACAAGATCGAGCAGATTCTGCAAATGGCGAATTTGTGGGATGAAGTGAAGGATCGCCTGAACGATGACGCCCGTACCCTGTCCGGAGGCCAGCAGCAGAGGCTCTGCATCGCGCGGGCGCTGGTCCTGGAGCCGGAAGTGCTCCTCCTGGACGAGCCGACCTCCTCTCTGGACCAGGCCTCCACCGCCGCCATCGAAGAGTTGCTGACACGGCTCAAGGAACGCCTCACCATTCTTGTCGTCTCACACTATCTGGAACAGGTCACCCGAATCTCCGACACCATTGTCAAATTCGTTGGCAATACCATTGAGGCATGAGCCATACGGGTGCGACCGAAGTGAGACAGAAAAATCATTTCCAATAAGCTGTTATCATTGGACTTTTTCCGGATACGTTATATAGTTTTCTATATTCCGAAAAGGTTGGCTTTTTGGATTTATTTTGGTCCCGGAAAAAGGAGATGGTTATGAAAAGCTTTCGCAGACTTTTGGTATTTGTCGCAATCCTGGTCCTGTCGATACCGTTGTCGGTTTCGGCCGAATCGCTGCAGCTGTATGCTGCCGGGAGCCTGAAGGCAGCCCTGGGTGATGTCGTTGCAGCCTTTGAAAAGGGCCACCAGACGGAAGTCAGCACGAAATTCGCCCCCAGCGGCCTTCTGCGGAAAGAGATAGAAGGAGGGGCAAAGGTCGATGTTTTTGCCAGTGCCGACATGGGACATCCGCAAAAACTGGCAGATGCCGGGTGGGGTCAGCCGGTTGTGCTGTTCACCCGCAATCAGCTCTGCGCCCTGGCACAACCCGATGTGAAGGTCACCAGCGAAAATCTTCTCGACACTCTGCTCGACAAGAAAATCAAGGTGGGAACGTCGACCCCCAAGGCGGATCCGAGCGGCGATTACGCCTGGGAGCTCTTCGAAAAAGCCGACAAGATTAAACAGAGCAGCTTCAAAACCCTTTCGGAAAAAGCTCTGCAATTGACCGGTGGGCCGGAAAGCGCCAAGGCCCCTGAAGGTCGCAACCAGTACGGCTGGGTGATGAGTGAAAAGAAAGCGGACGTTTTCCTGACTTATTGCACCAATGCTGTTCTGGCGAAAAAAGATGTTTCCGAACTCAACATCGTTCCGGTGCCGGAAAATCTCTCTGTCGGCGCCGATTACGGCCTTCTGGTTCGTAATGGGGCTCCCGAGGAGGCCTACCGGCTCGCCATGTTCATTCTGTCGCCCGAAGGTCAGACCATCCTCAAGGAGTACGGATTTCAGGCCAGCGCCATTCCCGTAGAAAAATAATAGTACGTTTAGCGGCAAACCGGAGTCGCATCCGACTTTTCCTTTTCATCCGAGCGGATGCGACTCCCGGTTTTGCCTGCCCGAAATCCTTTGACCTCTGCTGGCTGTCGGGTTAAATTTCCTGCTGCACATTTCAGTTGGTTTCGCTAAGACGCGGCATTGAAGTCGCAACACGGTGGAGATATGCATGGGGCCAGAGGTTGAAGTTTCTGATCCTAACCGCACAATAAGAATAAAAGCCTTCAGGGTTGCTGGTATTTATGCCCTTTTCGGCTTCATCTGGATCCTCTTTTCCGATCAGATCATCCTTCTTTTTGCCACAAACCCCGATGAGCTGGCCCATCTGCAGACCTGGAAGGGATGGCTTTTCATACTCGTTACGGCCATCCTCCTTTTTTTCCTGGTCCGGCTTGCATTGAAAGCCCAGCAGAAGGTCGAACAAATCCTGCGGCAGAGCGAAGAGCGGCTTTCAGCGACCCTCGCTTCCATCGGAGACGGTGTCATCAGTACCGATGCCGCCGGGCGTATCGTCAGCCTCAACCGGGTTGCCGAGGTCCTGACCGGCTGGAGCAGCCGGGAGGCGGTAGGTCTCCCCATTGAAAAGGTTTTCAGCATCGTTGATTTCCAGACACGCTCCCCCTTGGCCAGCCCTGTTGAGCGGGCCCTGCAAGAAGACGGCACCGTCGATCTGGGTGAACGGACCTTGCTTGTCGCGCGAAGCGGCAGGGAGGTTCACATTCACGACAGCTGCGCTCCAATTCGGGATGTCTCCGGTGCGGCCATCGGCACTGTTCTGGTTTTTCGCGACTGCACCAGGGAGTTTTTGCATCATCTGCAACTCCAGGAAGAACGGGAACGCCTGGCCAGTGTCGTTTGGGGGACCGGGGTCGGCACCTGGGAATGGGACGTGACTACCGGCGAAACAATCTTCAACGAGCGTTGGGCCGAGATGGCCGGATATACCCTGGACGAAATTTCCCCTGTCAGTTTTAATACTTTCGAAAAATTGCTCCATCCCGACGATCGCATTCGAGTCGACGAGGCCCTGCAACGTCACTTCCGCGGAGAGACCGATTATTATGAATGTGAATTCCGCATGCGGCACAAGGGCGGCCGATGGATCTGGGTGCTGGATCGCGGGAAGGTGACGGTTTGGACCGAAGACGGCCAGCCCCGGCGGATGGCCGGAACTCATCTCGAGATCACCGATCGCAAGCGGGCTGAAGAGGTTCTTCGCAGGAGCGAAGAGCGGATCAAGAGCATTTTCAGGGTGGCTCCGATAGGAATCGGAGTCGTGGTTGACAGGGTTCTGCTTGAGGTCAACCAGCGGATCTGCGAAATGACCGGGTATCAAATGGAAGAACTGGTCGGCAGGTCCGCGCGGATGTTGTATCCGACCAGCGAGGATTTTGAAAGGGTGGGCAGTGATAAATATTCCCAGATCAAAGCACGGGGGACCGGGATGGTGGAAACCCGCTGGCAAATGAAGGATGGAAGCATTCGGGAGATCCTGCTGAGCTCGACTCCTTTGAACCCGGCCGATCTTTCACAAGGTGTTACTTTTACCGCCCTCGACATTACCGACAAGAAGCGGGCCGAAGAGGCTTTGCGGGAGAGTGAGCGAAAACTCTCCAGTCTCATAGGAAACCTGCCCGGCATGGCTTACCGTTCCAAAAACGGACCCGACTGGGCCATGGAATTTCTCAGCGGCAGCGAGGCTCTGACCGGCTATGGCCCCGAAGAGCTCAAAGAGAATTACGCCGCAATCATTCATCCCGAAGACAGAAACCTGGTCTGGCAGGAGGTGCAGGCGGCGCTGAAGAAGAAAGTTGCCTTCCAGGTGGAATACCGGATAGTGACCAGGGGCGGGGAGGTGCACTGGGTCTGGGAGCAGGGGGCCGGAGTTTTTTCCGAGGCGGGGGAGGTTGAGGCGCTGGAAGGCATCATCATCGACATCAATGACCGCAAGGTGGCTGAAAAAGGTTTGATCGAAAGCGAGTCCCGTTATCGCAGTCTTTTTCAGAACAATCATGCGGTCATGCTGATCATCGATCCGGATACAGGGGCGGTGGTCGATTGCAATCCGGCTGCGGAGGCCTGGTACGGTTGGACTCGGGAAGAATTCTGCCGAAAAAACATCCAGCACATCAATTCCCATAGCGAAAAGGAATTGCAGGCGGAGATCTCGCGGACGCAAAGCCTGGTAGCCGGGTATTTCGTTTTCCAGCACAGGAGGGCCGACGGTTCGCTCCGGGACGTTGAGGTTTTCAGCGGCCCTGTCAAGGTGGCCGGGAGGCAACTGCTCTACTCCATCGTTCACGACATAACGGAGAAGAAAAAGTTCGAGGAAGCCCTGGAAAAGCGGATCCTGGCTCTGACCCGACCCCTGGAGGACGCCACCGACCTCACCCTCGAAGAACTCTTTGATCTCCGGAATTTGCAGCGCCTGCAGGACGATTTTTCTCTCGCTACGGGGGTCGCTTCGGTCATCGTCACCCCGGATGGTCTGCCTGTCACCCGGCCGAGCAATTTTCGCCGGTTCTGCCAGGATATCGCCTGCCAGTCGGAAAAGTCCCAGGAGCAATGTTACCGGTCCAGAGGTTTACTGGGTCAGGCCGGTCAGCAGGGGCCTACCATTGCGAAGTGTTTTACGGCGAACCTCTGGAATGCCGGAGCTCCCCTTCTTGTCGGCGGCTACCACATCGCCACCTGGGTCGTTGGCCAGGTCAACGACGGAGAAGTCGATGAGGACCAACTGCGGGTTAATGCCTGCAAGATGGAGGTGGATAAGGAATCCGTGGTCGAGGCTTTCCGGGAAATCCCGGTGATACCCTTCCGCCAGTTCGAACAGATCGCCCAAACCCTGTTTACGCTGGCCAACCAGTTATCCTATTCCGCCTATCAGAATGTTCAGCAGGCCCGTTTCATCACAGAGCAGAAGCAGGATCGGGAAAGAATCGCTTTCCTGGCCCATCATGATCAGTTGACCGGGCTGGCCAATCGAGCCCTGTTTGCCGAACGGTTTGAACACGCAGCCAGGCATGGCTTGAGGACCGGGACCGGGATGGCTCTATGCGTACTCGATCTGGATGGTTTTAAGGCCATCAACGACAGCCACGGGCATCCCATGGGTGATCAACTGCTGTGTGAAGTGGCCAATCGCCTGAAGACAGCTGTTCGAGCCAGCGACACGGTCGGCCGGATCGGCGGCGATGAATTTGTCATCCTTTTTTCGAACCTGAAGGAAAGCGGGTCGGTCACTACTCTGATGCAGAAAATCCTGCTCTGCTTCGAGCAGCCATTCCTGCTCGAAGGCACCCTCCACGCCGTCACCGCAAGTATGGGCATCGCAATGTTCCCCGAGGATGGCCAGAATTTTTCCACTCTGTTCGAACATGCTGATTCCGCAATGTATTTTGCCAAGGAGTCCGGCCGCAACAATGTCCAGTTCTATCGAGAGGAGATCAATCGACGCCTGCAGCACCGTTTATCCATAGAAAAAGATTTGCGCCAGGCGTTGCTCGAGGACCAGCTTGAGTTGTATTTTCAACCGATCATTCAGCTCCCCGAGAAGCGCATTGCCGGCATGGAAGCCCTGGTGCGTTGGCGGCATCCGCAAAAGGGGATGATCCCGCCCGGGCAATTCATCCCCATAGCCGAGGAATCCAATCTGATTGTGTCCCTCGGTCAGTGGGTTCTCTATTCCGCCTGCCGGAGCATGGCGGAATTGCGCAAAATGGGACTTCCGGTTCTTCCCGTCTCCGTCAACGTCTCCGCCCGTCAGCTGTTCGAAAAGGATTTTGCCCCTCTGGTCGAAAAAATCCTGGCCGATTTTTCCCTTCCATCGGAAAAGCTGGAACTGGAAGTGACGGAAAACATTTTTCTTGAAGATTCAACCACTGTCGAGATGACCATGAACCGGCTCAAGGATTTAGGAGTCGGTCTCGTTCTGGATGATTTCGGTACCGGGTATTCAAGCCTCAGCATCCTCAAACGTTTCCGCATCGATAAACTGAAGATCGATCGGTCCTTCATGGAACATGCCTGTCATAACCAGCAGGATGCCAGCCTGGTAGTCACCATCATTCAAATGGCGAGAAATCTGGGTATTCAGGCTGTTGCGGAAGGAGTGGAGACCGGCCAGCAGCTGAATTTTCTGATAGAGCAGGGGTGCGAACTGGCCCAGGGGTTTCTCTTCAGCAAGCCTTTGCCTTTTCCCGACCTTCGGGAAAAGTTTTCCCTAAACGGGACCATTTTTGAAGAGTATGGCCATCAGGGATTGGAATAATGGAGGAAACCTTTCTGCGATTCGAACTACCGTGATGGGATGCCGTGGTTTGATAATAGGTCACAAGTCTCGCCTTCGCACCAATAAAATCAAAAAGACCGCTATCTGCTTCGGATAGAAAACGCCCGCCCGGTAACCTTGGCGGGCGTTTTCCATAATGAAGGGAAAAATGAGAAATCAGCCAGGAGGTGTCTTGACTTTGTGTATTTTAAAGTAATAGTAATTATTATTAGATCTTTCCTCTTGGACCTATGAAATTCAAATCGACCTTGGAGGAGATGCACATGTCAAAAAAAAGCGGCGTTATGGAAAGAAAAATTGGAATGGTTATTTTCCATAGCCTGCTGATTTTTTTCGTCGCTGCCGCACTCAGCGGTTGTTCCGGGGTTGCAAAAGGTGTAACACAGGCCATTCTGGAGAGTAAGCAGACAAGCCCGGCAGATAGCCGGCAGTGCCATGTCAGGGGACGGCCTTTCGCGGGTCTGGCGACCTTTCTGGACGAAGACCAGGAAAAGGAGGCACCTCCAGACTTGAAAGTGCTCATGGTTCACGGCATGGGCTCCCATTACCCGGGCTATGCAGCACGCATGGCTGAAAATCTGGCTCAGGCTCTTTCCCTCGACAGAGTCCAGGAACATCACAAGGAACTGCCTCTATCATCCCCGTTTCACCCGGATAAAAGAATCGGAAATCTTCGGGCCTGTCGATTTTTCGACAGCGCAGGCACACGGAATATGATCTTTTACGAACTCACCTGGGACTCCATTGTAGAATCTGAAAAGGAGACTCTCAGGTTTGACAGTTCCGAAGAGTATGCTTACCGTCGCGCGACCATTAACCGGCTTCTGAAAGAATTCGTCAACGGCACCATTCCTGATGTCCTGATGTATAACGGGACCTCGCATGAATTGATTCACCTGGCCGTGGCTCAGTCCCTCTGCTGGATGATGACCAGGGAATGGGAAGACTTTCCGTCTGCCGACGGCTCCTATTGTGATCCGCAAAAGGAAAATATCCTCGAGAACATCGATGACAGGATCGTATTTATAACTCACAGCTTAGGGAGCCGGATTACAATCGATACCATGCAGCGCCTCGCCACCATGGTGCGCTCGGATCCGAGACTGAGCGGTTGCGCCGAAGCGTTGAAGCAGAAGGAATTTACCGTTTTCATGCTTTCCAATCAGCTTCCCCTCTTGCAAATGGGCAGACCCAAACCCGAGGTTACAGGAAAAATAGAGGAAATCTGCTCATCCTCGGGGCCTCTCTCCGGTGAACGCCTTTTCGGTGAACTCAAAATCATTGCTTTCAGCGACCCCAATGACCTTTTCAGCTATGCCCTTCCACCAAGGTTTCTTGACGAGCACCTGGACTCCCGCCTTTGCCCGACGTTGACAAATGTTGTCCTCAATGTGGCGCCGGTGAACAATCTTTTCGGTCTGGGAGAATTGGCGAATCCTGTTTCGGCCCATATCGACTATGATAATGATTCAAGAGTAATCGGGCTGATCACGAGGGGAATCGGGGGGGCCGAAACGGATCCCGAGGTTCAAAAATGCTGCGCCTGGGTTGAAGCAGTTCCTGAAAAGGGACGGGAGAAATAGTGGGTGGGCTGCAAACCCGGGCAAAAAACAGGAAAGGAGGCAGGCGATGAGCAAAAAGCCCAAGGTGGGATGTGCCCGACCGACCGGTGGCCTGGTGGGGCCGTCGGAAGCGGCTGGGCAGCAAGGTGAAATCCAGCAGGCAATGGAACCCAAAAAGGAGGTGAATATGCTACGGCTTGGAAAGGAAGCCCCTGATTTTACCGCACCGGCTTATCACAAAGGGGATTTCACGGCTGTCAGACTCTCGGATTATCTCGGGAAATGGGTCGTTCTGTGCCTGTATCCAGGCGATTTCACCTTTGTCTGAGCGACCGAAATTGCGGCGGTCGCCGCTAATTACAAAAAGTTTCAGGAACTCGGGGTCGAAGTGCTGACGATGAGTATCGACAGTGTCTTTGTTCACAAAATGTGGAACGACAACGAGATTTCGAAAATGGTGGAAGGTGGAGTTCCTTTCCCCATGCTCTCCGACGCAGGCGGAAAGGTGGGAACCGCTTTCGGGGCCTATGACGAGGAGGCCGGGGTTGAAAATCGCGGCAGATTCATCATCGATCCGGATGGTGTTATCCAGGCCTACGAAGTCCTCAGTCCTCCAGTAGGCCGAAATGTCGCCGAGACGCTGCGTCAGATCCAGGCCTTCCAGCTCATCAGGGCGACCGATGGGGCCGAAGCGACCCCCTCGGGTTGGAAACCTGGAAAACTGACCCTCAAACTGGGACCGGATCTCGTGGGAAGGGTGTGGGAAGTCTGGAGTACCGACATGGAATCCGAATAATTCCAACATTCCAGAAAACGAAAGGCCCAACACGAGAATCGGTTGGGCCTTTCATAGTTTTTCACCATCCTACTGAAGTCCATAATCTCGTAAAAAATCAGAATCGTCTATGACTCAAAGGAATCTTTGACAGAATCGAACGATATCCTTTCCGGAACGGAAAAAACTTTGGTTTTCTCAAAGGTTGCGTAGCAGCATAGGGTGACATTGGACCTGCGGGCGGCATCGATGCCAGAACTGATCGGTGCCGATTTGGATATGATGAGAGGGAGTCCTGCCCGGGCGGCCTTCATGACCATGCCGGCCGGCTGCCGACCCGAGGAGACCAGGAACATTTGGGAGAGGTCATCGCCATTGAGGACCGCCATTCCCACCACCTTGTCAATGGCGTTGTGGCGTCCGATGTCAACGGCCTTGTACTTGAGCGTGCCGTCTGCCGCAACCAGGCTTGCGGTGTGTGCGCCGCCGGTTTTGTCCTGGGTTACGTCGTAGAGGTGTCGCATGCTGTCCAGAAGGACCTCGATGCGGAATGTCTGCTGGAGGGGGACGGTCACGTCCTCGTCCGGTCTGTCCCAGTTTATTTCCCAGCCGGAAGACCTTAATTCATGCCAGTGGTCGAAATGCTCGAAGGAGCGGATCTCCAGGAGCACACAATTTGCCTTTTCCTCGATGCTCTGAATACCTTGTCCGTTCTTTACGGCACCTTCCGTGACCAGGTATCCGACCGCCAACTCCCGGTGAAGATCGGGGGTGGTGACTATGGATGCCAGTCTGGTACCGTTGACGATCAGGTCCACGGTTTCTTCCACCATGACCGGATCCGTGGCCGGCTCTGCGCCCTCCCTGGTGATTTTCGTCGAGTTGTAGTTCCGGATTGATCCTTCGCCAGCTTCGGGGCGGGGATTGTTTTCCACGGTCAGGACGTAATGGTCGTCCTTCCTATTCAGGCCCAGCAGCCGATGACCTTCGGCCTTCAGGCTTTGGGGAACGTTTTTGACCGGTTCGCCGTCATCCAGCAGGATTTCCACCGTCTCCCCGTCATCGAGCATTTCCAGAGCCAGCTTGATCTTTATGAAATTCATCGGGCAGGCGACGCCGCGAAGGTCCAGTATTTCCATGTTTCACCTGTATGAGAATCGGTATCGGGGTCGAGCTTTGCGCCTCTTTATTTGACCACCAGATGTTTTGTCCCCAGCACGGTCGTCCTGCCAATGATGGCCGAGGCCGGGCAGCCTCGCGCCAGGAGGGCGGCCAGAATATCGTCTGCTTTATCGGTGGGGGCGCAAAGCAGGATGCCGCCGGAGGTCTGTGGGTCGAGGGCAAGCATTTTGCGTGAATAGGGGAGGCCAGGGGCGAATTCGGTGAAAGCCTCGATATGGGTCAGGTTGCGAAAACAGGCACCGGGGATACAGCCGGTCTCGAGAAGTTCGAGGGCCCCAGGCAAAGTGGGGATTTTCTCCGTATCGATCTCGATGCAGATGCCGCTCGCCTTTGCAATGTTGAGGGCATGCCCCAAAAGCCCGAAACCGGTAACGTCCGTCGCGGCGCGAATCTCGAACTCCTGCATGATTTCCGCGGCAATGCGGTTGAGCTGTTTCATGGAATCGAGTGCCCGGCCGTAGTCGGCGTCGGTTGCCTGGTCCAGCCGTCTGCCTGCCACCAGAATTCCGGTGCCGATCGCCTTGGTGAGAATGAGGGTCTGGCCCGGTTCTGCCTTGGCGTTATCGATCAGGCGTTGGGGATGGACGATGCCCGTCACCGCCAGGCCGTATTTGGGAGGAGTGTCGGCTATGCTGTGGCCGCCCACCAGCGTGCCGCCGGCCTCGTTGATTTTCTCCTGACCGCCGCGGATGATCTCGTGCAGCACTTCGAAGGGTATGCCTTCGGCGGGAAACATGACGAGGTTCATGGCGGTCAAAACTTTTCCGCCCATAGCGTAGACGTCGCTGAGGGCGTTGGCCGCAGCGATCTGGCCGAAATCGAAGGGGTCCGAGCAGATCGGCGGGAAAAAGTCGGTGGTTTCGATGATGGCGATTTCGTCCGTCAACCGGTAAACGCCGGCGTCATCGCCGGTGCCGATCCCCACCAGCAGGTTGGGATCGGTGTTGGCCGACAGTCGGCCGATGGCATCGAACAGGATGTGCGGCGGAAGTTTGGCTGAGCAGCCACCCTGTTCGACGGTGCTCAGCAGATCGAAAAGGGGGCGGCTTCCGGCAGGCGCGTGAACCCGCGCTTCCAAACCGTTTTGCGCCAGCAGTGTTTCAGCACGCCTGCCTACGGCCTCGGGCAGGGAGATGGCCATGCCGCACTCGGAGGAGATGTCCTTGGGCACCGGTACCACCTTGCAGTCGATACCGTTGTTCCGCAGGCACTCCTCGGCCTTGATGACCGTGCGCGTAGAGGTGAAGAGCAGCAGTATATCGTTGTTCAAAGGCATTTTTGCACCGCCTCGATGAAATAAGAAAAGTCGTCGGTCGAATGAAACGGGGAGACCCCGACGCGCAGGGTCCCTGTGGGAAAGGTTCCCAGGGTCCGATGAGCGAGGGGAGCGCAATGAAGTCCGACCCGCGTCTCGATGCCGAAATCGGCGAACAACCTGCGGGCAAGTTCGGCAGGATCGCGTCCAGGCTGCAGCAGGGAGATGACATCCCCCTGGTCGTCGAACCGGTTCGCGCGCAGAACCCTGAGAGCCGGGATGCTCTGAAGATCAGTGATGAAGCGTCTGAAATCCTCCCGGGAATGACGGCATGGCGTCGGTTCCGAAAGGGCTGCATGGAGGCCGTAGATGCCGGCGATATTGGGAGTTCCCGCCTCGAAACGGTCGGGAGCGAAGCCGGGCATGTCAAAGCTTTCGGATGCGCTCCCTGTCCCGCCGTAGATCAGGGGATCCAGACCGGCTGGATCACGCATGAAAAGGCCGCCGACGCCCGTGGGACCGAGAAGAGCCTTGTGCCCGGTGAAGGCTACAAAGTCGAGGTTCCAGCCGTCGGCGAAGAGCGGGATCGATCCGAAGGACTGGCTGGCAT
The DNA here is from genome assembly GCA_041390365.1 of Syntrophotaleaceae bacterium. Taxonomy (NCBI): domain Bacteria; kingdom Pseudomonadati; phylum Thermodesulfobacteriota; class Desulfuromonadia; order Desulfuromonadales; family Syntrophotaleaceae; species Syntrophotaleaceae bacterium. Next base: position 1,372,259 of record JAWKQB010000001.1, on the reverse strand, counting down.
CGACCAGCAGAGGTACGGACCCAAGCTTTGCCCTGATTTCCCGCAAGGGCTGGATCACTCCGTTGACATTGGACTGGTGATTGACCACCACAAGCACCGTATCCCCTGTCAGAATCGAAGCAAGATGCTCGGGATCCACCCGGCCATCGGCACCATGAGGCATGATCTCGAAACGGGCCCCGTATCGCGAAGCGAGTGCCTGCAGAGGGCGGGTGACGGCATTGTGTTCCAGCGGCGAGATGAGGACCCGGCCGCCTTTCCCGAGAACGCTCTGCAGGACGAGGTTGATGGCGTAAGTGGCGTTGGGAGTGAATACCAGCCGTTCGGCATTCCCCGCCCCCATCCGTTCGGCCAGCAGGTCGCGCGTTCCTTCGACCGTTCTGGAAACCTCCAGGGCCCGAGAGTAGGCGCTGCGGCCGTAAGGGCCACCCACCTCGTTCAGATAGCGGGTCATGGCGGCAGCGACGGCCGGGGGTTTGGGAAAGGAGGTGGCGGCGTTGTCGAAATAAGTGTTTCGATTCATAACAGTTTGTTTTCGTATCATACTCATACTTGTACTCGTACTCGTTCTCGGATTTTTGCTCATTTCCAAATTGTTTTCGAGTACGAGTACCGTCCCGGGGACTTCGTACGAGTACGATTATCTTCTCATCCCTTTTTGCGATCGCTAAAAGGGCCATTTACAAGGTTATGATCCTGGCCGCGGTCGAAAGCTGCCCCAGGATGTCGTACATGTTGGAAATGGTGCCGGTGGCGACCCTGCTTTTGAGATCGAAGTAATCGACGCAGGTGCCGCATACCAGAACCTTGACACCCTGCTTCTCGAGTTCGGCAAGTGCCTGAACCGACGGGGCTCCCTGGACCACCGCAAAAACACCGGAATTGTAGCACAGGATGGCCGAGGGGAGAGGGGATACTTCCCGGACTGTGTTCAGACAGGCCTGCAGGAGAATCTTGCCCAACTCTTCCGATCCGGTCCCCATGCCGTTGTGACTGACGACGATCACCAGTCCGCCAGAAGGCCTGACTGGCGCCGGTGCACAGTAGAGGGCTGCATCTCCAAGGGGGGCCGCATCGGCTTTTTTCACCTCCAGGGTAAATGTTCCGCCTTCCGAGGAGACAGCGGGAGTCATTTGGTGATCCTGCAGAAACCGGATCAGATTGTCCCGGGAGATCTCGTTATCGATCAGAACCCGGAGACTTTCGCCCTGCCGCATTGTTTCCAGCGTCTTTTTCGTCAGCATTAACGGTTGCGGGCAGGCGAGCCCGCGAGCATCAAGCGTTTGGTCTGCCATATTCGTTTCCCCTTTGTCCCTGATTTAACGGTTTCGCGAAAAGTCATTACGAGCGGAATTTCCGGATGCCAAACGAGTTTTACAGGAAGGCAGCTTCCTTTGCCATGGAAAAATGCGCCTCTTCCGCAATGGACATTATCTCCGAGATGGGATATCTTGGCGGGGAATGTTTTCATGAAGCGGGTCTGCAATGAATTTAAAGCAACTTGAAGTCTTCATCGCCGTTGCCGAATCCGGAAGTTTTTCCCGGGCGGCCGATGTGTCGTTTCTTACCCAATCGACCGTGAGCCAGCATATTTCCGCTCTCGAAAAGGAGTTTGACCTGAAACTCCTGGACCGGACCGGAAAAGGGGCGCTCCTCACCGAAGCCGGGAAACTGTTTTTGAAACATGCCCGCCGGGTCACTGCGGAATCCCGCGAAGTTTCCCAGGCGATGAATCGTTTCCGGGGGCTCGAGGAGGTTACCGTAAGGATAGGGGGGAGCAATATCCCTGCCTGTTACGTGCTGCCTCCCTGTATCCCGACCTTTCGCGAACGCTTTCCCGGAGTCTTCGTCACGGTCCTGCAGGGCGACAGCAAGGAAACGCTGGAGCGCCTGAAGCGTGACGAGGTGGAACTGGCTCTGGTTGGAACGCGTTTTGAGGAAAAGGAAGTCGTTTATACGCCCCTGGTCCACGACAGGATTTCGCTGATGGTGCCGGCGGCGCACCGCTGGAGTGGAAAGCCCTCCATTTCTATAGATGATCTCGTCCATGAGCCGCTGATATTTCGGGAGTCCGGTTCCGGAACGGCCAGGGCGCTGACAGATGAACTGATCAAGGCCGGTTATGCCCTGGAACATTTCAGGACAAACATGTGCCTCGGCAGCAACGAGGCGATCAAACAGGCGATTCTGAGCGGTGCCGGAGTCTCCTTTCTTTCGGAAGTATCGGTTAAAAAGGAGTGCGTCCGCGGGGAGATGGTCCAGGTCAAGGTTCAGGGGCTCGAAATCATCCGTTATTTCTATCTGGCAACCTGTGCAGGCCGGGACTTGGCGCCTGCCGCCCGGGCTTTCATCGACAATCTTCTCGAACGTTTTTCGTAAATAAAAGACGGGAGAGGCCCGCTGCCTTTTCATCCATTCTATGCCCGCGATTTCGCTCTAAAATGTTTGCATAAGTCGCACTGATCAGGTAGTATGCAACGGCTCATGAGGGTCTGCCCGAAACCTGTTCTTCAGATTCGGTATTGTTCTATCCATCGCATAATGGAAGCGCGTCGGTCGCTGGTGGGCCGCCCGGTCTTCAAAACCGGTGTGGGGGGTGAGAAACTTCCCAGGTGGGTTCGATTCCCATGCGCTTCCGCCAAATTCCCGCCTCCCGCCAAATCGTTCTTCTGACCCGAACATTATTCCATCCGGTGAAAAAGGGCACGAAATGAAACACCTTATTCTCGGTACCGCCGGCCACATCGATCATGGCAAAACCTCCCTCGTCAAGGCGTTGACCGGCATCGATACCGATCGTCTGAAGGAAGAAAAGGAGAGGGGCATCACCATCGAGCTGGGCTTTGCTCACCTCGAACTGCCCGGCGTCCAGTTCGGCATCGTGGATGTGCCGGGACACGAGAAGTTCGTGCGGACCATGGTGGCGGGGGTGGGCGGCATGGACCTGGTCATGCTGGTCATCGCGGCGGACGAGGGGATCATGCCGCAAACCCGCGAACATCTGGAAATCTGCCAGTTGCTCGGGGTGAAAAACGGCATAGTGGCCCTTGCCAAATCGGATATGGTGGACGAGGAATGGCTGGACCTCGTCACGGAGGAGGTGCGCGAATATCTGTCCGGCAGTTTTCTGGCCGAGGCTCCCCTGGTCCCGGTTTCCTCCAAAACCGGCGCAGGCCTCGACAACCTCCGTGCAGCCCTTGTTGCCCTTGCCGGGGAGATACCGGAAAAATCGACCGCGGGTCCCTTTCGCCTGCCTGTTGACCGGGTGTTCTCCGTGGCGGGTTTCGGTACCGTAGTCACCGGCACTCTGCTCTCCGGAGAAATGACGATCGGCGACGAGGTGGAGATTTTGCCCTCCGCTCTCACCTCCCGTATCCGCAGCCTGGAAACCCATGCCAAAAAATCCGATAAGGGGTCTGCCGGGCAGCGGGTTGCCGTCAATCTGCAGGGGATCGAACATGCCGATGTTGCCCGGGGCCATGTAGTGGTCCCCCGCGAGGTCTATAAGGTGACCCGTACGGTGGATGCGCGTCTCGACTACCTCTCTTCAGCAGCCAGGGAATTGCGTCACCGCGCCACGCTCAGGCTCCATTCCGCCACTTACGAAGTTCCCGCCCAGATCATCCTGCTCGATCGCGACACCCTTGCTCCCGGGGAGAGCGCCTTTGTCCAACTGCGATTGAAAAGCCCGGTACTGCTCCTTCCCGATGATTTTTTCATCCTTCGCAGCTACTCCCCCCAGATCACCGTCGGCGGCGGCCGGGTGATCGATCCCGGTCCCCCCCGCCGCCGGAGGCGCTCCTCCCAGGCCCTCGAACTCCTCAACGCTCTGCATGAAGGGGAAGACGCTGAAAAGCTGCTGTTGCTTGTTCAAGAGAGCCTGTTGTCCGGCCTGAGCTGGGAAGACCTCCTGATTCGCAGCGGCCTGCCGCTGCCACATGCCGAGGCGGCTCTTGCCGGCCTCCTGTCACAAGGGAAGATCGTTCAGGTTTTGCGTAAGCCGAGGATTTTCCTGTCGCCGGAAGCCTTCGAAAGTCTCAAGGAACTGCTGATCGACGGGGTGGAAAAATATATCCTTGAAAACCCCCATAAAGAGGGGATCGGTAAGGAAGAGCTGAAGGCCCGTATCCCGGCGCGAAGCGATCTGCGCTTCTTTTCCCTGGTGCTGCACGCCTTGGAGAAGGAAGGGAGGGTCGTCGTGGAGCGGGAGCTGGTCAAGAAGCCAGGCCATAAGCCCTTTGCCGCAACCGACCTCGCCGACCTTCTGGCGAAGCTGGAACAGGCTCTTCAACAAGGGGGTATGGAACCGCCGACAATCAAGGAATTGTGCGAGTTGGTGGGCGGCGGTGAGAAAAGTGTCCTCGATCACTTGAATCTCCTGGCCCGCGAGGGGCGGTTGATCAAGGTCAAGGCTGATCTCTTTTACGCACCCGAACCGATGCGGAAGCTGCAGGAAACCTTGATCGCGTTTCTCAAAGAAAAACAGGAAATCACCCCTCCCCAATTCAGGGAGATTACCGGACTTTCCCGCAAGTACATGATTCCCCTTTTCGAATTTTTCGACCAGGAAAAGATCACTCTCCGGGTGGGCGATAAAAGGGTGTTGAGAAAGCGATAGTTTCGCGTGATTGATGCCCGCTACTATTGTTAATATTTCTTTATCATTTTATCCCTGATTAATATACAAGTTTCCCTCCCTTTCCGGCTGAGAAGACTTTTCACGCTGTCGAAAAATATTACATACCTTTATTCTGTTTTGAGTCAAAGTAAAAATTTATTTAAAAAACAGGTATATGCCAAAAGGAACACTATTTGCATTAAGAGGTTAATGTGAAAGATTTTCCAAGGTACGAGCAGGGTGGGCAGCGTTGGCTGCCGTAATTTCAAGAGCGCGGTCCTTTGCGGCAGGCAAATATGATTTCGATCGAGGGTCTAAAACAGTACCAAGCACCGTCAGGCAAATCTCTCGCAATTATTTCCACGGCCTTAGCTGTATTTTCCTTGTTCTACTGGATCAGTGCTTATTTCAAACCGTTTCACGTGGACGAGTTCTATTCGTGGGTTTACGCGCAACGGTGCACGTTTAAAGAAATTTTTCTCCTCAAGGATGGCGGTATCGGTCATCCCCCGCTCTATCATCTTCTGCAGAAGATAATCATTGAAATTGTCCCCTCCTATCATTTTCTCCATTTGCGTGTTGTTAATTATTTTTCAGGGTTGGTATTTGTGGCCCTATTGGTGAAAATCTTGTACAGGTACTCAAATCACGCACTGTTCGCCGTGGCTGCGGTATCATCATCTGCCATTCTCAATGTCTTTGTTTTCTCAAGGATGTGGGGTCTAGTTTGCCTGTCGTCTCTTTTATTGGTGATCCTTGGGGAAAAATATCTTAATGAGGAAAACGATAGGCTTTTGCCGGCAATAGGTGTTGTCTGTATTGTAGGGCACTTATCTGACTATAATTTCATTCTTATGATGCCGTATATTTTCTTGATTTATTCAATTAAAAAGTTCAACTATAATTCTGTAAAATCATTATATGGTTTTCTATTATTTATTTTTCTATCAACAGCGATTTTCAAAATTTCTAAAATAGAAGGAACAGGAATTTCAATTTTTTATAATATAATTACAGATTATGTTTTAAGCATTCCACAAATTTTTTTCGAAACAACGTTCACTTTTTTGAATTTCTGGTTTTTGGAAACATTTGTAATCTCAATAATGATCATATTCGCATCTTTTTATATAAATTGGAAAAAAGAAAAAGGAAAAATCGATGGCTCACTCACAGTCCTGACATTTGCCATTGGTATGGTGATTCTCCATGTTATTCTAAAAATTTCACCCTATATTAGGGTACGCTACAGTGGAATTGTAGTCATTTTTTCTTTAATTGTTTTCTGGCATTTCTTGAGGCGAGCAAATATATGGAATGTAACAAAGCTTTCTGACAGAATAATACATTCAATTGCTGGAGGAATGATCATCCTGCTTACAATAAGCCCGTATTTCTATAAGAATCTTATTGATTCAAGGTTTTTGGCACTGTTTCTTCCTTGTATTTTCATGTGGATGATTAGTATAGGGAATAAGCAGTTTCTAACAATTCTTTCTATAATACTGATAATTTCAGGAGTCATTTACTTAAGTTCGAACGGTATAGCAGAGAATTATCCCCCGCCAGTGATTGATAACAGTGGTAAATTCATTTTTCAAGATTATTCTTCCTATGCTAATCAATATATTAAAAAATTTCCAAATATTTTGCAAGATCCTGTTTTTTTGGATGTATCCGCAGCTTATAAATCCTGTCGAGTATGTGCAATGGGTACAAAAATCGAAACTATTACTTCTGGAAAAAAGATTTTTATACTAGGTAGAGAAGACGGTTTTAATTTATCCGAATTTAAAAATTTAAATGGTTTAGTTCTAAATAAAAAGTGTGTTGTTGGCCTTAGTTTTTCTGACAAAATTCAATTTAAATATTTAACTCCAATTCGTACTTGGCGCCATTCAATTTTTGAGTTCGAAAAATTAGATATCTACAATAGCTTGGAAGAGAAAAATAGTAGTTTTCAATAATAGTTCTAATCTGAAGAATGTAGTTATTATATTTTGAAAATTAAAATTTTTCTATTTAACTATCAAAACGATGGTATATGTGGAGGAGGTAGTTATGAACATATATATTGTTATTCCTACATACAATGAAGCCGAAAATATTGAAAGGTTATTTGAACAAATATTTTCCTGCCATCCTGATTTCAATATTATCGTGGTCGACGATAATTCACCGGATGGAACAGGTCAAATAGCCGATACTATCGCGTCACGGGACCGCCGGGTCAATGTAATCCACCGCCCCAAAAAGGCTGGTCTTGGCACTGCTTATGTGAGGGGGTTTCAGGAAGCCCTTGCCAGGGGGGCCGATCTTGTCTTTGAAATGGATGCTGATCTTTCTCATGGAGTTGGATATCTCAAGGATTTTTTGACAGCTATAAATAAAGCAGATGTTGTAATCGGTAGTCGATATAAGGATGGCGTCAGGGTAGAAGGGTGGCGGTTTCGAAGACTTCTTCTCAGTAAACTGGCAAATATGTATGTTTCCTATATCATGGTCAAACCAGTATGGGATTTTACTGCAGGTTTTAGATGTTATCGAAGGCAAGTGTTGGAGACCATAAACCTGGAAAAAGTTCGATCGGATGGATATGCTTTTCAAATAGAAATGACTTATCTTGCGTTCAAGCATGGATTCCGGGTAGTAGAAATTCCAATTATCTTTAAAGAACGCGATCGCGGGTCTTCCAAGATTTCTCGAAATGTTGTTTGGGAAGCCATCTGGTTGACGCTAAGATGTAGAGCGCCTCTCATTGAGGTCATCAAACATCTCCCATTTTTGTTCAAGGATTACCGTGAGTGGGTAGAAAGTTATCAAGAAAAGGCGGATTTTTGATGTTTAAACTTTCTCTAGGCGTCATGGCCTACAACGAGGAAAAAAATATTGGAAGATTGCTTAATGCAGTCATAGAACAAAAATTCTGCAATGACCAGTTGTTAGAAATTTTTGTGGTTGCTTCAGGCTGCACTGATCGGACGGCTGAAATAGTTCAGGAATTTTCCCATCGAGACAGTCGTATCAAGCTTCTGATTCAGGAACGAAGGGAAGGAAAAGCTTCTGCAATCAATCTCTTTCTTGAACATGCTTCCGGCGATATTGTTTTACTTGAAAGCGGTGATACAATTCCAGATATAGGTACTTTTCAACTTCTGGTCAAACCTTTTTATGTTGAGAATGTCGGTATGACTGGAGCCCATCCGGTCCCGGTCAATGAGGAAGATACCTTTGTCGGTTTTGTTGTAAATCTTATGTGGAATCTGCACCATAAAGTTGCAATGAAAACACCGAAACTTGGGGAACTCGTTGCATTCAGAAACATAGTAAGAGCCATACCCAGCGACACGGCTGTTGATGAGGCGAGTGTGGAAGCAATTATCCGGGAATCCGGATATGAACTCTGCTATGTGCCAGAAGCTGTTGTTCGCAACAAAGGGCCGGAAAATATTAAAGATTTTCTTAAGCAGCGAAGGCGTATCGCTGCAGGCCACAAGCATTTGATTCAGGAAAAGAGCTATGAGGTGAGCACGTCCAATCCACTGAAAATACTTAGTTTTCTGCTTGAGGAGCCTCCCCGAGGCTTTAAATTCACGGCTTGGACTGTCGGCGCTATTTGTCTTGAGGCCATTGGACGCTTTTTAGGGTACTACGACTTCTATATCAAAAAGCGGAATCCTTATATTTGGGAAATAGCATCGTCCACGAAAAAGCTGAGCTAGGAGCATTACCCCTTTTTGAGGTCAGAATATTCGTGCATCTGAATAAGGACATGAGTAAATGCTCGGTATAATTTCCAGGGTTCCATGGTACATGCTCTTCAGGGCAATGGGTAAACCAAGAATGCTGCCCATGAGTTTGACAATCAGCCCGAGCTTTCGCTGTAATTCGAGTTGCAGAACATGTAATGTTTATAAAAAAGATAGCGCCGAGATTTCTGTTGAAGAATGGAAAAAGGTTTTTTTAAGTCTGGGAAAGTCGCCTTTCTGGATAACAATCAGTGGCGGAGAGCCGTTTCTTAACGATAAATTAGGCGACATAGCTTGTCTTTTCTATAATATTTGCAGACCATCAATTATCAATATTCCTACTAATGGTTTGCTTGTTTCAAAAATTCCCGATGTTGTACGTCGAATTGGCACACATTGTTGTGACAGTGCAGTTGTCGTGAATGTTTCCATTGATGCATTAGGACCTTTCAACGACGATATTCGAGGAGTTCATGGAAGTTACGATAAAGCCATTGAAAGTATCCTGGCCTTGAAGTCACTACAGTTGCCCAATTTGTCCGTTGGAATTCACACCGTTATTTCAAGGTTCAATGTAGAGGAAATCCCCTCAATTTATAAAACTCTGAGGGCCTTGAATGCTGACTCCTATATCACCGAGATTGCAGAGGAGCGTGTTGAACTCGATACCATTGGAGCCTGTATCTCACCAGATAGCGATCTCTATTTCGAGGCCGCAGACTTTCTTGTCAACCAACTCCAGAAAGAACATTTTTCCCGCCTGGGCAAGATCACCCGTATTTTCCGCATAGAGTATTACCATCTAATCAAACGCATTTTAAGGGAACGTCGACAGGTGATTCCTTGTTACGCAGGGTTTGCCTCCGCACAGATAGCGCCGGACGGTGATGTATGGGGGTGTTGTATCCGGGCAGAGAGCATGGGGAACCTTAAAAACGTTAATTTTGACTTCAAGAAGATATGGTTCGGGGAACGGGCCGAACAGATTCGTGGGTCGATCAAAGCTGGTGAATGCCATTGCCCCCTGGCCAATGCTGCCTACACGAACATGCTCCACGACCCGCGGTCACTGCTAAGGGTTTTAAGCAATCTTGTGGGGGGGCGATGACAGCTTCTCTCAGCACGGTCCTGCTTACCGGTGCCACTGGTTTCATAGGTTTCCACGTTGCCTGCAGTCTGGCGAGGGACACGGGCTTTCAGGTCATCTGTATTGTGCGCAAAAAACATAATGAAGACAGAATTAACGCACTCAAAAGGATCGGTGTCCTCATAAGGGAGGGATGCTTCTTCGACCAGTCTCTTCTGGAGGAAATCTTTAAGGATTTTCATGTGCAGTACGTTGTTCATCTTGCCGCTGTAAGGGGGGCAGGAGCAGGTAAAGAAGAGGAATACAGAAGAATCAATGAAGTCGGGACGGAAGTGTTGCTTCAACAAAGCGTGAAGGCAGGGGTGCAAAGATTTTTGTATTGCAGCTCAGTAGGGGTTTTCGGAACTGTACCCAGCCTAATTCCCGCTGGAATCGAGACCGCACTTAAAGGTGATAATCTCTATCATCAGTCCAAGATAAGAGCGGAAGACATGGTGAAAAAATTTTCTTCCAAGGGTATTGATATTTGCATTGTGAGACCCACCATTACTTACGGATCCGGGGATAATGGCTTCCCTGCAACACTCATACGCCTTGTCCAAAAAAAACGTTTCCTTCTGTGCTCGAGAGATGTGAAAATCCATCTTCTCGACGTAACGTATCTGTCTGAACTTATCCGTTGCCTTTTGAAAAAGGAACGCTTGAAAAGCAGCATTTATATTGCCGCCGACGGGGCTCCAGTTTCTCTAAAAGACCTTGTGAATATAATTCATCGGAATAAGCATGGAAAAGATTATCCTTCCTATCTTTCAATGCCAGGAATACTGTTCGATTGCGCAGTATCAATATTTAAAATGTTGAAATTCGAAAAATGGCTTGTTCGGATTTTATTGATTAGCCGTAGCTGGTACTACGATACAAGTATAGTTAGAGATGAGTGTATTGAGCTGATACCTCCTGACACCAAAAAAAAATTTTTGGCAAAAAATATGTAAATTATATGATGATCTCCTTTGAATCATCAATCCAATGAAGTGAAAACAGATAAGGTTGCCGATGCATATTTTAAACGCCTGGCCAGACTATTTCGAGAACGGCCATGAAGGTATGGGTACAACCTACGAACGTTTCGTATTGCACACCCATTTTCAAAAATTGGTCAGAAATCATGAAATTGAAAGTGTAATTGAAGCACCTTCGTTCGGAATGACCGGGATTTCCGGGATCAACAGTATGTGGTGGTCCGCGCAGGGGATTCCAGTAACAGTGGTTGACCATAATATGGAGAGGCTAAAATTGATTGGTCAGGCCTGGGAAGAAGCAGGTTTATCGGTTCACCCTGCATGGACTCCAGAGGAATATTCAAGGCTGCCTTTTGGTGACAAAACTTTTGATATGGGCTGGAATTTTGCCTCCCTCATTTTTATTGAAAATATTGAGCCCATTCTTTTGGAACTGGTGCGGGTGACCAAAAAATTGATCTTTTTTTGTATCCCCAACTGTCATAATCCTTTTGTTGCAAGACGTATCAAAAATCATAGAAGAGAAGAAGGTCTGTATTATGAAAATGCTGACCGAGAGAAAATAGTTCGCCTGATGTCGGACCTTGGCTGGACGGAAAGGGGGAATGGCACCCTTGATGCGCCCCCGTGGCCCGATATTGCCATGAATAAGGAGGATATGCTCAGGAGGGTCGGCATGGCGAAACTTGCCCGATTGATGGAAAAACAACGCGAAAGCCGTATGTGTATTCTTGATTATTTCAGCGGGAGAAACAGGTCCATGGAGCATGATGTGTTACGGTACTCTTTTCTTGAGAATCTGCCGGAGATTATAAAAAAATACTGGGCCCATCATCAATACTTTTTTTTCTTGCCCAGCAACGTTATTAACAAGGTTGCCTCATGATATCCGTCATAATACCATCATATAACTCGGAAAATACTATCGAGCTCTGTCTCCAATCCTTGATCAATCAATCGTGGGACGTGGAGTACGAAATTATTCTTGTTGACAGCTCTGTTGACAGAACCCCTGAAATAGTTGCGGCTTGCACCTTTGAACGATTCACCTACATTCACCTCAATAAAAAAACCGACCCGGGAACGGCGAGAAACATTGGTATTGGCAGAGCAAAGGGTGACATCTTCGCCTTCATCGATTCGGACTGCATCGCAGCTCCTGACTGGCTGGAACGAATCGCTCTGGCGCATGAATCTTCCTTCAAGGTTGTTGGGGGGGTCGTGTATAGTGCCAACGATGAAAAGGATCTGGTAGCCCTTGCCGGCTATCTTGCAGAATTTCGTGAATTCCTTCCTGGTCAACAAAGTCGTACCGTGGGGCATATCCCTACCTGCAATATCTCGTACAAGCGATCAGTCTTCGAGGACCATGGTTTGTTTGATGGTCGCTACTATCCTCAGGAGGATTTGGTATTCAACTACCATCTGGTCTGTAAGGGAGAGAAGATTCTGCTCGATCCATCAATTGGGGTCTCCCACCATCATAGATCAAGTTTCTCTGGATTCTTGGCCCATCAACAGAGGATCGGGAAAATTACTTCAAGGGTTTTAAGGATTGTTGATCTGGAAGGCTCATTCATTGTCAAAAATCCCTATTTGGGTGTCCTGTTTCTGCCCTTGCTCCCTCTAGTCAAGTTTGCGAAGACTGTTGGTGTGTTTCTTCGTCGGCGTCCCGGTCTTATCATCAGGAGACCTTTGGCGCTTATATATCTGTGTATTGGACTTACCTACTGGATTCGGGGTTTTGCCCAAGGAATGTATGAAAAACCGCTTCACTAGGATTGCGTGATTCTGGCTATGTTTGTCCTGATCCAGTATGGTCCATAAAACCTTGGAATGCTGTTCAAATCACATCTGAATGGAGAATGAAAGCATGGAAAAAATGATGGCAGAGTTTCTTCGCATGAAGGATTACGTTGACCTTAGCCTTGCAGAGTATATTCCGAACCGGGAACCCCTGCTGAATGTATTGGTTGAGTCCATCAACTATACCCTCTATTCAGGGGGTAAAAGGGTAAGGCCAATATTCAGCCTTATTGTTGGGGAGATGTTCGGAGTACCCATGGAAAGGATGAAGTCCCTTGCCTGCTCAGTTGAAATGATCCACACTGCTTCATTAATCATGGATGATCTGCCACATATGGACGATGCGGCCGTCAGAAGAGGTAAAACCGCCAATCACCTTCTCTATGGTCAGGATGTCGCTTCTTTGGCAAGCATTGCACTATTGACAAGGGCATATGAGGTGGTTTTGGCGGATCCGGATCTTCCGGCGGACAAGAAGGTTCTCGTCGTGGAGAAGCTTGCGAACACGGTGGGCCTCGATGGACTGGTAGGAGGGCAGTTCGTTGACCTGAAATTCGCAAACGAAACCATCAACAAGACGGTTGTTGAATATATTTACATTCATAAAACAGCGTCACTTTTTGTGGCCTCGGGAACAACGGCAGCTATTATCGGAAACGCCGAAGATGTGCAGATTCGGGCGCTCGAAACATATGCCGAGAATCTGGGTTCAGCATTCCAGATTTTCGATGACCTTCTCAACACCGAAGGAAATGAGCAGGAGATGGGAAAATCTTTGCACGCCAATGAAAAAAATTATGTGACTCTTCATGGTGTTGCCGAATCGAAAAAAGCTGCTCAGGAACACGTTGAAAAAGCGATCAAGGCGATCAGCATTTTCGAAGGTAAAAATGCAAAACTAATCGCTTTGTGTAAAATGCTGATGAAACGGAAGTCTTAAGATCTAGTCACGTTCTTGTTTACCCTATTCGGTTATATTATGAAAGAAGTAAAAATATTTATTTTAAGATATTTAGGCTGGAGAAACTGGTCAGTTTTAGAATATAATTCTATTATTGAAAATCTATTTATTGTCTTTTATATAGGATTCTCTCGGGAAATTGATGCATCACATTTTATAAAAAATATTATAGTTTTTGTCTTGTTCAGTGTTTCTTCAACTACTTATGGCTATCTTGTGAATGACCTGGCCGATATGGAACTTGATGCTTTCCAAGGCAAGAGCAACACTTTCCATGGAGACTCTAGTCGCAAGGCCATCGTTGTTGTTCTGTTTTTCGCTGTCCTCAGTATTCTGGCAGGACTCAATTTCACTGGTAATGTCATTTTTGTCATTTTCTGGTTGGCGTGGTCACTGAGTGCTACCTTCTACTCTTTGAAGCCATTCAGATTGAAGGAAAGAGGGAAAACAGGTCTCATCATCGTGGTGCTCGCCCAAAGGGTGTTACCAATCCTTCTTTTGTTTGCGGCATTCAAATTTAGTGCATGGATTGAGGTGGCAGTATTTACAGTTTATGTATTATTCAGGGGGCTGTCATCGGACCTTAATCATCAGCTTGAAGATTATGAGAATGATGCAGGCACTAAGACCCAGACTTATGCAGTCACCGCAGGTAAGGAACGGTCGCGGAAATTGCTCAGGACGTCATTGGAGATTGAGAAAATCCTTCTGCTCCTTGTTCTTGCCCTCATATATAGCAGTCGCCAGTTGCCGAGCTTCAAAGGTATTTCAGCCGCTTTGCCTATACTTGTATTCTACCTTGCACTTTATGTTTACAGTCTATTGAAAGGTATGAAACTCACCTTGGAAGAGATTAACCCTTTCGTTTCTGAAAAAAAGCATGTATTTCAGTTCATGCATCACGGATTCCCGTCGGTTGTTCTTCCGCTTTATATGGTGCTTATTCTCACGTCTCTATACTGGCAATTTGTTGTAATCCTCGTCTTGTTGGCTGCTTACAGAAGATTGTATTCATTGCAGATGATTTTGAACAGCTATCCTGCAAGATTGCTGAAGAGGATTGCTCCACGCAGAACCCTTTGATTGGGCGTAATGAATAGGGCAATTTACTTTTTTTCTTTAATTATCGGTTTGGTACTCTCTATGACGCTAAGCGCCTGTATAGGGAGTGCCGTCAAATCGGTAGCTGATTGTCCCAATAGAGTAAAATTTGAACCTCCGGACGGCAGGGTGATACACGGCCTGGGCCAATATGTTCCATTTTTCTATACTGAAGAAGAAAACTGGAAATATGTCAATGAGTACCGGGAAGCCACCGGTAAAACGCCATTAGTGTATGCTGTCTATGTTTTTCTTGATCCTGAAGCAGATGAATATAAACAGCCAAATATCTCCGAAATTCTCAATAGTAGCGGAACTGATTATATTTTAAATATTGGAATTATCCTGAAAAGCATGCATTCATTGAAGAACGGAAAGAATGATGTAGCTTCTGACAAAATTCTTAAGGGTGACTGGGATTTTAGAATCGTCGAACTTGCTGGAATCATCAAGAATATAGGCCAGCCTGTATACTTAAGGCCCGGTTTTGAATTCGGAAGCGAAAACAGTGGCTTTCACTCAGATCCTAACCTGAAGCCAGAAGAGTTCAAAGCTATTTGGAGCAAACTTTTTAATATCTTTAAAGAGAATGGCACAAACAACGTCGCGTGGGTATGGAATACCGTAAATCCGTTCGTTTTTGATTATATGCAATGGTATCCTGGAGATGCCTATGTTGATTGGTGGGGAATTAATTACTTTACCCTCGAACAGATGAAGTCTTCTGATCATTTTTTAATTAATGCAAAAAAGCACAACAAGCCTGTCATGGTATGTGAATCCTCGCCTATTCATAATGATGGTTCGGCAAATTTTAAGAACTGGAATGATTGGTACAAACCGTTATTTGACAAGATCGCAGCATATACACAAATTAAGGGTTTTATCTATATTAGCGATCCTTGGGAGAAGCCGGGCTTCTGGCACGATTGGGCTGACAGCAGGATCAATAATCACTCCACAGATCCTGAAGTAAGGAAAAATTATATGATTGAAATTAATGGTAAGCAATATATTCATTTAGACGAATACTTAAAAGATGAAACTATTATTATGGCGGGGCAATCATAGGACGATGCGTTTAAAAACGATTACAATTTTTTAAAAATTAGTAGATTAAAGGCCACAAAATTTAAACGAAATAGTTTCGATTAATATGCAAAAAGGAAAAATCTTACAGGAAATTAAAAATGGGTAATATAACTCAAGTTCTTTGTGACAGGAAGTACTTTAAATGGTGGTATTTTGACATACACTGTAATTCTGGACTTGATATAGTTTTGATCTTTCATGTGCAACCTTTTTTTTCTAACTTTGATATAGGTCTTGTTGATATTGTTGTATATAAGAAAAATAGTAAAATTATTCATAGAACAATTGTCAGCCCAATTAAAAAGTGTACTATTGTTGATAGGCCTCTCTCTCTGTACATCGGTACAGCAACAATGACCACGAAATCAGACGCTATTTTTTGCCATGTGGATGATTCTAATATAAAATTGCATCTTGAATTCAAATCTGAAGCGGTAACCCGAAAAACACTCATGGAGCCAATTTGCGTTTTTGATGGCATGCAGACAGAATTTTGGTGGCAGGTTAAATATCCTCGTATAAATGCCGCTGGATTTTTGTGTTGTGACGGAGAGAATATCACAATCGAGGGGATTGGGTATCATGACTGCAATTGGGGTACTGTAAGTCTCCCTCGGCATTTAGACTACTGGAACTGGGGTCGGTACCTTCTTAACGATGAGGTGTTCATATATGCGACAGTACGTGACCGACAAAAATGTCTTTGGGCTTTTAGTATGCATGTAAATGGCAACGGCGAACAGCACATGGAGCATTATCGATATAATCAGCTTGACGATGCTCAAAAATTTCTAACCGAAACCATGAAATGTGAGATTGTTCACACCTCACATCATGTTATCGACGAAGATATGATTTTTATATCTCCTCTTTCAAGAAAGTTTCGCTTTATTAATAAAATTGCTGAGTTCATGTTTTTTCGTCTGAAAGAAAGCCGGATTTTTAAACCGATGTGTGTTTCGTTGAGCAATGTGAATTATAAGCGCATTAAAAAACATTTTTACTATAAAGGCCAATATTCAGAAAATTCAGTACATGAAGAAATGCGAATGAGGTGAACATTCAGAAACATTATGGATTGGAAATACGACGTGGACATCAATCTTGTTTTAGAAAATCCTCTGATCATGACTTATGCCAAAGCCTATACTGCCGGTATAAATATTGTTGGGGCAAAAGCGCATCGACTTGCATTTCTACAAAGTTCAGGTTTCATGGTGCCAAAAGGAATTGTGGTCACACCCCAGGCCTTCAAGGAAAATCTTGGAGGCAATTTAGATTCTCAGCTGTATCGGGACATAGAAGGTTTTTTTGTAGGCTGCAGGCATGTAATCGTACGCTCCTCTGCTGCTGATGAAGATAATGCTTGCGCTTCATATGCCGGTCAGTATTTGTCGGTGATTTGTCTCAATCAGGCAAATGATATACAGAAGGCATGCGAAGCAGTGTGGGAATCGTTTTCCTCAGAAACTGTGAAGTCATATCAAGAATCGATGAGTACAAGTGCTGACTCATCCCGAAACATGGCTTTACTGATACAGCAGTTGGTCCCTGCCAATTCTTCAGGAGTCTGCTTCACCCAGGATCCGTTGCAGATGGACAAAGGGAGACTAGTGGTTATTAATGCAGTGCACGGACTTGGTGAAACGCTGATGCGCGAGGAGGATCGCGCTGACCAATATTTCTATAATGCCTCAACGGACATCATATCTACAGCTGAAACAGGACATCAGGTTTATTGGAGGTCCGTGAAGGCACCAGAGCGACTCTGTAAGTTGCCCAATAATTTACTAGGGAAAAGCGTATTAAACGACAGGCAAATAAGAGAGGTTGCCGAACTTGGCAATAGCATACGAAAATTGTTAGGGACCGATCAAGACATAGAATGGGCTTATGGCAACGATTTGTTGTACTTGCTACAGGCTCGCCCAATTACCGCAGTTTGTACTAATGAAAAACAGTCATGGACAGTGTGGACACGGGATAATGCTGCTGATGTCATTCCTGACACTGTCACACCCTTAACTTGGTCCATAGTGTGTGGTCCAGTAAATAGTGGATTCTGGTCTTCACTTAAAGGTTTAGGTCTGCCTAGAGTACGGGATAATTATTTTGAAATTTTTGAAGGGAAGGTCTATTTAAACCAGACTGCGTATAAAAAAATATTTTCAATAGAACGAAGACCTTTTTTTCTTGCAAAGACTGCTATAAAATATTTACTCATGATGTTAAAAACACCCCGCGCCATTAACTTATTGATTCGCAGTACCAATTCAATTGCGATAAATGGTGAATCAGTATTGGAACAACTTAGATATGAATTAGGTCAGTGCATGGAAGTTCATATTCGAACAGCACTTTTGCTGGAGTTGGGTTTTACAGTGCTCAGGCTGATTGCTCGTCGCCAATGTCTTACGGAATCAAACGGCTTAATTGATAAACTAGTTACGGGTCTAAATGAAATTGCCAGCACAGCATTCAGTGATGCCTTAATAAAAATTGCTGATTTAGTACGTAAGAATGAGGAATTATGTACGTCTTTGCAGACAGCCCCGCATGAAAACGTACCCTATCTGCTGCAGCAGGCAGGTGAAGCTTATTCAGGCGTATGGGCAGACTTTATGGAAAAGTACGGTTATGTATCTTTGAAAGAGTTTGAACTTTCGATTGAAAGATGGCATGAAGACCCCTCTTATTTAGGTGCAACTCTAAAACGTTACTTAAATCAGAAAGAGATAATATATGTCGAAAACAAGTCATATATGAACATGGTTATCAGGAAGCAGGCAGAGCTAGAAATAGTAAAGAGTGTGCCAAGAGGACTGAGACTTTTAACAAAGTATTATATCCGACATATTCAGGATTGTAGTATATGGCGCGAGTCGATGAAACAACACATTGTAAAAATAATGGCTCGTATGCGGTCTGAGATCCTGACATACGCTTGTCAAGAAAATGTAATACCGGAAAGCGATATTTTTTACTATAAGTTGGAAGAACTTTCCATCAAGAAAGGAACCAGAAATGTAGTTTCAGCGGTTCCCGAGGACGAAATACTTAGACGAAAGGCCGATTTCGAACGGTTCTGTGCAAGTAAACCCTGGCGGGAGATCCGAATCAGCACTAAAGGACAAATGTTGAAGGTTCCTAACATGACCGGTCACGGGCATGAGCTGCGCGGACTGGCACTGAGCAGCGGATTGTATGCTGGTCGTGCGCGGGTAGTGGCCGACCCTTCACAAAACATCAATTTTGAAAAGGGTGATGTGCTGGTAGCACCTTCAACGAATCCAGCTTGGACGCCCCTTTTCATCCTTGCAGGAGCGATTGTAACTGATATGGGGAACTACTTGTCGCATGGTGCTATCATAGCGAGAGAACTTGGAATACCCGCTGTTGGAAATCTTTATGACGCAACAATACGCATAAATGATGGACAAATAGTAATTGTTGATGGAGAAAAAGGAATTGTTATGATTGAAACTAAAACCGAATGATATGCAGAGGGTAGAGCCTTGAAAAAAGATATTGCAATTATATGCAGATATAGAGAAAAACAATCCAGTTCAAAAAAAATATCAATAAAAGGTTTGTTTGAATTATTAGGGCATCTAAAAAATTATTATTCAAAAAATAAACAATTTAATCATGCTTCGACAAAGAAAATCAGAGCGCGAATTCATAATAATATTTTTAGCCCGGAGTGGATTGGGCTTCGTCGATATGGGCTTTTTGATCTTCTGAATTATATATTAAATGATTATAGATATGTATTTAATCCTTCTGAGAAATTGGGATTTTTTGATCCTATAGGAATACCCACAATCACCTCAATTCATATTTTTTATTTTCTTTTAAAAAAAGGCTATAAACCTGTAAATTTTGATAATCTTGCGGCAAACAAACAAAATTTAATAAAATTTCTAAATAGTGATCCCCTAGCAGTCGTAATCTCATCTACGTATTTTAGTTCTGTTGAAGAAATTACTTTGATAATTAAAATTATACGAAAATACAACAAAGAGGTTGCTATCATAATTGGAGGCTCCTCAATTTTAAAAAATGTGGATAGCAATAGAAAACTTTCCACAAAATGGAGAAATATAATATTGGAAAATGTTTATTGTATCATTGATGAGTACGGTTTTGACACCCTTGATAAACTTTTGAGTAATATTAAGTATAGAAATAATTTAAGCATCGTTCCTAATATTTCATATTTAAAAAATGGTTTTATAGAACATACAACTGTAATTCCTGAGATTTTTAATATTAACGACACCTACCCAAGATGGGAACATCCTGATGTTGTAAGAGAATCAAATGGCGTAGCATTTGTAAGAGCGAGTCAAGGGTGTTTGTTTAACTGCAAATTTTGCACTTTTCCCAAAGCAACGATCAAATATAAAGTTAGAGATGTTGAGAGCATAAGGCGAGAGCTTATTACAATACATGCAGCAGGTATTAAGAATTTTGCTTTTACTGACGATAATTTTGCTATAACACCGAAAAGAATAGAAGAAGTATGTTTAATGATGATCAAGGAGAAATTTAATTTCAATTGGTTTGCAGGAATAAGAGCTAGTTCTATTACAAGTGAAAATGCAGCACTTCTTCGAGAAGCAGGGTGTAAGGTAATATGTATGGGTCTTGAGAGCGGTGACGATAACATTTTGAAATTAATGAACAAGAAGACAAATTCCAAATCCAATATGAAATCTTTAGAAATATTAGATAAAAATGAAATTCTCGTTTACGGTAGTTTTTTGATAGGTTTTCCTGGAGAGAATGAGAAAAGTATACAAAAAACAATTGATTGGATAAATAATTCACCATTAAAGCTATATAAAGTATTTATGTTTTATATGTTACAAGAGTCTGGCGTCTATGATGAACAAAAAAATCATGAGGTAAGCTACTTTGGTGATAAATACGCTTATAATCTTTGGAAAACGCCCGATTTTGATGCTATTAAGGCTTCTGAGATGATCAAATATTTCATTTTAAATATAAAACGCGCTGCTTTAATATACAGTTATTCACCAATGTACGCTTTTTTTCCCTTTTTTCTTAAAAATTATAATCTAAAAGAAAGTTTAAAATTTTTTAAAATTCACACTGAAATAATTAAAAATGAATATCAAGAAGATTCATTTCTACGAAGATCAAAATA
The DNA here is from genome assembly GCA_041390365.1 of Syntrophotaleaceae bacterium. Lineage (NCBI taxonomy): Bacteria > Pseudomonadati > Thermodesulfobacteriota > Desulfuromonadia > Desulfuromonadales > Syntrophotaleaceae > Syntrophotaleaceae bacterium. The sequence goes on along the minus strand of JAWKQB010000001.1, from coordinate 1,351,650 downwards.
TCGAAAGGAAAAGTTTGCTGAAATGAAAACTTTACTAAATAAAAATTTTTGTAATAATAAATAGGAATATTAAATATGCGTAAAATTGTACTTATTTCTTTTTATCCAGGATTTTTTGGAATTAATTTAAGGTTGCTTGGAGCTTGTTTAATAAAAGCAGGATTTTGCGTAGAATACCTACACCTTGGTTATGCGAACTACAAATTTGGTGAAAGAACTCCTACACTTCTAAACTTCTGTTTTTCTAAAATTATTACTGATAATATATTGAACAAGATTAGAAATTCATTATTTGTTGGTATCTCCTTAGCAAGCAGTGAATTTATAGCAGCCAGAGATTTTACTATAGCTTTAAAAAAAGTAGTGAATACTACTGTTGTTTGGGGAGGTCCACATCCAACAGCTTCATTTGAGGGTTGCGTCAGATATGCTGATTACGTATGCATAGGAGAAGGAGAAGAAACTATTGTTGATATTGCGAATTTGCTCAACGAAGAAAAATCTATCGAGCACGTTCAAAATCTTGCTTACATGAAAAATGGCATCATTCATGTAAATCAGAAACGCGAAGTCATTAAAGATCTGGATTCTTTGCCAATCCCCGATACAGAGATATATCTTCATAATGTTTTTATAAATGGTGAATTACGGAAAATTACACCAGAACTTCTTTTAGATATTGATAGAATATATATAAGACCTGTGCCAGAAAGTGTAGTTTATACCGCCATAGTTAGTAGGGGTTGTCCAAATAGATGTAGTTATTGTAACAATTCTTATTTGAACCGCATATATCAAGGACAAAAATACTTTAGATATCGATCTTTAAATCACTTATTTATGGAAATTCATCAAGCACTGACTGATATTAAGCAGATTGGTGCTGTATTTTTTGCTGATGATAATTTGACAGCCTTGCCGAATGAAGTTCTTTTTGAATTTGCTCGGCGGTGGACAAAAGAAGTAGGGATTCCGTTTGGAACTAGTGGAAGTCCATCTACTATTACAGATTATAAGATAAAAATACTTGCAGAAACAGGACTTTTGTATAAATTTGGAGTTGGGATTGAGTCAGGTAGCCAAAGAATGATCGATTTATATAATAGAAAAGAAACAATACAGCAGTCTATAAAAGCAATCAATATTGTTGAGAAGTACCGTGAACAATTTTATCAAAAACATGAAAAACCCGTAATAAATTACCAGTTTATTTTCGATAATCCTTATGAGACCAATAAAGATCTTTCTACTACAATTCGCTTTATTCTTAATTATATTAAAGATCCAAAGAGTCTTACTGTTTTTAGTCTTGTCATTTATCCCGGATCTGAAATATACATCCAGTCCAAAAAAGACAAAATTTTTTCTATAGACAAGAATATCTACCAAGAATCTTTTATAGAGTTAAAACCTACATTTGTTAAAATTTGGATAGCTCTTTATCGTAGAGGTCTACCAAAGTGGATATTGCGATTACTAGCAGCGCAGATTATTTTTAATATATTGAACTCAAAAATTTGTATTAAGTTATATAGAAAAATGTTTTAACCGTTCGATCTACTTTATGAAAAAATAAATGTTTCCGTCGTTTTTTATTTTCCATCAACACCTTTGGTGAAAATTTTAAATTTTACGGAATTCTTTAAAATTGTGAGCCGTGATATCGCTTTTAAATTTTTCTATAAATAGGTAGAGGTAAATTTTTTTAAAATGAAAATTCTTTTTTTCCCTAGCGATATAGGTGGCGGATTTGGGCATGTCAGTCGGTGTTTCGCCCTTGCAGAAGAGGCTAAGAATAATGGGCACATTTGTGCTTTTGTACTCAATGACAAAAAATTTGTTGGAAGAATTGGTTCGAATTTTAATGTCTCACTTGTAAAAACATGGGAACCATTCAAACATCGTCTTAAGAGGTCTATTTCATTCCTAAAGGACAGGAGCAACAACAAAAAATCACTCTATTTGGGAATATCCGGTATCGAATTCCAATTTATTCGTGATGGTTTTGTTTGTCATAGTGCAATAGAGCATACCTTGAAAGGGTACGCGAAGGTTGTTCAGGATTTTAAGCCAGATGTCCTCGTAGGAGATACAAACCTCTTAGTGTGGATACTTTCCCGCATTGTACGAATTCCTGCAGTACAGATTGTTCGTTATGCCTCACACCCAGACACAGCAAACATGGTTTGGTGGATGGATGTGCCGAAAGGTATATCTCCACCTAATATCTGCCAAATTTTCAACCCACTGATGAAGCGCCTCGGTTTGGATGTTATAGGAGTTGCATCGGATCTTCTGCGGGGTGATTTATATATTGTCCCCAGTATACCTGACATAGAACCAATCCCTTGTGGCTTAATCGATACACACCACGTTGGCGCACTTTTGATGCCTTCAAAAGAGGTTATTGACAATTCGGCCTTCAGTTTTCCTGACCGAACTATGCCTCTTATTTATATGACCATAGGTGGCGGTGCAGGTCCGGTGGGGAACCAAAAATTGTTTTCAAGTATTATATCTGCGATGGGTGGTTACCCGGCACAGGTAGTCATTTCTACAGCCGCTAAGTTTGATTGGAGAAGGATATCCTATCTCCCTCCCAATGTAAGATTCTTTGACTGGCTGCCTGGTGCTTACATGATCTCTATGGCAGATTTGGTGATTTTCCATGGTGGTTATGGAACCATGATGGAGATAGTGACATCTGGAAAACCCTCGATTGTGATACCTTTTCATTCTGAACAGGAGAGCAACGGCAGGCGATTGGAACGATTGGGTTCTGCGCAAGTATTAAAGCTTAGTAAGGAGCCTTATTCTACTGTAAACGTTAAAGAATCATGGGGTGAATACAGTTATGTAGTACAGCAAAGTTATGATTTGTCAGATAAGCAACTGATCGATGCCGTTGAAGTAATTTTATCTGGAAGTGAATTTTTAGAATCTGCAAAAAAACTTCAGTATACAGCACAGGGGTATGGAGGGGTAAAATTAGCCATGGAGATGATTGAAAGTCGGTTTGGATAAGGTGGCATATATGAAACAAATTATCATTTGCATATTTGTGATATAGATTATGGGAAAACAAGATGAATCTAGAGCCAAAGGTTTTGTGGAAATGAAAGGTATCCTAGATAGAATCGAGAGCACGTCAGACTTGAAGCTCTTAAAGCCTGAAGACCTAATAGGGCTAGCAGGAGAAATTAGACAGCTCATCATTCAAACTGTATCCAAAACTGGCGGTCATCTGGCTTCGCCCCTCGGAGCTGTTGAGCTTGCCATTGCGCTCCACTATTTCTATTCAAGCCCCGGGGATAAAATCATTTGGGACGTGGGCCATCAAAGCTATGCGCATAAGATTCTTACAGGCAGGAAAAGAAAATTTGCAACCTTGCGTCAATACAAAGGGATCAGCGGTTTTCCCAAAATAACTGAAAGCGAACACGATGCATATGGGACAGGGCATGCATCCACATCAGTGTCTGCCGCTCTTGGTTTTGCCGTGGCGAGGGATATAAAGAAAGAGGAAGGGGAGGTCATTGCTGTCATTGGTGATGGATCGTTATCTGGGGGTAATGCCTTGGAGGCAATCAATCATGGAGGATACCTTCACAAGAAAATTATTGTAATTTTGAACGACAACAGGATGTCAATATCGAATAATGTTGGGGCCCTTGCGGCCTACACACACCGGATTCAAAAAACTGAAAAATATAAAAAAGTAAGACAGAAACTGTATAAAATTATAGAGAAGAGTGATGACCTCAAAGAAGAACTCCTCTCTCTTAAAGAATATATAAAAGACATCGGTTCTGCTGGCTTATTATTTGAAAAACTTGGGTTCGATTATATAGGTCCCGTAGACGGACACAATATTGATGAGTTAATTGAAGCTTTTAAACAGGCAAAACAAATCAATGGCCCGGTTTTGATCCACGCCCAAACATGTAAAGGCAAAGGCTATCCAATAGCAGAATGCGATTCCTCAAGGTATCATGGTGTCAATCCTTTTAATGTCGAAAATGGACTGGATGTTGATAGTCCAAAGGGCAATTCCTTTACAAATATTTTTGGAGATGTTCTTGTCGAAATCGCCGACAAGGATGAAAAACTGATTGCCATAACCGCGGCTATGGCAGATGGCACCGGCTTGAAAAAATTCAAGGAAAAATTTCCCAACCGTTTTTTTGATGTGGGGATCGCCGAGCAGCATGCGGTTGTTTTTGCGGCCGGGCTTGCCAGGCAGGGCTTAAAGCCTATTTGCGTAATTTATTCAACTTTCCTTCAGAGGGCCTACGATGCCTTGATCCATGATGTATGCCTGCAAAACCTTCCGGTTGTATTTGCAATTGATCGGGCAGGGCTGGTGGGCAATGATGGTCCGACTCATCATGGCTGTTTTGACCTCTCCTACCTGCGGCATATTCCTGAAATGATCTTGATGGCTCCAAAGGACGGGAATGAACTTAAAGACATGCTAGTGACCGCGTTTAATCTAGGAAAACCTGTGGCCTTGCGATACCCAAGAGGTGTATGCCACTCCTTTATCGAGAAGGTACCTCAACAATTGGAAATTGGGAAATGCGAAGTTGTTGAAGAAGGCGAAATGATGACAATCGTTTCCATAGGAACTGTCTTTGACGAGGCTTTGCTCGCATGCAATTGGCTTAGAGAACATGGTGTCGATGTGACATTGATCAACGCAAGGTTCGTCAAACCAATGGATAATAAAATTGCCGAGTGGATCGGCAAGACAAAAAATGCAATACTTATAGAAGAAAATTCGATAGAAGGTGGTTTTGGAAGTGCTGTTCTTGAACTTTGTCAAAGAATGGGAATAGAAGCCAAAATAGAGCTTCTTGGTATTCCCGACAAATTCATTGAACACGGAAATCAAGTACTGCTTAGAAGAAAATGCGGTTTTAGTTGGCAAAATATAGTAAATATATCAATGAAAATTCTATCAAAAAGTAATAAGTAATACATTTGATATGTATTTTTTACTAATTACCATATTTGTCATTATAAGGTATTTTAAAAATTGAGAATTAAATTAATTATAGAATTTAAGTAAAATTTTAAAATAAATACTTCGAAAACATGAAAAAATTTTTTAGTTATCAACAACCATTCTTTTTGGCCAGAATCCAAAGATTTTTGAATAATACGTACAACAGCCAGTTTGTGCGAAATGTTGCCGTAGTGGTTTCTGGTACTGCAGGGGCGCAAGCTATAACAATGGCTTTCGCGCCTTTTATAACACGGTTGTACGGGCCGGAGGCATTCGGTCTGCAGGGAACATACATGGCCATTGTTGTTGTGGTCATGCCCATTTCCGCATTGTCTTTTCCTATAGCCATAGTTTTGCCTCGAGAAGACAGTGAAGCTCGAGAAATTGCTCGACTCTCTGCATATATTGCTCTTTGCATGGCAGCTATATGTACCTTTGTAATCCTGGCTGCTGACGATTTTCTCGTGGAAGTACTCCAACTCCATGAGATAGAATCATACCTATTATTGATACCTTTGGTGATAGTTTTTTCGGCCTGGCTTCATATAAATCAACAATGGATGCTAAGAAAAAAACAGTTCAAAATCTCGGCTCGAGCTGGAATAACGCAGGCATTTCTCACTAGTAGCGCTAAGACAGGTATCGGCTTTTTTAGTCCACAAGCGGCTGTGTTAATAATTATTTCCACTTTAGGTTATGCTATCCATGCCTTCATCCTTTCGATTGGAATTAATAAGGTTGAAAAAAATTGTTTAAAAGAGAAAGGAATGTCAAGGATAACAATAAAACAGTTAATTATAAAATATTATGACTTTCCAGTTTTCCGTACACCTCAAATATTTTTAAATGCTTTTTCCCAAAGCATGCCCATTATAGTACTTGCATCTTTTTTTGGGCCAGTATCCGCCGGATTTTATGGATTGGGTAAAGGATTGCTAGATATGCCCTCTCAATTGATTGGAAAATCGGTTGGGGATGTTTTTTATTCTAGAATTAGTGAAGCCGCCAACCGTGGAGAAAAATTGAATGACCTTATCTTTAGAGCCACATTAGGTTTGGCTGTAGTTAGTTTTATTCCTTTTGCTGTAGTAATTTTTTTTGGGCCGAGTCTGTTTGGAATTGTTTTCGGATCTGAATGGTTTTTCGCTGGAGAATATGCAAGATGGTTGTCTTTTTGGATGTTTTTTTCTTGTATAAATAAACCTACCATCGCTTCAATCCCTGTTCTAGGTTTACAAAACTTACTCTTAATTTACGAAATCATAAGTCTAGTTATAAGAATAGTTGCATTATTTATAGGATTTCATATACTGCACAGCGACGTTCAAGCCATAATTCTATTTTCCTTCACAGGTGTTATTGCAAACATTTTTTTAATTTTTCTTACCATCCTGAAGTCTAAAAGTTTTAGGATGACTCATTGATTCTAGTGGCAAGAGGTGAAAAAACTGTCTTTGGATTGACAAATTTATATGAAAAAAGGAAAAGAAAATGAAAAGAATTTTAGTCACCGGCGGTGCTGGATTCATTGGCTCCCACCTATGTGAGCGACTGCTCGAAAAAGGTGATGAGGTATTGTGTGTAGATAATTTTTTCACCTCTCGGCGTACAAATATTGCCCATTTGTTGGGGAATCCACGGTTTGAAGTCATGCGGCACGATATCACATTTCCACTGTATGTCGAAGTGGACCAGATTTACAATCTTGCATGTCCGGCCTCACCAATTCATTACCAGTTTGACCCTGTGCAAACCACAAAGACAAACGTTCACGGTTCCATCAATGTGCTTGGGTTGGCCAAAAGACTGAAAGTTCGAATTTTGCAGGCATCAACTTCCGAGGTGTATGGAGATCCGGCCGAACATCCGCAGTCGGAAACATACTGGGGAAATGTAAATCCGATTGGGCCGAGGTCCTGCTATGATGAGGGGAAAAGGTGTGCCGAGACACTTTTTTTCGATTATCACCGGCAGCACAATTTGTCTATTCGGGTGGTGCGAATATTTAATACTTATGGACCACGTATGCATCCGAATGACGGAAGGGTTGTCAGCAATTTTATTGTTCAAGCACTTAATAACAAGCCAATCACTATTTACGGAACAGGCGAGCAGACGCGCTCTTTCTGTTATGTCGACGATCTTGTGACAGGACTCATCCTTATGATGGATCAGGAAAAGATCATTGGTCCGGTGAATCTTGGCAATCCGACTGAACATAGTATGCTCGACCTTGCTAGGATGATAATTGATCTGGCCGGGTCAAAATCAGAAATAGAGTATAGAGCTCTTCCACAGGACGATCCTATGCGACGACGTCCTGATATTGGCATGGCAAGAGAAAAATTAGGATGGTCACCTGGCATATCAATACATGAGGGATTGATAAGAACGATTGATTTTTTTAAAAAAACGCTCGTTTGATTGAAATTCCATCTGCCCGCTACGTTGGACTCTATTTTTTCTGGAAATCTTTTTTGGGTATAAAATTCATCATGGAACAGTTAATCTTGGTTGACGCTGATGGCGGAGTGATAGGATTCGATTCCAAGGACAGTTGTCATCAGGGAATGGGGAAGCTGCACTTGGCTTTTTCAATTTTGATTTTTACCACGGATGGCCAATTGTTGCTGCAAAAACGCAGTAGCCAAAAAATGTTGTGGCCTCTTTATTGGTCGAACAGCGTGTGCAGCCATCCAAGAAAGGGAGAAGATATTGAAGAAGCAGCCAGCCGGCGAATCAAGGAAGAGCTAGGAATATGTTGTCATGTCCATTACTTGTATACGTTTAAATATCATGCAAGTTATTTTGATATTGGTTCAGAGTCTGAAATTTGCTCTGTTTTTTTTGGTATTTATGATGGTCCAGTATTCCCCGAAAAACTTGAAGTAGAGCAAACAAAGTATGTTCATTTTGATTGCCTAGCGGACGAAATTGAAAAATCACCTGATTCTTTTACACCATGGTTCAAAATGGAGTGGGATTTGATTCTTAGACAACACATGGGACAAATTAAAAAGTTTCTAGGCTCTTTTTCAAATGAACCAACTACGAAAAAGATTTCAGATTCCAGTTTCAAATAACGACAGAAGGGCGGAAAGCGATTTTTCAGTTGCATGTCTGCCCTTTGGTCCTTCCCACTGTCGTTTCCAAGCTCCCTTTGAATTTTCCCCCTCTGACCGTTTCTTTGGAAATACTGTTTGAAGATTTTCGAAATTTCCCTTTTGCTCTCTTGACGGCTGTCTGACAGTTGTGCTAAAAGTCTTGTGGCCTTCATAACCGGCCTTTTGAATTATAATTTTTTCATACTATCCCCGATTCATATTAGAGTCAGAAAACTCGCATTGGCAGACCCGTCTCCCAGTCAATCCTTCACGGGCCTGACGCAGCAATGCGTGTAATTCGACCCCGCTTAGGTGGAGTCAGGCCGAATTCCGTTTTTTCCCGGGATTGGTTTGCCTTTTTCTGGCAGCGATTCCTTAGTGCGGTGAACGGCCGATTGTATCTCCTTTGATTCAAGGGGAAGGCGGGTTTCCCTTATGATTCAAGGTATCCTTCCTTGCCGGCAGCCTAATTGCCTTTTGGCCTTTCCGATGCCGACATACTGCAAGTCTTTCAAATTGAAGCGGGATTATGCCTGATCAGGTGGAGTGCGGCTTCATGGCTGCGGCATAAACAGATGCCGTAAGCCTGTGGAAATAACAAACCCGGAAAGGAGAGGAAAATGGCAGTTTGCAAGTGTACCGGCGAGGTAGTCGAATTGCCTCAGGACGAACAGTTGAAGGAACTGCTCGGGCATTACCGCGATTATGAAGGAGCATTGATCCCGGTATTGCAGGGAGCACAGGACATCTACGGATATCTGCCTGCTGAAGTGCTTGAACAGATTTCCAAGGAGTTGAATATCCCTTTCAGCGAGGTCTATGGGGTAGTCACTTTTTACGCCCAGTTTCATCTCAAGCCCCGCGGCCGCCACATCGTACGTGTCTGTCTCGGCACAGCCTGCCATGTATTGGGTGGCAGTAAAATATTCGACAAACTGCAAGAGATCCTGGGCGTCGAGAATGGCGGGACCACGGAGGATCTGCGATTCACCCTGGAATCGGTGGCTTGTATCGGGGCGTGCGGTTTGGCGCCTTGCATCATGATCAACGATGATACCCACGGCCGCCTGACGACTGACGGTCTGGACAAAATTCTGGAACAGTACGCGTAAGGGGGGAAATAATGAGCCAGTTGAAGCAGATGCGTTCCTCAATCGAGGAGCAGTACAAGGAGAAACTGAACCGCCCCCGGATCGTGGTCGGACTGGGGACCTGCGGTATCGCCGCCGGCGGCAACAAGGTCATGGAGGCCATTAAGAGCGAAGTTGCCAACCGCGGGCTGGATTTGGATGTAGACTTCACCAGCTGTATCGGCATGTGTTTTGCCGAGCCCGCGGTGGAGATCTCTCTGCCGGGATCGGCCAGCGTGGTCTACGGCGGCATCTACCCCGACAAGGTTGCTCAGCTGATCGAGAGCCACGTCGTCGACAAGACCCCCGTTCTTGACCTGGCCGCCATTCAGATTGCCGGAGACGCCACTCCCTATGAAGGGATCGCGGTGATGGACCAGTCCGGATACTACAAAAAGCAAGTCCGTTCGGTCACCTCCCGTCTTGGCCGGACCAATCCGGAAAGCATCGAAGACTACATCGCTACCGGCGGTTACGCGGGCATCGAGAAGGCCCTGACCATGACCCGGCTGGAGATCATCGACGAAATCAAAAAGTCCGGGCTGCGCGGCCGCGGCGGCGGCGGATTCCCGACCGGCAATAAGTGGCAGTTCGTGCACGATGCCCCAGGCGACAAGAAATACATCGTCTGCAACGCCGACGAAGGCGATCCCGGCGCCTTCATGGACCGCAGCGTCCTGGAAGGAGACCCCCATGCGATCCTTGAAGGGATGATGATTGCCGGCTATGCCATCGGCGCCGACGAAGGGGTCATCTACTGCCGCGCCGAATACCCGCTCGCCATCAAGCGTCTGAACCTGGCGATCGAAACGGCCGAAAAAATGGGTCTGATGGGTCAAAACATTCTGGGCAGCGGGTTCAACTTCAAGATCCGCATCAAGGCCGGCGCCGGCGCCTTCGTCTGCGGCGAAGAGACCGCCCTGCTCAACTCCATCGAAGGTCAGCGCGGCATGCCCCGCGTCCGTCCGCCGTTCCCCGCTCACAAAGGCCTGTGGCAGAAACCGACCTGCCTCAACAACGTCGAGACCTTCGCCAACGTCCCCTTTATCGTCCGTAACGGCGGTGACTGGTACGCCTCCATGGGCACCGAGAAGAGCAAGGGGAGCAAGGTTTTCTGTCTGACCGGCAAGATCAACCACACCGGTCTGTGCGAAGTGCCCATGGGGATCACCCTGCGCGAGATCGTGGAAGACATCGCCGGCGGCATCCTGGGCGGCAAGAAGTTCAAGGCGGTGCAGAGCGGCGGTCCCTCCGGCGGCTGTCTCCCTACCGAACAGCTCGATCTCCCCATCGACTACGACTCCCTGATCGGCGCCGGCGCCATGATGGGTTCCGGCGGCCTGGTCTTCATGGACGAGTCCACCTGCATGGTCGACGTCGCCAAATTCTTCCTCACTTTCACCCAGCTCGAATCCTGCGGCAAGTGCACCCCCTGTCGCGAAGGGACCAAGCGTCTGCTGGAAATCCTCGAGCGGATCTGCGAAGGCGAAGGCCAGGCCGACGACATCGCCACCCTCGAGCGGCTGGCCAGGAACATCAAGGGCTCGGCCCTGTGCGCCCTCGGCCAGACAGCTCCGAACCCCGTGCTCACTACGCTGCGGTACTTCCGCAACGAGTACGAGGCGCACATCAACGAGAAGCGCTGTCCCGCAGGGGTCTGTCCGGCGCTGCTGACTTACACCATCGTGGAAGACAAATGCGTGGGTTGCACGGTCTGTATCAAGGCCTGCCCTGTCGGGGCCATCAGCGGCGAGAAGAAAAAGCCCCATGTCATCGACCCGAAGGCCTGCGTCAAGTGCGGCGCCTGCGTGCCCAAGTGCAAGTTCGGCGCGATTGTGCAGGCGTAATGGTCAGTAGCCGGCACGCAGACTGTTTGTGCCGATTTTCTCGACGTAAAGAGCTCATTGAATCTTGCGTGAAAGAAGGAGATAAACATTGTCTACTGTATCTTTAACCATAAATGGCCAGGAGGTCACGGTCCCCAAAGGTACCAAGTTGCTGGATGCAGCTTTGGGAGCGGGCTTCTTTATTCCGACATTTTGTCATGATGAGAACAGTCCCAATTATGGCGGTTGCCGCATCTGCGTGGTGGAGGTGAAGGGAGCTCGCGCCCTGGTCGCTTCCTGCTGCATCGAGGCTGCGCCCGGCATGGTTGTCGAAACCGAATCTCCAACGGTGGTCGAGGCCAGGAAGACCATCCTCGAGCTGATGCTGGCCAACCATCCCATGGATTGTCTGACCTGCGAAAAGGCCGGCAACTGCCGTCTGCAGGACTATGCCTTCCGCTACGATGTCAAGCAGCCCAGCTTCGGCGGGGCGAGGAAAAACTACGAGTTCGACAATAGCAACCCCTACATCAGCCGGGATATGAACAAATGTATCCTGTGCGCCAAATGTGTCCGGACCTGCAAGGACGTGGAGGACCGGGCCGTTATCGATCTGGCCTATCGCGGATTCAAGACCAAGGTTTCAACGGCATTGGACGCCAGCCTGGCCGAATCCGCCTGTGTTTCCTGCGCCCGTTGCGTGTCGGTCTGCCCGGTGGGGGCTCTGACTTACACCTCTCTGGCCGGCAAAGCCCGGACCTGGGAAGTGACGAAGGAAGAGGTCAAATGCACCTGGTGTGAAGCGGGTTGTAACTTCGACCTGGTCAAAAGGAACGGAAAGCCTGTCGGGGTCGTTGCCCAGGGACCCGGAGAAGGCAGGCCGCTCTGCCTGAAAGGGCGTCTCGGCCTCGAGCTGAAGTATAATGATCAACCGCTGACGCCGATGCTCAAGAAGGATGGACAATATGTCGAGGTTCCCTGGGCGGAGGCTCTTGGGCTTGAGGAGATCCTTGGTAAACTGAAATAACCGCTAATTTTTCAGTAAATGGAAAGGAGCGTTTTCCTGATCGTGGAAAACGCTCCTTTTTTTAAGAGAAGATTGGTTCCAAGGGGATGTCAGTGGACAGAGGAGATCTCCTGGAGCGCCGATGCGATGTCGGCGACGTCTTTTTCAGCAAGGGTTCTGGGATCGAGAAGATAGTGCCCTTGTGAAATCCGGCCGATGATGGGGAGGGTTCTTTTTCTCAACTTTTCCTCCAGCATCTGGGCACTGAGACCTTCGATCGAGACTGCGATCAGGGTTGTCGGCAGTTCCAGCAGGGGGAATGAGCCGCCCCCGACCTGGGAAAAACCCTTTAGTGTTTTCAGGGAAACGCTGCGGGGAAGCCGTTGACGAAGACGCCGCACGGTACGACCGGCGCGACCAGCCAGCTCTCCGGCCGTTTCAGTCAACATTCGCAGGACGGGAATCCGGCGGAGTGCTTCCCGTTCATCCCGGTACAGGCGCAGCGTGCCTTCAAGGGCGGTCAGGGTCAGCTTGTCGAGGCGCAGCGCCCGCAGCAGGGGATTCCGTTTCATCGGCTCCAACAGACTTTTTTTGCCGACGATGATACCGGCCTGTGGACCGCCAAGGAGCTTGTCGCCGCTGAAGGTGACCAGGTCGGCGCCGGCGTCAAGGTATTCGCGAATCGCCTTTTCCCCTGGTAGACCATAAGCCTGAAGGTTGATGAATGTGCCGCTGCCCGCGTCAACCATGACCGGCAGAGAGGTCTCCCGCCCAATGGCCACCAGTTCCTCGACGGAAACCTCCGAGGTGAATCCGACCAGGGCAAAATTGCTGGTGTGCACCTTCAGCAGCAAAGCGGTTTCACCGGTAACGGCTGACTTGTAGTCCCGCCCATGGGTTCGATTGGTAGCCCCGACTTCCCGCAGGATGGCACCGCTCTGGGCCATGACTTCCGGGATGCGGAAGGAACCTCCAATTTCAACCAGTTCGCCACGGGAGACGACGACTTCTTTATTGCGGGCAAGGGTGGATAGGGCCAGCAGAACTGCAGCGGCGTTATTGTTGACCACTACCGCCGTCTCCGCTCCGGTCAGCTCGCACAGAAGTTTTTCCACATGCACTGCGCGTGTGCCACGGGTTCCCGTTTCAAGATTGAACTCCAGGGTGCTGTAGCAGAAGGCCGCCTCAGACAGCTCTTTTTCCAGTGATCCCGAAAGGATGGCGCGGCCCAGGTTGGTATGGAGAACGACACCGGTCCCGTTGATGACCCGGCGCAGACCGGGAAGGGATCTGTTTTTAAGGCAAATGCCGATTTGCTCGGTTATTTTTTCCTGGGCGGGAATGTCCACGGCGGGTTGAGCTGCAAGAATGTCCTGGCGGATCTGGTCCAATGTCTCGCGAATGGCCTCGATCACCAGTGGACGGGTATGGTCTTCAAGCAGGCCCCTCACCTCGGGCCAATCCAGAACCTTGTCGATTTTCGGAATATTTCGGAGCAAACTGGCCGCCTTTGGAAAAAGACCTGGGATTTCTGGCAGGTCGGCATTAAGAAGAAGACGACCCATTTTATAGACCGTAGGCCGATTGTCAAGCGGCAACCGAAAAAGTTGCGGAATTCCAGGCAACAGGTCTCGAAACCTGATCCTGAGAAAATTCATTTGGCGGCAACCTTGTGCCGGTGGTATTGTTCCAATAATTCGGGTTTAGAAGGGATTGCACCATGGAGTTTGGCAGTGCCATCATCCTGGCCGGGGGCAAAAGCCGCCGTATGGGATTCGACAAGCAGCAGTTGCAGGTCAACAACCGCTACCTTACGCGATTCCATGAGGAGTGCCTGGGCGGCTTGTTTCACCAGTTGATTGTCGTTACCAACAATCCCGAACTTTATCACGATACCGGTTTTGTGGTGGTCAGCGATGAAATCCCCGAGGGAGGGCCACTCAGCGGGATTCATGTCGGATTGAAATACGCCATGTCGCGATACGCCTACGTCATTGCATGCGACATGCCTCATATCAATATCGACTATGTTCAATATATGAAAAGGCGACTGCTGGGCCGTTCCTGTTCCGGTTGTGTAACGCGCCTGCAAAACTCCCTGGAACCTTTCAATGCCTTTTATGGACGGGAGATTGTGCCGGATATCGAAAATTTTCTGGGGGAGGGGAAGAAATCGGTTGTCGAGTTTATTCAGCAGCTGAATCTGCTTTATCTGACCGAGGGTGAAATACGGTTCTATAACCCTGAATTCATGTTCGTCAATCTCAATACACGGGAAGACTTCGAAAGGTGGAGCCGAAAAAACCGGGAGTGCTTTTCGGCGGCTCAGTGTCGGAAATGACAATTCCCTCAAGGCAGGCCCGGAGGAGATCTCCGAGAAAACGGAAATCCCCTCCGGAGTTTTCAACACAGGTTAACCTGATTTATCAATTTCAGCGCACTCGCTGAAATCCCAACAGCGGCGATTGCCGTCATTGGTTTCCACGATCAAATGTCCCATGGAGCAACTCTCTACCCGTCCTTCCTGGTTGCTTGAACCATGGGAAACATAAGTATCGTGTCCGCTTTCTGCCTGTCTGCACAGATAATCGAACCGTTCCCTATTCATGATCTTACCTCCCTGTACGGATTCCGCCTGTTGATCTTGCACACAGCGGAGGGTGTTTTTTGCTGAATTTAACCGAGGGACTCGGTACAGGGTATTATAACATGTTTGCCCCCGCCGCTTGGTCCGGGCCGGCAGTTTCAGGAGTCCGGGGACTAGTGAGGAGGTACCGAAAACGCAGTCCAGGTGACGCCATGAATACCGGCTACACCGAAGTCATTGACGACCATCCCCGAATTCCGCAGTTTGTTTTTCCACAGGGTGGAGTGAACTGGCATTCAGTCCCAGGCAGCGGTAGATCTGAATGGTGGCATCGGAGTTGTTGAGGGTGTAGAAATGAATCCCGCGCACTTCGTTGTCCAGCAGGTCCCGGCACTGTTCCGTGGCCCAGTGGATTCCGATCCTCCGTACGGCCTCCGGATCGTTCTGGCAGCGGGCCACTGCGCGAAGCAGGGAGGCGGGGAAACGGGCCCCCGCAGCCAGGTCCGCCATCCGTTTCATACCCTCGGTTGTTGAGATCGGCATAATTCCGGCAAGGATCGGAATTCTGATGCCGGCCAGTAGGCAGCGCTCGCGGAAATCGTAGAAATCCCGGTTGTCGAAAAAGAGCTGGGTGCAGATATAGTCGGCCCCCTCATCAACCTTGGCCTTCAGGTAGTCCATTTCCAGCAGGCGGTTTGGGGTGGCTGGATGCCCTTCAGGGAAACCGGCCACGCCGATGCCGAAGCCGCGAGGATCCGGATGGGTGCCCCGTTCGCTGAACCGGCGAATGAAGCGGACCAGGTCGGCGGCGTGGGGAAAGGCGTCTTTTGACCGGTCGTAGGGGATCATTTCCGGCGGGGGATCGCCGGCCAGGGCCAGGATGTTGCTGATGCCGGCCTCGGCGTAGCGTTCGAGGATTCGTTGGATCTCCTCTTCTGAACTGCAGACGCAGGTTAAATGAGGGATTGGATCCAGGGAGGTCTGGCGGTGTATCCGCATGACCAGTTCATGTGTCCGTTCTCGGGTTGTTCCCCCTGCGCCGTAGGTCACAGAGGTGAAGGCCGGATTCAGGGGTTCAAGCTGACGAATCGTCTCGTAAAGGCGATCCGCGGCTTTGTCGGTTTTGGGCGGAAAGAACTCGAAAGAGAAAGTGGTCGGATGCGTCGCGAAAATGTCCTGAATATGCATGGTTGCTCCCTGCCTGATAGATGAAGGAATATTATCCGCTGAGGCAGGGGAGGTCAACTGTTGATTCCATAAGGGGTGAGGGGTGGCTGGCGGCCATCCGACGGATCAGACCGATCAGTCAGATCCGCCGGATCCGTCCGATAACCGCCGCCAGCAATCTGTTTTACCGAATATAAGCCTCCGTCACATACCGTCGCATCATGACGTGAGTGTTGAAATAGTAGGCATTTTTGCCGATGGCGTTTTTCATGATGCGGATCCATCCCGGGCGGTCTTCATAGTACATCGGGATGATGATCCGTTCCAGCTTGTCGTAAAGGTCCCGCACGTCCTCTCTGGTGTGGTTCTGATCCACGGTGATCCCTTTGGGCGGGGGGCCGATTGACCAGCCGGTGACCCCTTCGATGTGGCCTTCGATCCACCAGCCGTCGAGGACGCTGAAATTGGGGACTCCGTTCAGGGCGGCCTTCATTCCGCTGGTTCCGGACGCCTCCAGGGGTCGGATCGGATTGTTCAGCCAGATGTCGACACCGGGGACCAGCAGGCTGGCGACACGCATGTCGTAGTCCTGCAGGTAGACACAGGTGATCTTGCCCTTCAGTTTTTCAATTTGATCAATGATCGAGTGGATGATCTCCTTGCCGGGCTGATCCCTGGGGTGGGCCTTGCCGCCGTAAACCATCTGGATTTTCCCCTCGCCGATCTCCAGCAGTCGCTCCAGGTCGGAGAAAATCAGGTTGCCGCGCTTGTAGGTGGCCACCCGCCGGGCAAAACCGATCGTCAAGATATCCGGGTCCATCCGGATTCCCGATGATTCCTCGATGTAGTGAAACAGCATCGCTTTCGCCCCGCAGTGGGCGTCCCAGATCTCTTCGTCGGGGATGCTGTCCACCCGCACCAGCAGTTCCGGCTCGGTACCCCAGCTGGGTAAGTAGCGGGAGAAGAGCTTGACGAAATGGGGTGATGTCCAGGTGAAGGGATGAATGCCGTTGGTAATGGCATGGATCTCGAAGCCGGGGAACAAGGCCTGTGACACCTCGCCGTGCTTTTTCGCGACGCCGTTGACGAAGCGGCTCAGGCTCAGGGCCAGAAGCGTCATGTTGAGAACGTCCCGTCCAGCCAGTTCCTGCAGCAGAGAAATAGGGATCTCCTCCCCCAGAATGCGTCGGACCAGATCGTAGGGGAAGCGGTCATGACCGGCGTCCACCGGGGTATGGGTGGTGAAGACACACTGCTCCATAACTCGCCGGGTATCCCACGACGCCCGCTCGTCCCAGGTGTCTTCCACCGGGCGGCGAGTTCTGTTGAGCAGTTCGAGAGTCAGGAGGCTTGCGTGTCCCTCGTTCATATGATATTTCCGGATTTTGAAGCCGAGGGCATTGAGGATGCGGGCCCCTCCTATGCCGAGGACGATCTCCTGTTTGAGTCGGTAGGTCTGATCTCCGCCGTACAGGTAGTCGGTTATGCGCCGCTCTTCCTCATCGTTGCCGGGGATGTCGGTGTCGAGGAAGAGGACCGGAACTTCCCCCCCGGCGGGACTTTTTACCCGATAGAGCCAGGCCTGGACCTTGACATCCTTGCCCTCGATCGGCACCAGGGTCTTTGCCGGCAGGCGCTCCAGGACCTTTTCCGGGTACCATTCCGCCGCGGACTCCCGTTGCCAGCCCTCCTTGTCGATATACTGACTGAAGTACCCTTTGCGGCTGGCGAGGGTGACCGCCACCATGGGGAGTTTGAGGTCGGCTGCAGCCTTGATCGTATCTCCGGCGAGGACTCCGAGACCTCCGCTATAGGTCGGAATGTCCGCCGAAAGACCGATTTCCATGGAAAAATATGCGATGCGAGGTTCGCCTAGGAACAGCTTCCAGTCAGTCATAAGCTCTTTTCTTGATGAGGGTATCGAAAGAAAATATGAAACGTCGAAGAATCAATATGGTACCGCAAGCCGGTATACGGGACCGGCGGAAATCATTTTCGAGACTGTATCAAGAGTAATTGAAAAAGGACAGGGGTCAAATAGAAAATTCTTCACTTATTAAAGGAAAGAAAGCTTGCCAGTTGTCGACATCCATGGAAAATTAAGCTAATGGAACTGATTTCTGCCTATTCTTCTGCGAGCAGGTGCGGATGTATCGCGAATATTTCGGTTTCCGGGAAAAACCCTTTGGTCTGACACCGGACAGCCGTTTTCTTTTTCTGAGCCAAAATCATCGGGAGGGTTTTGCCCACCTCTGGTACGGAATTCACCAGGGAGGAGGTTTTGTCGTCCTTTCTGGGGAGGTGGGGACGGGCAAGACAACCTTGCTGCGCTCCTTGCTTTCCCGCCTCGAATCGAGCAAGTGGCGGAGTGCTCTCATTTTCAATCCGCCCATGTCCCCGGAGGCTCTGTTCCGGGACATTCTGCTTGAATTGGGCCTGCAGGCCGATGAACCGGATCCCGGTCAACTCATGCGAAGACTTAATGCCTTCCTTTTGAAGGAAAATTCGCAGGGACGGTCGGTTCTCCTGGTTATCGACGAGGCACAGAATCTGTGCCCGGAAGTCCTAGAAAAAATAAGGCTTCTGTCCAATCTGGAGACGGAAAAACGGAAATTGCTGCACATCTTGCTGGCCGGACAACCGGAATTGGTCCGTCTGCTGGACCGGCAGGAATTGCGGCAATTGCGTCAACGGGTCAGCGTCCACTACCATCTGCAGAGCATGAGTTCCGGGGACACCCGACGATATATCGAGCATCGGCTGGCGCAGTGCGGAGCCGAAGGCCCCGTTTTCAGTCCCCGGGCTATGACGAAAGTATTTCGATTCAGCGAGGGCATACCCCGGTTGATTAACATCCTCTGCGACCGCTGTCTGCTGGCTGCCTTCGGTGCCGAAAAAAAAATGGTTACAAGGACGATGGTTGGCAGGGCAGCGGAGGAGTTGAAACCGATCCACCGCCCCCGTCGTGACTATCTGCCCGGGACAGTCATATGGCTTCCTTTGTTCCTGGGTCTTTTTGTACTGGCCGCGAGCTGGGGGCTGTTTCATTTGTGGGGAACCCGGATGGATAGATCCTCGATTACAGCCGCCGTAAGCAGTACAGGCGGTACCGGATCCAAGGGGACTGCTCTTCCCGGCCCTGATCCCTTATCTAAAATCCCTGATGCTTCGGTAAACAGTTTGGCCTTTAAGGCGATGGGGAAGGTTTGGGGTGTTTCCGGGGCTCTCACAGAAGGGCCGGTAGAAACTATTCAGGACTTTGCCCTTTTTTTGCAGACAAGGGGACTGCAGATCAACCGGGTCAGGGGTTCCCTTTCGAAGCTTCTCGACCTGAACTATCCGTTTCTCATGGTGATGGAAGGTCGTGATGGCCGACGTCTGGCTGCGGTTTGCGAAGAGATCCAGGGAACCGTCAGGGTCGTTCCGCCAGTGGAGGGGCGAGACTGGGTTTCTCTCCCTGAGTTGTCCGGTTTATGGAAAGGGGAGGGTTTCCTGGTCTGGCGTAACGATCTCCGCCTGGCAGAAGGTCTTGTCCTGGGGGATCGCGGGGACCAGGTTAAAGCCCTGCAGGAGCTGCTGCTGGTCAACGGAGAACAGGAGATCCAGGTGGACGGAATTTTCGGCCGCAACACCTCCCTGGCCTTACGCAACTTTCAGACTCGTCGAGGTCTCGAGAATGCTGAAAAACTCGACATGATAACCCTTTTGTTCCTGTATCAGGCTGCGAATCGGTTCGGCGTTCCGAAGCTGAGAGAAGGATAGCCATGAGCACCATTCTGAAAGCCCTGCAGAAGTTGGAGGAGCTGTCGAATCGCCAGGAGGCCCTTCCCGGGGAACCGGATCCTCTGTGGGTGAGGCCTGTCGCAGGGCGCCGTCGCCGGTTTTATCCGCGATGGCTGTTGCTGCCTGGTTTGATCCTGACTCTGGGCGGGATCGGGCTTTTTAGCCTTTCCCGCATACAAGAAGAAACCGATACGGGGCGAGCGCTTGTGAGCGTCCCGCCGGTGAATGGGGAACCTGTGGAGCTGATCTCGAAAGCCCCTGAAGAAAAACTTGGCCTGAGTCAGGTCGAGGTGGCCCCCGTCCATACTCCCGGACTCAGGGAAGAGGAGATGCAAGAGGAGATTCAAACCCCGGTGACCGCATTTCAGGAACAAGGAAAAACCACGCCGGCAAGAATAAAGGGGGAACCGGCATTTCCCCGCACCGAGAATACCAGGCCCCGTTTCCGGGTGACGGGCATTGCCTATCAGGAAGACCGGACCGTGCGTTTCGCGATCATCAACGACAGGGCTTTGGGGGAGGGCGAAATTGTCGCGGGGGCGATTGTCGAGGAGATTCTGGAGGACAGGGTTCGGTTTACGCAAGACGGGTCTTCTTTCGAAGTGCCTCTTGCAAGAGGAGCAGCCAGATAAACGAAAGGAAGAGATATCACCCGAAAGGACCTGCGGAAGTTGCCACATCCCCCTGAACGTCAAATGTAGTACATGAATTTATGGCTGGATTCCCGTTTCAAACCCAGTTTCTGACCCCGCTCACAGAGGTCTTTCAAATTGATGCCGGAGAAGTAATTATGCAGGACCTGGGCGGCCTCGGCCCAGACGGTCTGAGTCACACAGATGCCGCTGAAATGGCAGGTTTCCCCCTCTTCCATGGGCGGGTCGGTGCAGGCCACCAAAAGAGTATCCCCTTCAGCGGCCTCGATAATTTCCAGGACGGTTATATCCTCGGGGTTTTTGGCCAGAAAATACCCTCCCTGCGGACCTTTCTTGCTTTTCAGAATTCCCGCTTTTTTGAAACTCTGAAAGATCTGTTCCAGATAACGGGGAGAAATTTCCTGTCGATTGGAAATTTCCTTGACCTGAATCGGCAGATTACCGGCATTGAAGGCCATGTCGAACAATGCGCGAAGACCGTAACGGCTTTTGGTGGATAGTCTCACAAAGACTCCTCTTTTTTGCTCCACTATTATCATAAAAGGAAACTTTGTTGCAATTTGTTTTCTATGGTCTGGATCGGATATTTAAGACCGGATTTGTAGGGCCCAAGACAAAGGCCGCAGAAAAGCGGCCTTTGTCTTTGAACCCGAATATTTATTTCAGGGGCCCCGGAGCCCGGTGATTGCTGGAATCGCCCCGACCTTTGCCGATCTTTCTGTTGACCGACAGAATCCGGCGGTGCATGCAGGAGCGGCACTCGGCGGCCGTTTCATCGATGCACGCTTTGGCCGGATAGATTTCGTACAAAGGGCGGTATTTCTTGGGGGTCAGATTGGGCATGACGATATTGGCGCCGCGGATCAGACCCAGTTCGCGCCCCTTGGCCAGATTCAGGGTGGCCAGGGCCGAAGTGCTTGGGATGTTGGCCATGGGGCAGACAATTCGGGCCAGAGCGATGACTTTGTAGGTCATCAGTTCGGTATTAGGCACCTGCTCTGGATTTTCCGGCGGTGACTGACCAAGAGGGGTATCTCCCTGGGAGATAAAGGGACCTACGCCGATCATGTCGAGATCGAGTTCCCGGAACAGAAAAATATCGTTGGCCAGATCTTCCCAGGTCTGCCCAGGAATGCCGATCATCACCCCGCTGCCCGTTTCGTAACCAAGCTTTTTGATCTGGCGGAGCAGTTCGATCCGGTCCGAGACCTGGCCGGGAAGAGAGGGATGGATTTGCTCAAAAAGGTCGCGGTTTGATGTTTCGAAACGAAGCAGGTAGCGGTCGGCACCGGCCTCGCGCCATTGCGCCAGTTCCTCCAAAGAGCGCTCGCCCAGGCTCAGGGTGACGGCCAGGTCGGTTTCGGACTTGATGCGCCGCACAATGTGACTGATCCACCCGGAGCTCAGACCGAAATCCTCACCGGCCTGAATGACCACCGTGCCATAACCGTATGAGACCGCTTCCATGACACAGTCCATGATCTCGTTTTCCGGCATCCGGTAGCGGGGCAGTTCACTGTTTTCTTCCCTCAGACCACAGTAATGGCAGCTGCGAACGCAGTGATTGGAAATTTCGAGCAGGCCGCGCAAATGAACATCGTCTCCTACTGCCAGTTGCCTAACCTGGTCCGCCTGTCGCCATAAGTTCTCTAGAGTTTTCTCATCCTCCGTCTTCAACCATGCGATGATTTTATCCTTGGTCATATTTCACTGCTCCTTTCCGGCTGCGCCCGAAAAAAAATTGTCAAAAATCCAGCGCAACGTAGCAAAACAACACAAAAGCAGTCAATAACAAAATAAATAAAAACGACACAAAAAACTCAAGAAATTGACGTGAGTCAAAAAGCTTGGTATGAAGAGATTTTCCCCGGTCATTAAGTACCGGAAAAAACAACGCTTAGGGGAAGCCAAAATTTCTGTACCCTTTTTGTAAAAGGACGAAAAAAATTTGACAAAAAAGGTGAGTTATGAGAAAAAGAAAAACCGAGTAGGCAAGTGTATAAAAATTCCAGATCTTTAAACCCTGTCACAAAAAAGACCAAGACAACAGTCAATTTCCCAGGAGGGGTGCTGAAATGAGCCAATCGAACAATTACCGGACCGAAACTCTGGCTTTACATGCCGGGCAGAAGCCAGAGCCGACGACCAAGGCGCGAGCCGTCCCCATTTATCAGACGACATCCTACGTCTTTGACGATGCCGATCATGCGGCCAGGCTTTTCGGATTGCAGGAGTTCGGCAACATCTACACTCGGCTGATGAATCCGACCACCGACGTACTGGAGCAGCGGGTAGCCGCTCTGGAAGGAGGTGTCGCCGCCCTGGCAGTCGCTTCCGGGCAGTCCGCCATCTCTCTGGCCCTGCTGACCCTGGCCCATTCCGGCCAGGAAATCGTGGCCTCCACCAGTCTCTACGGTGGGACCTATAACCTGTTCAGTTACACTCTGCCGCAACTCGGAGTCAAAGTCCGGTTCGTCGACCCCTCCGATCCCGAAAATTTCCGGGCGGCCATCAATGACAAAACCAGGGCGGTTTTCTCCGAAACCCTCGGCAACCCGAAGCTCGACACCCTCGATATCGAGGCTGTTGCGGCCATTGCCCATGAAAACGGGGTGCCGTTGGTGATCGACAATACCGTTCCGTCGCCTTACCTGGTCAATCCCCTGGCCCACGGCGCCGATATCGTCGTTCACTCGGCCACTAAATTCATCGGCGGCCACGGCACCTCCATCGGCGGAGTCATCGTTTCCGGAGGCAGTTTCGACTGGGGTAACGGCAAATTTCCCCAACTGTCCGAGCCCGATCCCAGCTATCACGGCATCAATTTCCTCGAGGCACTCGGCAACCTGGCCTACATCATCAAGGTGCGGGTTCAGCTGCTGCGCGACGTCGGTCCGGCTCTAAGTCCCTTCAACGCTTTTCTGCTGCTGCAGGGTCTGGAGACCCTTCATCTGAGAATGGAACGACACAGCGAGAATGCGCTCAAGGTTGCTCAATTTCTCGCCGATCATCCCCGGGTCGGATGGGTGAACTATCCCGGCCAGCCCGAACACCCGGCCTACCAGACGGCCACCCGCTACTTCCACCGAGGGCAGTATGGCGCCCTGGTCGGCTTCGGCATCAAGGACGGCGGTGTTGCCGAAGGGAAGAAGTTTATCGACAACCTGCAACTGCACTCCCTGCTGGCCAATATCGGCGATGCAAAATCCCTGGTGATCCATCCGGCATCGACTACTCACCAGCAGCTTTCTCCGGAGGATCAACTCGCCACCGGAGTGACACCTGATTTCATCCGGCTTTCCGTCGGTCTGGAAAATGTCGACGACATCATCGAGGATCTGGATCGGGCGCTGAAGACGGTTTAAAAGCGGTTGCTGGGATGCTGGTTGCTGGTTGCTGGTTGTCGCCCTTTCCTGCAACCAGCAACCAGGCACGCCTTAAGGGTTCTAATAGTGCGACTCCGAGGGGTAGGGATTAAAATATGACTCTCCATGTTGAAAAATATCTTTGGGCATGATAAAAATTGATTAAAAAAGTAGGAAATTATTGTTTGGGAAAAAGCTGCTCTGGTTGAAAAATGGCAAAGCGTCTCCTGATATTACTGCTTCTTGCAGCGATTCTGTTTCCGGCGAATCTCCTTGCCTCCAGCATTCACGTTTGCGCCGCAATGAAAGGTGAGAGGGGCAGGGCGATGGAAGATGGGGAGGCGTCATCGTCCTGCTGCTCGCGCTCTTTTTCCCATCCTCGTAAAACAAACCAGAGCAACCCCCAGATTTCCCATGAATGCAGGGTGGTGGTGGATGTCGCGGAACGGCAGGCTGTCACCACTTCTTCCAGATCCGGCCTTGATGTTCCTGTCCTGGCCGATCTGCTCGTTGCCTTCGAATCCTCCCTTTTTGAACCGGACAACCTTTTCCGGTTTTCACCGGTAATGTCCCCTCTCCAGCCACAAGGAAGCAGGGAAGCGGTTTTCCTCCGAAACTGTTCTTTTCTCATTTGATCCACGCTCCTTCAGCTTGAGCTTCCAGGGGGAGGCTCATGTCCAAAATCGATACAGCCTCCCAATCTGAAATAGGAATAACCTGGCTTCGCGGAACTCAATTCCGCGGAGGGACTTTTTCTGAAGCTAAATCATTTCAGTTAGTTCAGAGATTTCCACTTCTTTGCTAAAGTTTTTTGGGGAGATATCGCCAGCTTGCGGGACAACTGGATCGACAGGGAAGGAGAGAGGGCTATGAAAAATTTATCTACCTGTATCTTTCTGTTGCTGACCTTGATCTTGGGAGTGGGGAACTGGCGCCCGGCATTGGCGCAAGAGACGGTCGGAGAGCGCCTGCAGGACCTGGTGGACCAGGCGCTGCTAAGAAATCCTGATCTCCAAGCCGCAGAAGCGCGCTGGAGGATGGCGGAACACACAGTCATACCGGCCGGCAGCCTGGATGATCCGCGATTCAGTTTTGCCCTGTCGAATTATCCGATCGACAGCTTTTCCGGTGACGAAACTCCCATGACCGGGAAGGAGTTCCAATTGTCTCAAATGCTGCCTTTTCCGGGCAAATTGGGCAGTAAAAAAGAGATGGCCTCGCAGCAGGCCGAGTGGTTCCGGAAGCATTACGAGGATGCCAGGCTGCAGTTGGTGCGGGAAGTCAAGGACGCTTGGTACCAGGTCTATTTTGAGCAACGGGCCATGGCCATTACGCGGGAAAATATCTCGACTCTTGACGACTTTATCCGCCTGACCGAAACCCGTTACGAGGTCGGCACCGGGCTGCAGCAGGATGTGCTCAAAGCCCAGGTGGAGCGATCCAAGCTCTTGGAGCGGTTCTTCAATCTTCAACAGCAGTACGCTTCGTCCCTGGCGGAATTCAACCGGTTGCTGAGCAGGGCCCCGGATACGCCTGTGGAAACCCCGCGGGAACTGGAACCGACCACAGTGGTCGGCGAACTGCAGGAGTTCATCAAGGAGTCCCGCACCTATCGCCCGGTTTTCGCCGGTTACCAGTCGATGATCGACCGCTACCAGGCCCAGCGAAAGCTGGCCAAGCTCGATTACTATCCCGACGTCAGCCT
Organism: Syntrophotaleaceae bacterium; assembly: GCA_041390365.1. Taxonomy (NCBI): domain Bacteria; kingdom Pseudomonadati; phylum Thermodesulfobacteriota; class Desulfuromonadia; order Desulfuromonadales; family Syntrophotaleaceae; species Syntrophotaleaceae bacterium. Next base: position 1,326,316 of record JAWKQB010000001.1, on the reverse strand, counting down.
TTGGGCCGGTTACCGCCAGCGGGAAGATGTGCCGGGTGACCCGGCGGAAGGTACGGACTTCGTCAGTGCCGGTTTCAGCATCAACATCCCGCTGTGGCAGGGAAAACGGCGCGAAGCGGTGGCCGAGGCGGATTCCGGCGTGCGCATGGCCCTCCGGCAGTTGGAAGATATGGCAAACCGGATCGACTTCGCCATTGCCGACCAGTACGCCAAATTGGCAAAGAATCGCGACCTGGTGGAGCTGTTCAAAACCGGTATCATCCCCCAGGCCGAGCAGAGCTTCGAAGCGACTCTGTCCGCCTATCAGGTTGGAGACGTCGATTTTCTCAACCTGCTCGACAGTCAGCTGACCCTCTATCGCTACCAGATCGATTATCACCGGGCGTTGAGCGATTACCAGCGCAGCGTCGCCGGTTTGGAGGCGGCGGTGGGGAAGGAGTTGGGAGGCCAAAACCCGTAAATTGTAAGACGTAATTCGTAATGGGTGAAAAGCTTAAAGCCAACCTCCGCCTCACGCATTACCCCTTCCGAGGTTTGAATTTAGGTGCACAAGTTTCTCGAAACAGGATTAACGATATGAAGTTTTCGCGAAAAGGATTGTTGATCGTTCTTCTGATTGTCCTGCCCCTGGCGGGGGGCCTGGCTGGGTATGTTTTGCGCGGGAATGTTGCTTCTCCGGACCATGCCGCCCACGACCACCATGATAGCGAGGCCGGCAAGCAGCAATATACCTGCGGCATGCATCCCTGGGTGATTTCCGACCAGCCTGGCAATTGTCCGATCTGCGGAATGGCCCTGACACCGGTAAAGGCGGGGACTGCAGGAGAGGCGGAAGCGGCCGAAACCTCCACAAGCGGTCAAGGGAAGGGCGAGCGCAAGATCAAGTACTGGGTCGCCCCCATGGATCCCACCTACATCCGGGACGAACCGGGCAAATCGCCCATGGGCATGGATCTGGTGCCGGTCTACGAAGATGAGGCGCCTTCCGGTTCGACCATTGCCATCGATCCGGTGACAGTGCAGAACATGGGAGTGCGCACGGCCGAGGTGGAGCGGCGCGATCTGCACCGCCTCATCCGCACCGTCGGCACCATCGGCTATGAGGAGCCCAAGATAACCTCGGTCAACACCAAGGTGGAGGGTTGGATCGAGAAGCTGTATGTCGACCAGACCGGGCAGGTGGTGGAAAAGGGCCAGCCGCTGCTGGAAATCTACAGCCCAAAGCTGGTTTCGGCCCAACAGGAATATCTGCTGGCCCTGCGCAACAGGGACGTCCTGAAAACGAGTTCCTTCCAGGAGATCGCCGACGGCGGCGAGCGGCTGTTGGAAGCCTCTCGTCAGCGCCTGAGTTACTGGGACATCAGTGAGCGGCAGATCCGCCAGTTGGAAAAAACCGGCCGGGTGAGCAAGACCCTCACCCTGTACGCGCCCTACAAAGGGGTGGTGACCATGAAGATGGCCATGCCCGGGCAGTACATCAAAGCCGGCCAGGAGCTGTTTCAGATCAGCGACATTTCCAAGGTCTGGGTCTTTGCCGACATCTACGAATATGAACTGCCCTGGATCAAGGTCGGACAGGAAGCCGACGTGCTGCTGCCTTTTGTCGGCGATCGCGCCCTGAAGGCGAAAATCGGCTACATCTACCCCTACGTCGAGCCCAAATCCCGCACCGTCAAGGCCCGCCTGGAATTTGCAAATCCCGGCCTGGAGCTCAAGCCCGACATGTACGTGAACGTGCGGGTGCACGGTCAGGAGATCCGGAACGCCCTGGCCGTACCCGGCGAGGCTGTGATCCACTCCGGCGAGAAACAGACGGTGTTCGTCGATCTGGGTGAAGGCAAGTTCGAGCCGCGCCAGGTGAAAACCGGCGTGCAGGATCAGGACGGTTTTATTCAGATCACCCAGGGACTTCTGGACGGAGAACGGGTCGTGACCAGCGCCCAGTTCATGTTCGATTCCGAAAGCCGCCTGCGCGAAGCCATCCAGAAGATGCGGGAGCCGAAGAAGGAGGCCCAGGCCGCTCCGGCCGATGCCCACGAAGGGCACGACATGCCGGAGGAGGATCTGGAGGCGTTGTTTGAATAGAGGCGGTTGCTAGTTGCTGGTTGCTAGTTGCTGGTTTTGATTTTTACCAGCCCCTAGCTACCAGCCACCAGCTACGCTCTTAGAATTAGTCAAGGTTTTCCATGCTCGAAAAAATAATTGAATGGTCGGTTCGCAACAAGTTCATGGTGATTCTTGCGACCGCTTTCCTGATTGTCGGAGGGGTTTACTCCCTGAAAAAGATCCCCATCGACGCCATACCCGACCTCTCGGACGTGCAGGTGATCGTGTTCACCGAGTATCCCGGACAGGCGCCGCAGGTGGTGGAGGATCAGGTCACCTATCCGCTGACCACCCAGATGCTCGCCGTTCCGGGGGCCAAGGTGGTGCGGGGCTACTCGTTTTTCGGCTATTCCTTCGTCTACATCATTTTCGAGGACGGCACCGACCTGTACTGGGCGCGTTCCCGGGTGCTCGAATATCTCAATTATGCAGCCGGGCGGCTGCCTAAAGGGGTGACGCCCAGTCTCGGCCCAGATGCCACGGGGGTCGGCTGGGTTTACGAGTACGCCCTGCAGAGCGACCGGCACGATTTGCAGCAGCTGCGCTCCCTCCAGGACTGGTTTCTGCGCTATGAACTGACCGCCGTGGAAGGGGTTTCCGAGGTGGCCAGCATTGGCGGCTACGTCAAGCAGTATCAGGTGGCGGTGGATCCGGACCGGCTGTTGGCCTACCATGTCACCATCCCGCAGATCAAAACCGCCATCCAGCGGAGCAACAACGATGTCGGCGGACGGGTTGTGGAAATGGCGGAGACCGAATTCATGGTGCGCGGCCTGGGCTATATCCAGTCCCTGTCCGATCTTGAAAAAGTGGTTGTCGGCACCGATCGCCGGGGCACCCCGATTCTGCTGCGGGACCTGGCCCAGGTGCGCCTGGGCCCGGAGTTGCGGCGCGGATTGGCGGAACTCAACGGCCGGGGCGAGACGGTGGGCGGCATCATCGTCATGCGTTTCGGTGAGAATGCCCTGAAGACCATCGACAACGTCAAGGCCAAACTGCAGCAACTCCAGGCCGGACTCCCCGAAGGCGTGGAGATCGTGCCCGTCTACGATCGTTCCGGACTGATCCAGCGGTCGGTTGACAACCTGCAGCACAAGTTGCTGGAGGAGAGCATCGTCGTTGCCCTGGTGATCATCCTCTTCCTGTTCCACCTGCCGAGCGCGGCGGTGGTCATCCTCGCTCTGCCGGTGGCGATCCTGATGTCCTTCATCATCATGTACGCCCAGGGAATCAACGTCAACATCATGAGTCTGGGCGGGATCGCCATCGCCATCGGTACAATGGTCGACTCGGGCATCATCATGGTGGAGAACGCCCACAAACATCTCGAAAAAGGAGAACGGGGGCGCTCGCGAACTGCGGCCATCATCGAGGCGGCCAAGGAGGTCGGCCCCACCATCTTCTTCGCCCTGCTGGTCATTACCGTCTCTTTCGCGCCCGTTTTCACCTTGCAGGAGCAGGCGGGACGGCTTTTCAAGCCGCTGGCCTTCACCAAGACCTACTCCATGGCGGCTGCGGCGATCCTGGCCGTCACCCTGGTTCCGGTGCTGATGGTGTGGTTCATCCGCGGCAGGATTCACAGCGAGGACCGCAACCCCATCAGCCGCTTCCTGATCCGTCTCTACCATCCGGTTGTCGACCTGGTGCTGCACTGGCGCAAGACGACCCTGGTTGTGGCGCTGCTGCTGGTGGTCTCCGCCGCCTTTCCCTTGGCGAAGATGGGCACCGAGTTCATGCCGCCGCTGTACGAGGGGGATCTGCTCTACATGCCGACCACCCTGCCGGGCATCTCCATCACCAAGGCCAGGGAACTGCTGCAGCAGACCGATAATATCATCCGCCAGTTCCCCGAGGTACACCACGTCTTCGGCAAGATCGGCCGGGCCGAATCGGCCACCGACCCGGCGCCTTTGTCGATGATCGAAACCACCATCATGCTCAAGCCCGAGGACGAATGGCGCATGGTGAAGAAGACGCGGTTCTACAGCGACTGGCCCGGCTGGATCGAGCCGCTGAAGATACCTCTGCGCTGGGTCTGGCCGGAAGAGAAGCGGATCTCGGTGGAGCAGCTCACCGACGAACTTAACGCGGCCATTCAGTTTCCGGGACTGACCAATGCCTGGACCATGCCGATCAAGACCCGCATCGACATGCTCTCCACGGGGATCAAAACCCCGGTCGGCATCAAGATCATGGGCCCGGATCTGCAGACCCTGAGCGACATCGGCGAAGAGGTCGAAGCCCTGGTGCGGACGCTGCCGGGGACCCTGAGTGCTTTTTCCGAGCGGGTGGTGGGGGGCAACTATCTCGACTTCGTAATCGACCGCGACGAGGCGGCCCGTTACGGCCTGACCGTCGGCGACGTGCAGGACATCATCCAGAGCGCCATCGGCGGCATGAACGTAACCCAGACCGTCGAGGGCCTGGAGCGCTATCCGGTCAATATTCGCTATCTGCAGGATTACCGCAACGATCTGCCGGCCCTGAAAAGGGTATTGATTCCCATCGCCGAGGGGCGGCACATCCCCATCGAACAGATCGCCGACATCCGCATCAAGAAGGGTCCGGGCTCCATCAAGAGCGAAAATGCCCGGCGCACCGCCTGGGTTTTCGTCGATCTCAAGGGTATCGATGTCGGCACCTACGTGAAAAAGGCCCAGGAGGCCGTTGCGGAGAACATTTCCCTGCCGGAAGGCTATAACATCGTCTGGAGCGGACAGTACGAATACATCGAGGCAACGCGGGAAAGACTGCTGCTGATCATCCCGCTGACCGTGGTGGTCATCTTCGTCCTGATCTACCTGAGCACCATGTCGGCGATCAAGACGGGGATCGTTTTCCTGGCCGTTCCTTTTTCGCTGGTTGGCGCCTTCTGGCTGCTCTACCTGCTCGACTACAACATGTCCATCGGCGTCTGGGTCGGGCTTATCGCCCTGGCCGGTCTCGATGCCGAAACCGGGGTGGTCATGCTCCTGTACCTCGATCTCGCTTACAAGAACTGGTCGGAAAAGGGGCGCATGCTCACCCGCGGCGACCTGGCGCAGGCCATCCATCACGGGGCAGTCAAGCGTATCCGTCCCAAGGTGATGACCGTCGTTACTATCATCGTCGGCCTCTTTCCCATCATGTGGAGCACCGGCGCCGGGGCCGACGTCATGAAGCGCATCGCCGCTCCCATGGTCGGCGGGTCGATCACCTCCCTGGTGCTGGAGATGCTGGTCTATCCGGTCATCTTCTTCATCTGGCGGGCACGTAAGCTCAATTCGAATCTGGAACCGACGGCCGAAGGAGATCTGGACGAGGTCGAGGAAATCGAGGAATCCTAGGAAAAGAGATGCTGTTCCTACTCGAATTGATGAACCGTAAATTTTCAGTAGGCGCGCGAGAACGAGTACGGGGAAACCCGTCAAAAGGATGCCGGATCAATAACCGGCTTATATCAACCGTAGGGAGGCAGTAATGAAGAACAGCAGAATTAGTTGGTCCGCGGCCCTGACTATCGGTATAGCCTTGCTCGCCACCCCGGCTCTGGCCATGAACCACAGTCACCAAGGACACGACATGTCCGGCGGCATGGACCTCGGCGAAATGATGCAGATGGGGGGCATGGAGCACGGGCAGCCCGGAATGATCATGCTGGGCGAAGAGATCAAGGATGGCATCAAGGCGATGTTTCACCTGATGCCGGTGGACCGGTCGGCTCTTCCGCCCGGAGACGGCACGACCCATCACCTGATGGTGATGTTGAACGATGCAGCAACCGGGCAAACCATCGACAAAGGAACGGTGGCCGTAAAAATCACCTCCCCGGACGGGAAGGAATCCGCACCTGTTAGAATGGTAGGGATGCAGGGGCATTTCGGTGCCGATGTGGGCCTGGATAAAGTCGGCACCTGGCACTTCCGTATGGCCGCCAAACCAGCGGACGGCAAGGTGCGGCAGTTTCATAGTCATCACGTTGTGAAATAACTCTTTTCTCTGTTCCTCGCGCATGCTGCCCTGGCGCATGCGCGAGGACAACCCGACCGCAAAAGGAGTCTGTCATGAAAGATCCTGTCTGCGGCATGGATGTGATTCCGGAAAAAGCCGCCGGAGAAACGGAATATAGAGGGGAGAAATACTTTTTCTGTTCCACCAAATGTCTGCAAAAATTTAAACAGGATCCTGAAGAATTTTTGGATAAGGGTCGGATTGAAAAGAGAAAAGAGAAGGTCAAGGATGACACCAGGCAGTACACCTGCCCGATGCATCCCGAGGTGGAACAGATCGGGCCCGGCAGCTGTCCCAAGTGCGGCATGGATCTCGAGCCGAAGGAGATCAGCCTCGAGGAGATGGGGGAAAGTGCAGAACTGAAGGATTGGACCCGGCGGCTCTGGGTGGCGACGGTTTTTTCCCTGCCGGTTCTGATCCTGGGCATGTCCCATGCGGTACCGGCCTTCCATGGCTGGCTGCTGGGGCTGGCCACGCAGCAGACCTACAACTGGATTCAACTGGTTCTGGCCACCCCGGTCGTTCTCTGGGCAGGCAGACCGATCTTTGTCCGCTTCTGGCAATCCTTGGTCAACCGCAGCCTGAACATGTTTTCCCTGATCGGGCTCGGGGTCGGTGTCGCCTATCTCTACAGCATAGTCGCCACGGTCTTTCCCGGCTTTTTTCCTGCCTCTTTCCGTGGCTCGGGAGGGGAAGTCGACGTTTATTTCGAAGCTGCGGCCGTCATCGTCGCCCTGGTGTTGCTGGGGCAGGTGATGGAAGCTCGGGCCCGCAGCCAGACCGGGCAGGCGATCCGGGCGCTGCTCGGCCTGGCCCCCAAGACCGCCCGGCGCATCGCCGAGGATGGCAGCGAGCATGACGTGCCCCTGGAGGAGGTCGAAGTCGGCGATCGACTGCGGGTCCGGCCCGGCGAAAAGGTGCCGGTGGACGGGTCGGTCGAGGAGGGCACCAGCAATATCGACGAATCCATGATCACCGGCGAGCCCCTGCCGGCGGCCAAGCAGCCCGGCGAGCCGGTCACCGGAGCGACGGTGAACCAGACCGGCTCCCTTGTCATCAAGGCCGAACGGGTAGGCAGGGACACCCTGCTGAGCCAGATTGTGCAGATGGTGGCAGAAGCCCAACGCAGCCGGGCCCCCATTCAGAAACTGGCGGACATTGTAGCCGGCTACTTCGTGCCGGCGGTGGTGACCGTGGCCCTGGCGACCTTCGTGGTCTGGTCCTGGATCGGACCCGAACCGCGCATGGCCCACGCCCTTATCAATGCCGTGGCGGTGCTCATCATCGCCTGCCCCTGCGCCCTGGGGTTGGCCACCCCCATGTCCATTATGGTGGCATCCGGCAAGGGCGCGACCATGGGCGTGTTGTTCAAGAATGCCGAGGCCATCGAGCATTTGCGCAAGGTGAATACCCTGGTCGTCGACAAGACCGGTACCCTCACCGAGGGCAAACCGAAGCTGGTGGCGGTGGAGGCGACCGGTATTGACGAGGACGAATTGTTGCGCCTGGCAGCGAGCCTGGAGCGGGGCAGCGAACATCCTCTGGCAGCGGCCATCGTTCAGGGCGCCGAGGAACGGGGAGTCAAGCTGACCTCCGCCAAGGAATTCGATTCCATCACCGGCAAGGGGGTGGCAGGGAAGGTGGACGGTGCCGAGGTGCTGCTGGGCACCCAGAAGCTGTTGCAGGAGCGGGGCATCGATCCGGCGGAACTTCTGGAGCGTGCCGAAGATCTTCGCCGGGACGGTCAGACCGCCATGTTCGTGGCGGTGGACGGCAAGGCCGCGGGCCTGTTGGCCGTCGCCGATCCCATCAAGGAAACCACCCCCGAGGCCATCCGTCAGCTGCACCAGAGCGGTATCCGCATCGTCATGCTCACCGGCGACAACCGCACTACCGCCGAAGCGGTGGCGAAGCGGTTGAACATCGACGAGGTGCGGGCCGAGGTTTTACCGCAGGATAAGGCGGACAAGGTCAAGGAACTGCAGGGTCAGGAACGTTTTGTCGCAATGGCCGGCGACGGCATCAACGACGCGCCGGCACTGGCCCAGGCCCAGGTCGGCATCGCCATGGGAACAGGCACCGACGTGGCCATGGAGAGCGCCGGGGTGACCCTGGTCAAGGGCGACCTGCGGGGCATCGTCCGCGCCCGGCAACTGAGCCTGGCCACCATGCGGAATATCCGGGAGAACCTGTTCTTCGCTTTCGTTTACAACGCCCTGGGAGTGCCCATCGCCGCCGGAGTTTTGTATCCGTTCTTCGGTCTGCTGCTCAGCCCCATTATCGCCGCAGCAGCCATGAGCTTCAGCTCCGTTTCGGTGATCAGCAACGCTTTGCGTTTGCGGCGGGTGAAATTGTGAAAGGATGGTGACGGGGAGAAGGGCATAGCAACTTTTCGGGTTTTGCCGCCATTGAAGCGATACCCAATGCCAAAAGCAGGGTGGTTAACGCAAGGATAGCAGAAGGCTCCGCGTTGTGGGGGAATTACTCCAAATTCTTCCTCATCTGTTCGAACTGTTCCTTGCTGATTTCTCCCTTCGCATAACGGGCCTTGAGAATGTCCAGAGGAGTTGCCGAATCCCGATTCTCTTTCCCTGTTTTGCCTTGAGAGAGCAACCAGCGAACGGCAAAGAACAAGCCGAAAACGATAAGCCCCCAGACCAGAATCATAAAAATCCACATCAGAGGGTTCATCATGCCCCATCCGTTCATCATCCCGTTGCCATACATTATCTTCTGTTCCCTTTCATCATTGCGTGTGTTTTTTCAGGCGCCCGAAAAATTGAAAGCGGCATGGTGTTAAGCGAAAGTATATCAAGAGAAAAAGCAATCCCCCACCTACTCAGCCAGCTTTCTCCTCGGCAAGGGGAGATTTTCCTTTCTTTCCGGCCTGGTCCCGTTTGATAGGCGCCAACTGGGGCGGTCGACGGTCAACGGCATTTTCAGCAGTTTACCAATGGTTAACTCTTTTGGATTCTGGAAGGCAGGTACACCGATAGTGACCTTTTTTTGCGGGATGTTCAGTTTCAAGGTGCGATGAAGGAGGTCGGGCCAGGAGAAAATGGTCGACCAGTTCGAATCGGTTTCCTCGCGGACGGTGGAGTGGTGAATGCCGTGCATGCGGGGAGTGACGATTATCCGGTTGAGCAGGCGTTCGAATCGGAGCGGCAGACGCACGTTGGAATGATGGAACAGGATTTCCGCCAGCGTCAGGGTCTGCCACAGGGCCAGGGGGCGAGGGGATATGCCGAGAAGGGCCACCTGTGCTGCCCTCCAGGGAACGGACAGCAGCATTTCACCGGCATGAAATCGCAGCGCCGTCGAGGCATCGAGGTCGAGATCCACATGGTGGACCTGGTGAAAGCGCCAGAGCAGAGGGACTTTGTGCGTCAGGTAATGCCAGATGTAGAGGGTGTAATCGAGCAGGGTCACCGAAAGAAACATCTCCAGCCCGACGGGCAGTCGCTTCCACTTCAGCAGCCCGCGTCTCTTGCTTTCAGCGGCATCGGCCAGAGGCGCGACGACCGGTTTTTCCGCCAGCGCTATGGTGGCCGCTGTCATCAGGGACATGGAGATATTTCGCACATCCCGCCGCAGTTTGTCCTGCCTGGGCGTTCGCAAGGGGCGCTTCATTTCGGCGGCGACAACGGCCGCCAGGGTGCCGAAAATCAGGGTATTGCTCAACCAGGAAGGAATTTCGCCCCTCATGGACTTGGATCGGGGTTTTTTCCTGCTGCGCTCCGGCAAAAAACCCATGGCTGCCTCCTATGAAAGAAATCTACTCTTCTTGGTTGTAAGGTTCTGTTTTCAGCTCTCTTTCAGGACGAAATTCGGAAAGTCCTCAAAGACCCACTTGTTCTTCAGTGTCAGATAAATGATGCCCAACAGTTTCTTGGCCGTGGCGATGATCGCCTTGCCCGACCCCTTCTTCGCCTTGAGCTTCTCGTAAAACGCTTTCAGGTACGGGGAATAACGAATCGCTATCAGTGTGCACTGCACCAGCGTGGTTCGGCCCAACTTGCTCCCGCGCTTGGTGATGCGCCCCTGGCGGTTGGTCTCGTTGGAATTGCTGACCCGAGGGACAATGCCGAAGTAGGCTGCCAGTTTCTTCTCGTCCTCAAAGTCTTCGATGTTGCCAATCACGCTGAGCAGGATCGCGCCGCCCTTGTCGCCCACCCCCTTGATGCTGGTGATGTTCTCGTGGCCATCGAGTTTCTTGCCCTTGTCGGCCAGCTCCTGGTCGATCCTGGCGATGCCGGCGTCAAGCCCCTTGATCTGCTCGACGATCACTTCCAGTTCGATGGCGGCCACCGCGCTGATCGGATGATTGAGGACCTTCTCCAACCCCTTGCGGCTCGACAGGCTTTCCTTCTTCGTCACAATTCCCTGGGCGTTGAGGATGTTGTGTATCTTGTTCTTCAGCGCCGTACGCAACTGCACCAGCTTGTGCCGTGTGTTGGCCAGACTCTCAAGCTCTGCGTAGTGTTCGTCCTTCATTCGCACTTCCGGCAGCATCCCCTTGCTCAGGAAAAACGCCATGGTCTCGGCATCGTTGGCATCCGTTTTCTTGACCGACTGGCTGACCACCTTGAACTGCATGGTGTTGATCACGTGGATTGAGCCCACCGCATCCCGGATCTGTTTGATGAAACTCCGGGTGTTGGTCGTGGTCTCCAACGCCAATTTATCATCCCGGCGCAACTCCGACCGAAACCGATCCATCTCGCCAATCTTGTAACTCTCCAGCCGCTTCTCTTCGCCCTCCAGAAAACAGACCGTAAATGCCGTCTTGTGAAGGTCAATCCCGATAAATCTAACCATTGTCTCTACTCCTGTTCTTGGTTGTGTGGAGTAGATGCGAATCGGTGACCACCAGCCTCCTATCCAGGGTCCAGGCCCCACGGTGACGTTTCAGCTACAGGCAAAGTCTAATCTCCTTTTCAGGGTCAACGCCCCAGTACAACATCCAGCCTATAGCCTATCTACTCCGGAAAGCTCTATCTTACCCCCGGAGCGGTCAACGACCGCTTTCTTTCATATCATCTCCTTTATCTCTGATCTGCGGCCTGTTTGGACGCCTTGGCAACCGCTCGATGCACCATTTCCGCGGCGGCCGTCCAAGCTATATGGTTCCCCATCTCCTTGGCGCTGGGCTGCCAGGGGATGCGGCGTAGGTTGGGGGAGACACCGAGCAGCGGCGCGATCGTCCCGTCGCAGGCAAAGAAGAAGGGGATGGCGAAGGGCAGGCCGGCCAGACGGGCCACCTGCGGAAACTTCCTGCGAAGACTGGCATAGATAAGCCCCCAGCCGATGCCGTAGGCTATGCCGAAAAAAAATTTGGCTTTTTTCTCCTCCTCCTTCTTGAGTTTTCTGCCGGTGATCTTGCGGGCGAAATGGGGACCGGCGACCTCATGAGCCGAACCCGGCCGCACCTGGCGGTCCCGCCGTTTCTGCCGTTCCGAAACGAATCGGTCGAGCAGCCGCTCCGACTGGCCGGCGACGACCCCGGCAATCAATCCCGCCGCAATCCCCGTCAGCAATGGGTGAGGCGGTTGCTTTATATCTCCGCTGCTGAGAGTAGACATATCGAGCCTCCTTTCGCAGAGGGTTACTTTTCCACTTTAGAACAGACTAAGAAGCTGTCAAGAAAGCCGTCTGCCCATTGGCCCAGACTAGACGGAAAGCTATGGATGGGTCGTGGCGAAAGCATATAATCGAAAAAACTCGCTCTTTGTACGAATGAAAACGGGTAGGGGATGGATAAAAAATCGTTTTCCAAGGCGGTGGGTGGGCGATGGGTAGATCAGCGGCCAATCAAAGGTCGTCAGCCGGTCAGCCCTCAGGGGCCTAATCGGAGGCTGTCGCTGGACAGTTTGGATCAAATAGCCCGGCGGGGTTTCCCCAGAGGCTGTCGATCGGCTGGGGCAAGCTTTCGCCCGAGCTATGGCTCAGGAGGTAGGGCGAGAGGACCAGAGGAACTCTCGTGGCGCCAGTTGCGGCCAGAAACATCTTGTTGCTCAGCAGGCGCAGTCGACTGATGATATCAAGGCTTGAAACTGTCCCTTGCGCCCCTTCGTTGAATAACTGCAGGATGTCGTTGGTCGCAGGCGATGATCTGCGGGACACAAGTCTGGCCAGGCGCGCATCGTCCCGGCTGTTTTTGGAGACCGGGTAAAGAGCCGTCTGTGCGGCTGTCTGGTCATCGGCCAGGATCTGACGCAACAACTCCTCGCACGCGTTTTCCTTTAGAACCTTCCATCACTTTACTGAATCCCTTCAGATTTCAAACAACCTTCATCCGCAGGACATAGTGCCCTTCAGCCTTTTCGAGGTCCAGCAGCTGGTGTCCCTCATTCTGCAGGCTACGCGACACGTTTTGCACCGGTTCGCCTTCATCGAGATGGAATACAATAATATCGCCGATATCAGCCATCCCGATGGACAACTTGGCCTTGACAAAGTTGGTGGGGCAGGGAACACCCCGAAGATCAACGGTTTGCATATCTTAGCTCCAAAAACAGCTACAGGTCCAGGATCTGGGTACAAAAATCCACCCTCACTTTTCACTGGTCGTCAAATCGCAGACATTCATCGCCTCCGGGTCGACTTGGAGATCTGTTATGGACGGATTTTCCCCACAAACGGCGCATTCGGATTTTTTGGCAATGGGCGATACGTGGAAGTCCAGCCCTTCAGCATCGTAGACCAGCATTCGGCCGGTCAGCAGATCCCCGACGCCCAGTAGATATTTTATTGCCTCGGTGGCCTGAATAGTGCCGATGACCCCTGGCAGGACGCCCAAAACCCCGGCCTGCGAGCAGGTCGGAATGCTTCCAGCTTGCGGCGGTTCCGGAAACACGCAGCGGTAGCAGGGGGATTGGCCCGGCAGGATGGTGATGGTCTGACCAATGAAGTGAAGCACGCCGGCGTGGGAGAGAGGGATGCCGGCCATGACGCAAGCGTCGTTGATGAGGAACTTGGCGGCAAAATTGTCTGTGCCGTCGATGACGAAGTCGTATTCGCGGATAATGTCAATGATGTTGTCCGCGCCAATCCAGGTATAGTGGGGGATAACCTGGACATCAGGATTGATGGCTTCCATCTTCCGTTTCGCCGATTCGACCTTGGGGGTTCCGAGATCTGCCGAGTGATGGATCACCTGCCGCTGGAGATTCGAGAGTTCAACCACATCCGCATCAGCGATTCCGATCCTTCCGACCCCTGCTGCCGCGAGGTACAGGGCTGCGGGAGAGCCCAGCGCTCCGGCACCGATGATCAGAATCCTGCCGTCGAGCAAACGTTTCTGGCCCTTGCCGCCCACCTCCTTCAGAATGATGTGACGAGAATAACGTTCGATCTGCTCTTCCGAAAACATCCCCAGTTCCTTTCTCGGGCGCTACACTATTTTTTTCTTTGAAGTATATTCTATTTATGCTAGGAAATAAGTCAACAAAAAACAATAAAAGCACATACTATACTGTGGAATTGATGGATCTCATGCACCGAGTCTACCTGGACAATAATGCCAGCACCGATCTTCATCCGGAGGTTCTCGAGGACATGATGCCGTATCTTCGCGATCGCTTCGGCAATCCCTCCAGCCCCCACTGGCCTGGACAGGAGGCCCGAAAAGCGGTCGAAAAGGCCCGCGGTCAACTGGCTCATTTGGTGAACTGCGATCCGGAAGAGGTGATTTTTACTTCATCGGCCACCGAATCGAACAACACCGCAATCAAGGGTGTGGCGGCAAGCCGTGCGGAGAGGGCAAAGGGAATTGTCACAACGATCGTGGAGCATCCTTCGGTGTTGATGCCCTGCTATTATCTCGAGCAACAGGGGTTTGGCGTGACCTGCCTCGACGTGGACCGGCACGGTTGTCTCGACCTCGCAGCGGTCGAATCATCATTCACCAATGAAACCTGCCTGCTGTCGGTCATGCACGCCAATAATGAAACTGGCACTCTGTTCCCGGTTGCCGAGATCGGGAGACTGGCAAGGGGCAAAGGGGTTGTTTTTCATTGTGATGCCGCTCAGGCCGTCGGTAAGGTTCCCGTCGATTTCAAAGCCTCGGAAATCGACCTGATGTCTTTGTCGGGGCATAAGTTTTATGGTCCGAAAGGGATCGGAGCCTTGATCGTTCGCAAAGGATTAAAGTTTCATCCATTATTGCACGGCGGCGCTCAGGAGCAGAACCGCCGGGCCGGAACGGAAAACGTGGCCGGGATCGTCGGCCTCGGAAAAGCCTGTGAACTTGCGGCGAAAACAGTGGCAAAGGAATCCCTTCGACTGGAAAATCTTCGGGACCGGCTGGAGCAGGGGATTCTGGAGATGATTCCCGATGTACGGCGCAATGGGGACGTCGATCACAGGCTTCCCAATACCAGCAATATGTCCTTTCTCGGTGTCGACTCTGAAAAGCTTCTGTTTGCCCTGGACCAGACAGGAATAGCTGTCTCCTCCGTCTCCGCCTGCAGCTCCGGCACCCTAAAAACCTCCCGCGTTCTTGAGGCGATGGGTGCGGTCGAGGGGACCCGGGTCGGAACCCTTCGGTTTTCTTTGGGCATGGCAACGTCCGGGGAAGATGTGAACCTGGTTCTGGAGGTGTTGCCGAATCTTGTGCAGCGGATGCGGGCATCTGGCTCCAAGGGCTGAAATCAAAAAAATCCTGTCTGCTCGGCCAATCCTGATAATTTTTTCTTTTTGGAGTTTTTCTTGCCTTCCTGCCACCTTTGAGCAAGAATTCACATGCTTTGCTGCTTGGTTTGAAATTGAGGATTCGCCTTCCATTGGCGAGGGCCCTATTTTCAGGAGAGAATTGATGTCCTGCAGGTTCTGGATTGCGTTACTGGTGGTTTTGGGATTTTTGTGGTCTGCCGGCCTGGGTCCGGCGAAAGCAGAAGGGTTGCCCGCAGAAGAGTCGGCAGCGGTGGTGAAAAGCGGAATGACCCTGAGCGAGGCCTTGATCCTGGGGGTTGTAGAGGGCCTGACGGAATACCTTCCGGTCAGTTCCACCGGGCACCTGCTGGTGGCAGGCAGGTTGCTGGGTCTGGGGGAAGCAGATGACGGCTCGGGTGTTGAGGCTCGTGTCAAGGAGGCCAATGACGCTTACACCATCTGCATTCAGGCCGGGGCCATAGTGGCCGTGGCGGGACTGTATTTTCGACGCTTGCGCCAGATGGGTCGGGGTCTCGCCGGAAAGGATGCGACAGGCCGAAACTTGTTGATCAATGTCGCCAGCGGTTTTCTCCCTGCGGCACTGATCGGATTTCTCTTCAGCGGCATGATCAAAATTTTCCTCTTCGATATCTGGCCCGTAGTGGTGGCATGGTTTGTTGGAGGGGTGGCGATTCTGGGCGTCGCCGCCCTCAAGCCGAAGCGGGACCGGATCCGCAACCCCGGACTTTCCCTGGAAGAGATGTCCTGGAAGATGGCCCTGGTCATCGGTTTAGCCCAATGCATCGCCATGTGGCCTGGCGTCAGTCGCAGCCTGGTCACCATCGTCGGCGGTGTGCTGGCAGGCCTGTCGCTTCCGGCGGCGGTGGAATTCAGTTTTCTGCTCGGACTGATCACCCTCGGCGCCGCCACCGCTTACGATGCCCTGCTTCACGGCCGGCTGATGGTGGAGACCTTCGACGCTCTGCCCCTCATCGTCGGTCTGGCAGCGGCTTTCGGTTCCGCTGTTTTGTCCGTTAAATGGATGGTGGGTTACCTCAAGCGGCACGGCCTGGCCCTGTTTGGTTTTTACCGGATCGCGGCGGCGCTGGTCACCGGCGCCCTGCTGCTGTCAGGCCGTTTGTGAGGCCGAGACGGCGGCAGTCGCCGGAACGGATTTCCCCCTCAGCAACCGCAGACTGTTGAAAACCACCAGCAGGGTGGCGCCGGTATCGGCGGCGATGGCCATCCACAGGCTTGCCAGGCCGAACAGGGTCAGGATCATGAAGATCAGTTTGAGCCCCAGGGCAAAGCCGATGTTCTGCTGGATGTTTCGCAGCGTGCGGCGGGAGTGGCGAATCAGCCACGGCAGCTTGGACAAATCGTCCGACATCAGAGCCACATCGGCGGTTTCCAGGGCGGCATCGGTCCCCATCGCACCCATGGCGATACCGAAAGTGGCCGCTGCCATGGCCGGCGCATCATTGACGCCGTCCCCGACCATGGCCACCTCCTTGTGTTCCCGGACCAGTCGCCCGATGGCTTCGACCTTGTCCTCCGGCAGCAATTCGCAGCGGTACTCGTCGATGCCGGTTTCAGCGGCTATGGCCCGGGCGGTCCCTTCATTGTCCCCGGTCAGCATCACCACCTTTTTAACCCCGGCCCTGCGGATTTCCTCAATAATGGCGGGCACCTCATCCCGCAAGGTGTCGGCCAGGCTGATCAGGCCGCAGACGTGGTCGTCGTTGCCTAGACCGACGACAGTGTGACCGGCATCCTCGAGTTCTTCAGCCATTGCGTGGATCTCCGGGGTCTCCTGGCCTTTTTCATGCATCATGCGATGACTGCCGATCCAGAACAGTCGATCACCGACCTGGCCTTCCCCGCCTTTGCCGCGAACAGCCTGGTAATGTTCTGCGGGAGTGAAGTCGATGCCCTCTTCCCGCGCCTTCTGCAGGATAGCCCGGGCCAGAGGGTGCTCGCTTCGGGCTTCCAGCGCGGCCGCCCGTTCCAGAATTTCCCGTTCCGTATGCCCGTAAAAGGGGACAATCCGACGGACCTTGGCCTGTCCGCGGGTGAGAGTCCCTGTTTTATCCATGGCCAGCACCTGGAGCCGGCCGGCCATTTCCATATAAACCCCTCCCTTAATCAGAACCCCGTTGCGGGCCGAAGAGGTGAGAGCCGATACGATACTGACGGGGGTGGAAATGACCAGAGCGCAGGGGCAGGCGATCACCAGCAGGACCAGGGCCCGGTAGACGCTTTCCGACCAGGGAATCTGGAACAGCAAAGGGAGTAGAAGAGCAAGGGCGACTGCCGAGAACATCATGGTGGGAGTGTACCAGGTGGAAAAGCGATCGACCCATTGCTGACTGCGGGCTCGGCGGGATTGCGCGCTCTCCACCATATGGATGATCCGAGCCAGGGTGGTGTCGCTGGCGGTCCGGGTGGTCCGGAATTCCAGGGCACCGTCCTGGTTGATGGTTCCCGCGTAGACTTCATCTCCGGGGCCTTTGAAAACCGGCATCGACTCCCCGGTTATCGGAGCCTGATTGACCGAGGTTTCCCCCTTGGTGACGATGCCGTCCAGGGGGATTTTTTCACCCGGACGAACCAGGACGACGGCATTCAAAGGAACCTGCTCCACCGGTTTATGGTGGATGGAGCCATGCTCCGGACAGAAGTATCGTGCCGAAGGGGGGGTAAGATCCAGAAGGGCGCCGATGGCATTGCGGGCCCGTTCCACACTCCAGTGCTCGAGCAGCAGCGACAGTGCGAAGAGAAAGGCCACGGTCGCGGCCTCGAACAGCTCGCCGATGAGGATTGCGCCGATGACGGCCACGACCATCAAAAAGTTCATGTCCGGGCGCAGGCGCCGAGCCGATGAAACGGCTTTGGGCAGGACATACCAGGCGCCGGCCGCCACCGAGCCGAGATACAGCAGTAAAACCGGGCGCGGGAATATGTGACCAGGCTGCTCGCCACCGGCGAAAGCGTCCATAAAGCTGCCGTGCATTACCCAATGAGTGATAAACGCCGCCAGCAGCAAGGCTCCGCTCGCGGCTGTCATGACGAGGCGGCCGTGTTGTTCCCAGAAAGGGCCTTCCTGAGTTGCAAGCCGCCCCTCCCAGGGGGTGGCTTTCATCCCGGTGGAACCGATCGCCGATACGATATCGCCGGGGGACAGGGCATCCGGGTCGAATTCCACGGCCATACGCGCATTGAGGACGTCGAACTCCAGGTCGATGATCCCCGGTTTTCCGCCCACCACCCGCCTCAGGATGGCCACTTCCTCAGAACAACAGAGCCCTTGAATGCGGTATTCAACGCGTCTCATGCAGAATGCTCCTGATACGGAAAGGAAAAAGTTCAGTAATTTACCGATCCAGTCGGAAATCGCTGATTCAATTTTATCATGAGACCGGGGCGCCAGGGCAGGGTGGAACAAGATTAAAAAAACGGTCCGCCGTTGAATCGGCGAACCGCTGGGAAAAGATGTCTGGGTTGGTATCGAATAATGCCGGTCCGATCACGATTTCGATAGAACGGAAGGTTGTTTTACTCCTGTGCGGGAGAGCCCATGCCGTATCCCATCATATCGCCGTCCGGCATCATTCCCCGGCCCATCCCGCCGGAGCCCCTGCCGTCTCCCATCAGGCAGGGACCCATCCCGCCGCCGACCATGCAGGTTCCATAGTAGGAGACGCCCTTTTCCCGCATTTCGATGAACATGTTGAGCTTCATCTGGGTCAGGTCGCTCTGCATCTTGGCAATATCCTTGACCAGGGAGCGGGCATTGCCGGCATTGAATTCCTCCTGGGCCATGGCGGCATTCAGTTCCGCCCGTTTGGCGAAGATTTTTTTGTGCATGTCCACCATCTGTCCATGGTATTTCTGCATCAGATCGCGGACCACCTGTTGTTCTTCAGGACTGAGCTGGGCCATGTCCATTCCCACGCTTCCACCCTGTGCGCCGCCGCGCATCTTATCGGCCTGAACCTGGCCTGGAAAGGCAAGCAGGGTGAAGAGAAGAAGGGAAAAGAGGGGACGGATGTGATAGAGTCGTGTCATTGTTTTACCTCCTTTTGAGAATGTCTGATTTCAATGAAGCATAAAAGTTTCCAGTTGCAAGGGATCAAGAGCCGTAAAGCGTAAGGACTTCACCGCCTTTACCCTTCGATTCATGACTTGGTGGGTTGTTATTTCGAGGAGATGTCATGCGCCGCCGACCGTTGCCCCTGTTCCGCCTGACACTTTTCTTTCTTGTGGCCCTGGGCATCCTCTGGCTGTCCCTTTCTGCTCATCCCTATCTGCCGTCTGCAGGGGTTCTTTCCTGGGACAAAGCTCAGCACGCCCTGGCCTATGCTGTTCTGGCTCTTACGGGAGGATGGGCTCTGCAGCCGATCCTCGGGGATGACCTGCGTGCATGGCGAGGGGGAGCGATGCTGGCGATTGCCTATGGAATACTTATGGAAGTGGCCCAGATGACCCTGACCCAAGTTCGTACCGGTCAGCTGGGTGACGCGGTGGCCAATGCAGTGGGAGCCGGGGCGGTCCTGTGCGGTTTTTTCCTAGTGAGTCGGTGGCGGGAAAAACGGAAACAACCGGAAATGGACAGATAATCGTGAAAATTTTTGCTGGGGATATTCTTTCCGCCGCCATCGAAGGCGCGCTCGTACTGACCGTCAACGATCGTCTGGCACGGTCTCTGCGCAGCCAGATAGACAGCAGGATGGCGAACCTCGGCCGGGCGGCCTGGCGAACGCCGGCCATCCTGACCTTTGATCAATGGATGTTCCGTAACGCAGGCCGGTTCGGTCTCTGCGACCGCATGCTCAATCCGGAGCAGGTCCGGTTTTTGTGGGAGAGGATCATTGAGGAAGATATCAGGGAAAGCGGAGAGGCCCTGATGCGTATGGAGGAAGCTGCCCGCCAGGCGGCCAAGGCCCACTCCCTGCTGCTGCAATACGATACCGCCTTCCGCAAAGATGATGGCGGGGAGGATCAACGCACCTTCCTGCGTTGGCGGGAAAAATGGCAGACGGCCTGCCGGTCGGGAGGGTGGGAGGACCCGTCGCGGACTGCCGAACTGGTTCGGGATAAGCTGCTCTGTACAGCAGTCGAGCTGCCGCAAAAAATCATTCTGGCGGGTTTCGACGATATGACACCGGCGGTTGCCGGGATCCTGGCCGAGTTGGAGAAAAGGGGAAGTTGTGTCTGCAAATGGGAGCCTCCGGGGCGGCAGCCCGACAGGATCGGCCTGACTGCATGCCAGAATGCGGAGGAGGAAGTGCGCCGCTGTGCCCGCTGGATTCGCGGCCGGCTTGCGGAAGGGGAAGATCGCATCGGCGTGGTTGCTGTCGAACTTGGCTCCTACAGAAATCTGATCGAGCGAATTTTCCGTGAGGAATTAGCTCCCTCCTCGCTGTTGCCGGGGGAGGAGGACGACAAGGGTTTCAACCTTTCTCTCGGCAGTCCCCTGGGTGCGGAAGGGCCGGTGGTCGCGGCCTTCGCAATCCTTTGTCTGAACTCGACCGTGGCCCTCGATCAGATCGGTTTTCTGCTCCGGTCGCCCTACGTATGGGGTCATCTGGTGGAACAGCACCGACGGGGCATGTTCGACTCGGAGTTGCGGCGCCTGCGGATGCGGGAAATACCGCTGGACAGTTTGATCGAGCTGTCACGCGATGGCTTCAAAAAAGGCGCAGGGCGATGCGATATTTTTGCCCAGTTTCTTGAGACTGTGGCCCTCGGACTGGAAGAGAAGGCCCGCAGATCGCCCGGAAATTGGGCGAACTGTTTTGCTGGACTGCTCGAAGCCCTGCGCTGGCCGGGCGACCGTACCCTGGACAGCAGGGAATACCAGGTATGCAGCTCTTTCAGGGATTTGCTGGAAACCATGGCCAGTCTCGACTGCATCGCTCCCCCGATGGATCGCGGGAAGGCACTGGCCCTTTTGCGGCGGATGGCTGCGGAAAAACTTTTCCAGCCTGAAGGGTCGGAAGGGCGGATACAGGTCATGGGAACCCTGGAGGCTGCCGGCCTCGAATTCGACCATCTGTGGGTGCTGGGAATGCACGCCGAGGCCTTTCCGCCATCGCCCCACCCCAACCCCTTTCTGCCACTCGCCCTGCAGAAGCGCTGCGGCATGCCGCGGGCCGATGCTGCAAGGGAACTGAGATTCGCCGAAATTGTTGCTGTCCGTCTGGTGAAATCCGCTTCCGAGGTGATTCTCAGCTATCCGCGGCAGAATGATGACCAGTGCCTGCAGGTCAGCCCGCTTTTCAGTCATCTTGCAGAAATATCCCTATCCCTGTCCGACAGTCGGCAACCGGCTGTTCTTATCCGGAACGACGCCCCCATTCCCGAAACTTTAAAGGATGAAATCGGCTCTCCCCTGGTCCCCGGAAAAAAGGTGCCCGGTGGGACCGGCATTCTCAAAGATCAGGCCCTGTGTCCTTTCCGGGCCTTTGCCCGTTACCGTCTGCATGCCGAAGGACTTGCCGAGCCTGCTCTGGGGCTCGACGGGCTCGATCGCGGGTCCCTGGTGCACAATGCCCTGGAACTGTTCTGGAGGAGGACCATAGACCTGCGCAGTCTGCTGGAACTTTCGGAACAGGCTTTGGTCGGGCGGATCGAAGAGTGTGTCGGCGAGGCCATCGACAAGTTGCAACGGGAGCGACAGGTGCCGCTGCCTTCCGGCTTGAAGGACAACGAAGCCCGGCGTCTGGCATGCCTGCTGAGGGAATGGCTGGAGGTCGAAAAGAACCGGAGCGATTTCCGGGTCGAATGCCTGGAATCCTGGCACCGGGTCGAACTCGGGCAGTTGTCCATTCAGACGCGGCTGGATCGTATCGACCGTATTGAGGATGGTTCCCGGATCATCATCGATTACAAGACAGGCTGGCCGGGCATTCAGGACTGGCTCGGAGAGCGGCCGGTCGAGCCCCAATTGCCGCTCTACGGACTCGATGAACAGGAAAAGAGCCTGGCCGCCGTATCCTTCGCCCGGGTCCGGGGAGCCGGCTGTGCCTTCATTGGAGTGGCCCGCGAGGGCGGGTTGCTGCCCGGGATTCCTGCCCTGCAGGAGCATCGCGTCGTGCAGTCCGCAGGGGTCGACGATTGGAAAACACTGCTGACCGGGTGGAGGGAGAAGCTGCTGCGCCTGAGCGATGATTTTGCGGCTGCAAAAGCGGCTGTCGACCCGATAGACCGGGAGAGGGCCTGTGATCGATGCGATCTGCATCCGCTTTGCAGGGTCGGCGAGGGGTTTGACGAAGGCGACGGATAGGAATATGAAAATCGATCTGACCGAATTCACTCATGGGGACATTCCCCGGGCCGAGCATGATATGGAAGACGCCGGCGCCCGCCGCCAGGCCCTCGACCCCGCAAGGTCCTTCATTGTCCAGGCGCCGGCCGGAAGCGGCAAAACCGAGCTGCTCATTCAGCGTATCCTTGCCCTTTTGGGCACTGCGGAACAGCCGGAGGAAGTCCTTGCCATCACCTTCACCCGTAAAGCGGCGGGCGAGATGCGGGAACGCCTGTTCCGCGCCCTGCTGAACGCCCACGGCAAGGAACCCGAATCCGACCATGAAAAGACTTCCTGGCGGCTGGCGAAGGCTGCCCTGGACAACGGCGAAAAGCGCGGCTGGAGGCTGCTGGAGCACCCGGCACGGCTCAGAGTGCAGACCATCGACAGCTTCTGCGCCAACCTGGTTCGCCGGATGCCCTGGCTTTCACGATTCGGAGCCCAGGCGGCGGTCAGCGACGATCCCGGGGCACTCTACCGGTTGGCTGCGGAAAGGGTGCTGACCCTGGCGGAAAAGGGCGGTTTCGAGGGCAGCGCGGGAATGAGGCTGCTGTTTCATCTCGACAACCGCGCCGAACGCTTCCGGGATCTCCTGGTCTCCATGCTGGCCCGCCGAGACCAGTGGCTGCGCCATCTGGCAGCCAGGGAAGAACGGCAGCGGTCTCTGCTGGAAGAGGGGCTCGAAGCGATGGCCCGGCAAGCCCTGACGCGACTCCATGATCTGCTGCAGTCCGACCTTCGTCCAAGGCTGTTGAAAGCGGCCCTTTATGCCGGCGGGAATCTGTCCGACCGGGAAGAACAAGGTTCGCTGGCCCGGCTGGCGGGCATGACCGGCTTTCCCGAGCCAGATCCCCGGCATCTGAACCAGTGGCTCGGACTGTGCGAGCTGCTGCTGACTTCCGGCAACGAGTTCCGCAAAAGACTGGACAGAAACTGCGGTTTTCCGCCAGGCAAAGACCCTTCCGCAGTGGCAATGAAGCAGTTTATGGGGGACATTCTCGACGAACTGCGTGACGACCGTCAGCTTCTCGCCGCCCTGGTGGCCGTCCGCCAGTTGCCCCCCCTCGTCTATGATGAAAGCCAATGGGATACCCTGCAGGATCTGGTTCGTCTGTTGCCCCGGGCAGTTGCGGAGCTGTGGCTCGTTTTTCAGGAACGGGGTCAGACCGATTTCGTCGAGATCGCCCAGGCGGCGCATCGCGCCCTCGGCGGCGACGACCGGCCTACCGATCTGATGCTGTATCTGGACAGCCGGATCCGGCACATTCTGGTGGACGAATTCCAGGATACTTCCTGGGGTCAGTTCCTGCTGCTGCAGAAACTGACCGCCGGCTGGCAGCCGGGAGACGGACGCAGCCTTTTTCTGGTTGGCGATCCGATGCAGTCAATCTACCGGTTCCGGGAAGCGGAAGTCGGACTCTATCTGCGTGCCAGACGCCTCGGCATCGGCGGGGTTTCCCTGGTCCCTCTGAACCTGACCGCCAATTTTCGCTCCCAGCAGAAGATTGTCGACTGGGTGAACGACTCTTTCCCCCTGATTTTTCCCGTCCATGAAGACGAAATGCGTGGAGCAGTCCGCTACGCCAGATCGCAGGGGGTACGGGATCCGCTGGACGGAGCAGGGGTGACCTTCCATCCCCTTATCGAACGAAATGACCGCGAGGAAGCGGAACGGGTGGTGGCCATCGTCAAACAGGCCATGACGGAAGACCCGGCAGGAAAAATCGCCATCCTGGTCCGGGCCCGTGGACATCTTTTGGAGATCGCCCGGGCCCTGCGCCAAGCCGGTCTCAACTATCTGGCCCAGGAGATCGATCCTCTGATCGATCGTCCCGTGGCAAGGGATCTCCTCGTCCTGACCCGGGCCCTGCTCCATGCCGGTGACCGGGTGGCCCATCTGGCTGTCCTGCGGGCACCCTGGTGTGGCCTGACCCTTGCCGAGCTGGACGCCCTGGTGGGAGAGGAGGCCGATAAAACCGTACCCGAACTGCTGCGGGACCTCAAGCGGATCGCAGCTTTGTCCTCCGCAGCCCGCAAACGTGCGGAAAAGGTTCTCGATGTCCTGAACAGAACCGCTGTCAAACGGGGCAGGGTGCCTCTGCGGCAGCTTGTCGAGGGGGCCTGGCTGGCCCTGGGCGGTCCCGCCTGCGTCAATCCAGGGGAGCTGCAGGATGCGGCCGTTATTCTGCAAATGCTCGAAGATCTCGACCAAGGCGGCGATCTGCTTCCCTTCGAGTCCTTTGCCCAAAAACTCGCAGACCTTTACGCTTCTCCCGACCCGGGTTCGGGAGAATCCCTGCAGCTGATGACCATCCACAAGGCCAAGGGGCTGGAGTTTGACACCGTGATTCTACCCGGTCTCGGGCGCAAACCCAGGCGCGGAGAATCGCCTCTGTTGCGCTGGCTGGAACTCCCGAGTGGAGAACTGCTTCTCGGACCCATTGCTCCCCTCGATGGCCAGAGCCGTGATCCCGTCTATGATGCCATCGGCCGGCTGGACAAGGAGAAGGAGGACCTGGAAGTTTGCAGAATTCTCTATGTTGCCGCCACCCGTGCCCGGAAGCGTCTGCACCTACTGGGCCACGCCAGGGTTCGGGACGGGAATGCGGAGGGCGAGCCCGGTTCTTTGCTGGAAAAACTTTGGCCGGTGGCGGCTCCGGCCTATGCTGCCGCTTCCTGCGAGGAGGTGGAACCGGAAGCGGGGCAGACCAATTTCTCCCGAAGCATCCGCCGGTTGCCGGCCGAATGGAAATGCCCGTCCCTGCCGTCAGCCGATGATTTCTCCGCCCCGGAAACTGTTCTGCGGCCTTCTTCTCTCGGCAGGACCACTGAGGCATTTTCCCTGGCCCTCGACGCCGAGGATGATCGACATATCGGCAATGTCTGTCATTCACTGCTGGAAAGGATCTCCAGGGATGGACTGAAGGCCTGGTCTGAGGAGCGCCGTCTTGCCGCAGAACCCGACATCCGCCATCAACTGATGCAGTCCGGGCTCCACGGCCATCGTCTTGAGAAGGCCCTTGGCAAAACTCTGCGGGTTCTGGAACGGATGCTGACAAGCGCCAGGGCCCGCTGGATCCTCGATTCCCACCGGGAGGCGGAGTGCGAACTGGCCCTTTCGGGAATTCTGGACGGGCGGATCGTGCACGGTATCCTCGATCGCACCTTCATCGATTCCGACGGCGTCCGCTGGATCATCGATTACAAGACCAGCGAACCGAAAGGAAATCAGTCGGAGCAGGCTTTTCTCGCCAGGGAGGGGGAGAGATACCGGGGGCAGCTCTCCGCCTATCGGAAACTGCTGGAGGGCCTGGAACCCCGGAACCCGATCCGGACAGCCCTCTACTTTCCGCTGTTTGACGGCTGGTTTGAAATGGATTTCTGAAACGGGCCACAAGAAAGCTGCTCCCGGGTCCGTTGAAAGGAAATTTTTAATACAAGACTGCTTGATTTATTTTCTTCTCTGAGTAATTTTGTAACATATAGTTTTTACTACTCCACGTTTCTCCATCAACGCAATCAGAAAGGGGTATTGAAATGCCGAAATTCGTGATTGAACGGGAAATCCCAGGGGCCGGCAATCTGACATCGGACGATCTCAAAGCTATTTCGCAGAAATCATGCGGCATCCTGCAGGATATGGGGCCGAAAATTCAGTGGGTGGAAAGCTTTGTTACAGCCGATAAAGTTTACTGCGTCTACATTGCCCCCAATGCCGAAATGGTTCGTGAACACGCGGAAAAAGGGGGATTTCCAGCCAACAGCATTGCAGAAGTCAAAACCGTGATCAGCCCCACCACCGCCGAGTGAAACTGGCAGCCGTCAGGTTTTAGAAAAAGCCTGCCCGAAGGAATCGGGCAGGCTTTTTTTCAATTTTTTCCGGTTCCGGGGGCTCAATATCGAAAGATTGTTTCGACTCCGATACCGATTCAGAGACCGATCACGAATTTCTATCGGCAGCTATTGACCCTTCGCCGTCGGCGGATTATATTGCTCTGGATTATAGATTATGGGAAACGAATCGGGAGACACGGTATTACCGAAGAGGAGGCAAAGGAGATGCTGTTTCGAAACAAATGCGGAGCCTGCGATCACTGGACCGTTTTCGAATTGAAAGTGTCTGACGACAGGGCAAAAAAAACCTGCACCCACTGCAATGACCAGGAAGATATCCCCTGGGATGATACCTCCCAAACCCTGATCAGGGATGGTGAACGGGATATCAGAGCCCTGGAGCGCCACTTTCCCGTTCTTGCCCGTCTGCGTGAGCGTGGGGATCATGTAAAGCTTTGAACGCGAAAGGCTGATTGAAATGCGAATAGAAAAAAAAGTCGACCCTATCCTGCATCGCCAGAAGTGCCCTGGATGCGGTTATTACACTGTTTACCAGGCCACTCCCATAGGTGACAAGGCGATCGATGCCTGTACCCATTGCGGTCATGCCGTGGAGATCGTCTGGCACCATGAGATCAAGGCCGCATTCAAGAACAAGGAGAAGTTCCTGCGCAATCTCGAGGAACTCTATCCGGAGCTCAAGGATCTGAAAAACCCTGGAGACCACATCAAGCTGGATTGAAAACCAGAAGTCGATGGCAAAATTGATACTTTTTCAAGAAAGCAAATCGAGTGAATGGCTGCAGAAAGGGCCCAATGAACACGCGCAATTGTTAAGGAATGAGGTGTACTGCGGTACGCCGCAGTGACGAGAGCAATTGAAGCGGTGTAGCTGGCGAATTTTTGAAAGTGCCATCAGGATTGGAGAGAACGATGAAGGCGAGACTTATTTTTCCGGATGCCGAAACCGCCAAAAAACTGGATCTGGAGCAGGTGACAGAGCTGGAATGCAACGAAGCTTATTGCGCCACGTCCCATGGATACCCGGTGTTTCTGTTGCCCAACGAAGAGATGATCGACTGCCAGAAATTCCGGCAGTTTCGCGATGAATACGGCGCGCGCCTGGAAACCGACTGCTTGACCAAAGTTTGTCTGGGGATCGGTATTCCCCGCAATGAACCGGGGTTGGTTGAAATCAAATAATCCCTTAAAAATCCCTTGAGTAAAACAAAACCAGAAGGCCTTTCCCCAACGGGAAAGGCCTTTTTAGCTTACTCTATTTTCCTGACCCGGTTCGCAGAGCCTTGAGGCGCTCCAGATTCTGCTGCGCCTTCACATAAAAGGTGGGGTTGAGGTTGAGGGCTTTCCTGAAAGCGGCTTCAGCCTGGTCCCAGTTTCCCTGGGTCATCAATATATAGCCGAGATTGTTGTAGGCCGCGGCCTTGCCCACCGTGTTTTCAAACAGAGCCAGCGCCTTGTCCGGCTGATCGATCAGCAGAAAAGCGGTGGCGAGGTTGTTTTTGGTGCGGGAATTTTCGGGTTGCAGGGTCAGGGCCTTGGAAAAGGTTTCGATGGCTTCCGGGTATCGACCCTGGAGCAGCAGGTTGAACCCGAGATTGTTGTAGGGGGCGGCGAGATGGGGTAGAAGATTCACCACTTTGCGGTAAAGGGGTTCGGCGGAGAGAAGCCTTTCCTGGCCGATCGTATCGTTGGTAATGGCCAGTTCGGTCAAAATTTCCGGGTTGTCCGGAGCAAATTTGACGGCTTTTTCCAGCCACTTCAGGGAGTTGGTCAGGTCGGCTTCATCCCTGGCGATTTTGCCCAGGTAGAGCATGGCTGTTGCATTTTCCGGTTTTCTGGCAATCGCTGTCTGAAACAGGCGGGTAGCTTCAGGGATCTGGTTCTCCCGGTAACGGATGACACCGAGGCCGGCGAGGGCCATGGCCGAATCCGGATCCCGGTCGAGGGCCACCGAGAAATGGAGACCGGCCAGACGCAGGTTGTCGTTCTTCAGGTAGAAATTTCCCCTCTCGAGGAGTTCATCCTGGGAAAGGCTGGTTATCTTGGATTCCTTCGTGGAGCTGTCCTCCGGTATAGGAGTTTCAAGGGTCTGTCCGGTCCCGGTTCTGACACTTTTACTGCAGCCGGCAGCAATTGCCAGGAACAGCGTTAACCAGGCGAGCCGGCAGATTATTCCAGAAAACATTCGAAAGCTCACAATCTCTCCTTTCAGGCAGGTGAGCAGCGCGGAACCTTGCAGACTATAACGAAACTGCAACATCTTAAACCCATTTCCGGCAATCTACAATAAAATCGGGCATCCAACTTTCCAGCGTGCTTGCCTTGAGCATGTCCAGTTGGGTCGATGTTTATTCAGTGACATAAATGTCCGAAATGTCCGCTTCGGCTTCGACTGGCGGGCCGTGATAAGTCTTCAGGAAATTTTCAACGGAAATGCCGTTCAGCCCCTGCGGGTTTTTCGGGTTGCCCTCCTGATCGTAGGCATAGCGATAGTCCGGATAGGCCACCTGCATATCCCAGGTTTTCTGGCTGTTCATACCGAATTCATTGTCTGTATAGTAGGCCTCCTCCATGGAGGCGCAGCCGGCCAGAAACATCGAAGCCGTAAGCAAAAAAACCATGCTTTTCATAATCATGCTCCTCTCCGTTTTTCATTCCATGAAGATGGATTCCTGACCGAAGACACCCTCGAGGCCGCCCTGGGGAAGGCCGGGAGAAATGGTCGGATTGAAACTGTGGCGGCTGAGTGCCGAGGGTTCTCCCGGAGCCCGCCTCCCTTCAAGTCGCCCTTCAAGGTAAAATTCGAACCGGTTGGGAGGATTCAGATTCTCTCCGGGAAAGCGAATGGTATCTTCTTTGTTGGCCATTACCAGGTGAGGAGTGACGGCGATGAGAAGGTCGGTTTTTTCCTGCAGGTAGGCACTGCTGCGGAAGAGCGCCCCTATGATCGGCAGGTCCCCGAGCCCCGGCACCTTGCTCACCGTTTCCCGCAGCGAGTCCTGCAGAAGCCCGGCCAGGGCCAGGGTCTGGCCGTCATACAGCTGAACCGTGGTTTCCAGCTTGCGGGAAGTCAGATTGGGGACGACGAATTCCGCACCGACAATGCCTGAGGGAATGATGCTGCTCGAGGCGATGTCGCTGACGCTGGGAGCGACACGCAGACTGATTTTGCCATCGCTCAGGACAACCGGCGTGAATCGGAGTCCCACGCCGAATTCCTTGTAGGCGATGGTGACTGTGTTGTTGTCCTGGGGAACCGGGATGGGGAACTCACCACCGGCCAGAAAGCTGGCTTCCTGGCCGCTCTGGGTGATCAATTTCGGCTCCGCGAGGATCCTGGCCAAACCTTCGTCTTCAAGGAAATGGAGCGCAGCCGTAAAATCCTCGATATTGAGGAAAATGTTGGCCGGATTCCCGGCAAAATTGAGCAGAAGCGATCCGGCCTCCTGGACCAGGCCGGCAACCGGTACCAGCTCCGATACGACGGTACCACCCTCTGTTACGGTTGTAATCCGCTGCCGGAGACCGGTTGCATCGGGATTGGTGGGCAACGGTTGGGTGCCGGCCGCTCCGGTGAAGGTGCTGCCCAGCCCGGTAAGGCCGAGAGCCGCCTGCCAGTTCCGGCTGGAGGTGCGGTTGACTTCGGCGAATTTGACCTCGAGCAGCACCTGCTGGATGCCGCCCACGTTCATGAGATTGGTGATTCCGTCCCCAGATTTTCCGCCAGGCGAATGAGAGTTCATTCCCCCGACACCGGGCGGCAGAAATGTTCTTGCCAGCCGCAATATCCGGTCCATGACTTCGGGGCCGGAAACCGTGCCTGACAGGACAATGCCGCTTTCCGATGAATAGACCTCGACTTTCTCGTTGGGATAGAGCTGATGAATTTTCTGCTTCAGCGGCATGATATTGAGCGAGACATTGACGTCGATAATGGTCAGGGCCCTGCCCCGGGACTCATCGAAAACCGTGATCCTTGAATAACCGGTCTTTTTGCCGGTGCTGAATATGTTGATCAGGTTGGATCGGAGAGGACGCGCCCCGATGATCTCCTCGTTGGAAACCAGAATCTTCATGCTGCGGCCCGGTTCCCTGATCTCAACCAGTTCCGAGCCGCCGATGTTGATATCGACTGTCAGATGTTCCCCCTCCGCGGCTTTGACCGGGGAAAGGAAGAAAGGGACCAGGAGCAGACCTGCCAAGGCGGTCTGGAATGAAAAAAACCGGGATCTCGTCATTTCGAACCTCCAGTTTGAATGAAACAGATCAGTTCATGAGCCTCCATGGGCGTTCCGGTTTCAGCCCGCTCCCGGCTCCCTTTCAGCGCGCCTATTGTGCCATACTTTTTCCTGCGGCTCTATAACCCAAAAAAAGGTTGTGACATATTCTGTCGCATGCTGATGTTACCCTTTCTTCCAACAAGGGAGGAAGGGATATGAATGTTGAAGAGTTACGGCGTCAGTTCCCGGATGAAGAAAGTTGCCGGGCATTCTTTGAATCCGTGATCTGGCCTGACGGACCTATTTGCCCCCATTGCCATGGGGATCAAGCCTGGAAGCTCCAGCCCCAAAACCCGGGCAGGTCTTTACGAATGTGCCGAATGCGGCAAGCAGTTTACGGTCACGACCAAACGCCTTTCCACGGGACCAAGCTGAGCTTATGGCTGTGGTTGCAGGCGATGTATTCTTTGATCTTCTCCAGCAAAGGGGCCTCATCGGTATTTATTGCCAAGTGGCTGGGGATATCCCAGAAATCCGCCTGGAAGATGCTGCACGCGTTGCGTACGGTCATGGCCGTCCATCGAGCTGCTCTGCCTAAATTGCAGGGCATTGTCGAGTTGGATGAAAATACTTGGGTGGCAAACCCCGTTATCGGTCAGGCGTCAAACATAAGCGCGGCCGTGGAACCCCAAGAGCTGTATTGCTGTTGCGGTACAACGTCACGAGGGCCGGTGCGGGCCACACCTGTTGCCGGTGACAGTGTCTCTGTGCTGCAACCCCTCATCCAGAGAGTTGTCAGCGACCAGGCCCATCTGATGAGCGATGAACTCCATGCGTATCGCATCATCGGACGGGGATTTTGCGGCCCATGATACCGTCAGCCATGGTCAGAAAGAATTTGCTCGTGGTCTCGTACACAACAACACCGCCGAGTCGTACAATGCTCTCTTGGAACGAGCCAAGCAGGGCGTTTACCACTGGATGAGCAGGGCCATCTGCCTCTTTACATCTCTGAGGCGGCTTGGCGCTGGAACCAACGCGTCCCGGTGACAAAAACCATTCAACGCGGGAAAAACCGGGGCCGTATTCAAACGGTGATGAAGCCTTTGCCTCTCCTTGAGCAGTTCAAGGCGCTGTTACGGTTTGCCCCGAGTTGTCAGATCCGCAGAACCAAAAATTCCGGTATTCGCCTTCTTCCAGGGGCCATACCTTTGTTTGGGTTATAGTTCCGT
Organism: Syntrophotaleaceae bacterium; assembly: GCA_041390365.1. Lineage (NCBI taxonomy): Bacteria > Pseudomonadati > Thermodesulfobacteriota > Desulfuromonadia > Desulfuromonadales > Syntrophotaleaceae > Syntrophotaleaceae bacterium. Next base: position 1,294,952 of record JAWKQB010000001.1, on the reverse strand, counting down.
TTTCCTGGGAATCTTCCTGTTTTGATCGGTTCGGACGAAAATCGACTATAATACCTTGTAAAATTTAAAGCAATCGGGCACATCTGGGGCGGGTCCCATAGATTTTAGCAAATCCGGGGTCTTTTCTTTCCTGGAAATACCGCTGTCTGCTCGCAGAGAAGTCCCCAGAGGACCCGAGTTTGCCATAACTTGCCAGTTTGCTATGCTGATTATTAAAGGAGGCGATCATGGCAAAGATATGCAATTACATCGACGGTCAGTGGATTCCCCCTGCGACCGGCAATTATACGGAAAGCATCAATCCGGCAAAATTCAAGGAAGTCATCGCCCGATATCCGCTCTCAGGCAGAGAGGATGTGGACCGGGCCGTGAGCGCTGCGCAAAAGGCCTATCCGGCCTGGCGCAGGATGCCCGCCCCCCGCAGGGGAGAAATTCTGTTTCGGGCAGGGGAGTTACTTCTTCGGCACAAGGCCGAGTTGGGCAAGACGGTGACCCGGGAGATGGGAAAGGTGCTCCCGGAGGGGCTGGGTGACATCCAGGAAGCCGTCGACATGGCGTATTACATGGCCGGGGAGGGAAGACGACTTGTCGGTGAAACCGTGCCCAGCGAACTGGTCGACAAGGATGCCAAGTCGGTTCGCGTACCCCACGGTGTTTTTGCTCTTATCACCCCCTGGAATTTCCCTGTCGCGATTCCGGTCTGGAAAATTTTCGCCGCTCTGATCTGCGGCAATACCGCGGTCTTCAAACCTTCTTCCGATACACCCTTCTGTGCGACCCGCCTGGTTGAAATCCTCGAGGAGTCCGGACTGCCGAACGGTGTCTTGAACCTGGTCATGGGGAGGGGGGAGGATGTCGGCAACTATCTGGCCCTGCACCCCGGCGTCAACGGCGTCTCCTTTACGGGGTCCTGCCCGGTGGGGGAAGAACTCGAAAGCAGGGTGACGGCCCTGCACCGCCCGATTGCAGTGGAAATGGGCGGCAAGAATGCGATTCTCATCATGGATGACGGCGACCTCGACCTGGCCATTCCCGGCGTTTTGTGGGGTGCATTCGGTACCGCCGGTCAGCGATGCACGGCCGCCAGCCGCGTGGTGGTTCACAACAAAATCTACGACAGCTTCCTCGATCGTCTGGTGGCGGCGGCCCAAAATCTGAAACTCGGCGACGGCCTGAAAAAGGAAACGGACGTGGGCCCGCTGATCAACGAAAAAGCGGTGAATAAGGTGCTGGATTACATCCGCAGCGGTCAGGAGGAAGGGGCGACATTGAACTGCGGTGGCCGGCGCGCCGTCAATGGACCCCTGGTCGATGGCTATTTCATGGAACCGACCGTTTTCAGCGGTGTACTGCCCAACATGCGGATCGCCCAGGAGGAGATCTTCGGTCCGGTGGTCGCCGTCATGCGGTGTTCCTCCTATGAGGAGGGGGTCGAAATCGTCAATCAGACCCGATTCGGTCTTTCCGCCGCCATCTACACCTCCAATGCTCAGCTTGCGGCAAGGGCCGAAAGCGATATCGAGTCCGGTCTCGTTTATATAAACGCCAGCACGATCGGTGCGGAAATCCAGCTTCCTTTCGGCGGCTTCAAACACTCGGGGTCCGGACATCCGGAAGCCGGTGGTCGCATGGGGGCTCTCGATTTCTATTCACGGATCAAGGTCATATACCGTGATTTCAGTGGACGACTGCAGAAAGCGCAGATCGATGTGGAGTAGGAGACCCAAGCGTGAGCCACCCTTCTGATACCAGCCGCCGACGGGTCCTTGTGATGGGTGCCGGAGGGCGTGATTTTCACAATTTCAATGTGCTCTTCCGGCATCGTAACGACATCGAAGTGGTTGCCTTCACCGCCACTCAGATCCCTTTTCAGGAAAATCGCCTCTACCCGCCGTCTTTGGCCGGACGATATTATCCCGATGGAATCCCGGTTCTCGGGGAGCAACAACTCGGACAGCTGATACATCGGCTCCACGTCGAGGAGGTTGTTTTTTCCTACAGCGACGTTTCGCACCAGCGGATCATGGAGATTGCTTCCACTGCGGTTGCCCTGGGGGCAGATTTCCGCCTGGTTTCCAGCGAGCGGACCATGCTGCAGGCTTCTCTGCCGGTTATTTCAGTAGGTGCGGTGAGGACGGGTTGCGGCAAGAGTCCGGTCACCCGTTTTCTCTGTCGGCTGCTGCTCGAGGAGGGCCGTCGGCCTGTTGTTGTGCGTCACCCCATGGCCTATGGAAGACTGGGTATTCGGGGGGTGGAAAGATTCACCTCTCTGGAGGATCTCGATCGGTATGAATGCACCCTGGAGGAGAGGGAGGAATTCGATCCACTTATCCGACTGGGGGTACCGCTGTTCGCCGGAGTGGACTACGGCGAAATCCTCCCCCTGGCGGAGCAGGAAGGTGACCTGCTGATCTGGGATGGCGGCAACAACGACGTTCCGTTTTTCCGTCCCGACCTCGAGCTGGTGCTGGCCGATCCTCTCCGGCCGGGAGATGAACGCACCTATTTCCCCGGACTGGTGAATCTTGTCAGGGCCGACGCCGTGATTATCAGCAAGGTGGATCAGGCGGAAGAGAAAGCTCTGGAAACGGTCGAGGAAAATATCCGGTCCTTCAATCCGGAAGCGGGGATCCTTTACGGGAAACTCGAAGTGCACATTGCCGACCGGGAAGTTCTGCGCGGCAAACGGGTGGTGGTTATCGAAGACGGACCGACCCTCACTCATGGCGATATGTCCTATGGCGCCGGGATCATCGCGGCCAGGGAAAACGGAGTGGCGGAAATCGTCGATCCGAGACCATACGCCGTCGGCAGCCTGCAGAAACTCTATCGGAACTACCCGCACCTCGCGCGGGTGATTCCGGCCATGGGCTACAGCGACGAGCAACGGGAAGACCTGCGCCGGACCCTGGAAAGAGTCGAGTGCGACCTGATCCTTTCCGCCACCCCGGTGGATCTGGCTCCCCTGCTGAAGCTTTCCAAGCCACTGGTGCAGGTCACCTACGAATTCCGCGAAGTCCCTCCCGGTTCCCTGCAGACAAGGGTTCGTCGATTCCTCTCCAACCAGCTGAATTCCGGCTTTTCCAGCCTTGAATAAAACCCGTATCGGTATTAATACTTGATCCCCTTTTACAGACGGAGTATAAGGGAGCCGTCGATCGATTCGTGTTGTAATAGTCGCTCCGCGGCTTTGCAAATATGCGATGTAACGCTTTTCAAGTTCAGGTTTTCACACTCCAAAACCTGTTTTGCCAAAGAGAGCGGCCGATGCTCAAGCACGAACCTGAGAAAACCACTGATTTTCTTTTCCACGCCGCGGAACAGATATGCGCCGCTGCCCGAACGGCTCCCAAAGCCAGAGGGAAGGATCTGCTGGTTACGGCTGTTGTCACAGGGAAAGAAAAAGAGTTGCTGGCGGCCAGGATGCGGGAGATTTCCCGCCGGGATGGAGTGGCCTTTTTCGAAAGGGACGCGGGCAACGTGGAAGGGATCGACCTCGTGGTGCTGATCGGCAGCCGCATCGAGCCTCTAGGGCTGCCCCATTGCGGATTTTGCGGTTTTCCCGATTGCAGCTCCCTGCTTGCCGCAGGAGGTGTCTGCTCCTTCAACAGCGGGGATCTGGGCATTGCCATCGGTTCCGCAGTCAGTCGCGCCGCCGACCTGAGACTGGATAACCGGATCATGTACTCGGCCGGCAAGGCTGCTCTTGAAATGGGCATGTTGGGTGAAGACGTGAAGCTCGCCTACGGCATCCCCCTTTCGGTAAGCGGAAAAAATCCCTTTTTCGACAGAAAGTAGCCGCATGGTCAATACGGGGGAAGTTTTCGATATTGTTGACGAACAGGATCGGATCATCGGCCAGGCGCACCGTTCGCTCTGTCACGGCAACCCGGATTTGATCCACCGGGTCGCCCATGTGCTGGTCCTTAATTCGCGGGGTGAGGTGCTGCTGCAAAAACGATCAATGACCAAGGACGTGCAGCCGGGCCGCTGGGATACCAGCGTCGGGGGCCATCTCAATCCCGGTGAGAGCTACCGCTGCGGCGCCATCAGGGAAATGCGGGAGGAGCTCGGCATTTCGGTGGCCGACCCGATCTTTCTTTATGCCTACAAGATGCGCAATGATTTCGAATCGGAAAATATCGCGACCTATCTCGTTCGACATGACGGAGAGGTGTATCCTGAACCGGGGGAAATCGATCAGGTCAGGTTTTTTTCACGGCAGGATATCGAGGAACATTTGGGGAAGGCATTTTTTACTCCAAATTTCGAGGACGAATGGGCCCGGTTTTCCAGGATCGAATCCTTTTTGAGTGTAACGGAAATGTAACAATGCTTTTTTCTGTGGCAACCGACAGGGGGCTATGGCACTCAAGGCTTCGCCATGGGGAACCGAAAACCTGAATGAATAAAATATAGACAAGCGGGCTTTCGGTTGCCCAATAAATGGGCGAATTTGGCTTCTGGTGATTTTCCAACCCTTTTCCGATTATTCCTCGAGCCGAAAAAACCTTTTATAAATGACCACCTTCCCGTTTTTATTGTGATGGCAGAGTTTTTGGCAGGGGAATTGCTGAAGGACAGGGCATTGTCTCGCAAACGAACACCTAGATAAAGGATCCAGGCGACGATTATCCGCGCAGGCAGCCTTTTCGTCCAAAACAATACTGTGCCCAATATTTCCGGAGGTAAAAAACAGATGAAAAAAGTTGAGGCCATTATCAAGCCTTTCAAGCTTGATGAGGTTAAGGAAGCTTTGAACGAAATCGGCATTCAGGGTATTACTGTCAGCGAAGTCAAGGGCTTCGGCCGGCAGAAGGGGCACACCGAGCTTTACCGCGGTGCCGAATATGTCGTCGATTTCATACCCAAGATCAAAATGGAAATCATCGTCAAGGATGACATGGTGGCCAAGGTCATTGAAACAATCGCTGAGGCTGCCCGTACCGGACGGATCGGTGACGGCAAGATCTTCGTCACCTCCGTTGAGGAGGTCATTCGCATACGGACTGGCGAATCCGGAGAGGATGCACTGTAGGTCCGATGGATGATGTTGGAGAAAAAAGTTTCCGGTCGGTGTCCGACTCGAAAACTGCTAATGCAAACTCATAAAAGGAGCAGCAAAAATGACCCCAAGAGAAGTGATCGAATTTGCAAAAGAGCACAATGTTCAGATGGTCGACTACAAGTTCCTCGATTTCATTGGCATCTGGCAGCACTTCACCACTCCCATCAGTGAATTCGAAGAAGAAATTTTCGAAAATGGCCTCGGTTTCGACGGCTCCTCGATTCGCGGCTGGCAGCCGATTCACAACAGCGACATGGCCATCGTCCCCGATCCTTCCACCGCCATGATCGACCCCTTTGTCGAAGTTCCGACCCTGAGCCTGATCTGCAATATCTACGACCCCATCACCAGGGAAGGCTACACCCGCGATCCCCGCTTCGTCGCCCAGAAGGCCGAAGCTTATCTCAAATCTACCGGCATCGGTGATACCGCCTACTACGGTCCCGAGCCCGAATTCTTCATTTTCGAAGACGTCCGCTACTCCCTGAGCTGCAACCAGTCCTTCTACTCCGTCGACACCACCGAAGGGATCTGGAACAGCGGCCGTGAAGAATACCCGAACCTCGGCTACAAACCCCGCCACAAGGAAGGTTACTTCCCCTGCGCCCCGACCGACTCCCTGATCGACCTGCGTAACGAAATGGTCCAGGTGCTGCAGAGCGTGGGCATGCGCATCGAGGCTTCCCACCACGAAGTCGCCACCGGCGGCCAGTGCGAAATCGACATGCGTTTCGACTCCCTGGTCCGCATGGGCGACACCCTGCAGTGGTTCAAATACGTGGTGAAGAACGTTGCTTTCCGCAACGGCAAAACCGTCACCTTCATGCCGAAGCCCCTTTACGGCGACAACGGCAGCGGCATGCACTGCCACATCTCCATCTGGAAAGACGGCCAGAACCTCTTCGCCGGCAACGGCTACTCCGGCCTGTCCAAGGAAGCCCTCTACTTCATCGGCGGCATCATCAAACATGCCAAGGCCCTGTGCGCCTTCACCAACCCCAGCACCAACTCCTACAAGCGTCTGGTGCCCGGTTTCGAAGCGCCGGTCAACCTGGCCTACTCCGGCCGCAACCGCTCCGCCGCGCTGCGTATCCCGACCACTTCCAATCCCAAGTCGAAGCGCGTCGAGTACCGTACTCCCGACCCCTCCAGCAACGGTTACCTCTGCTTCTCGGCCATCCTGATGGCCGGCCTCGACGGCATCGAGAACAAGATCGATCCGGGCGAGCCTCTGGACAAGGACCTCTACGCCCTTCCTCCCGAGGAGCTGGCAGACATCCCGAGCGTCGCCGGGTCTCTGGAAGAAGCTCTGAAGGCTCTGAAGGAAGACCACGCCTTCCTGCTCAAAGGCGACGTCTTCACTGAAGACCTCATCGAGAAGTGGATCGAGTACAAGACCGATGCCGAGGTGAACCCCGTTCGCATGCGTCCGGTTCCCAAGGAATTCGATCTCTACTTCGACTGCTGATTCGGTTTCAGCATCTGGTTAAAAGAAAAGGCCTCCGCTTTCACGGAGGCCTTTTTTCGTAATTCTCACTCGTACTCAGTTCCGAAGGAACGGTACTCTTTTGCTTGAGAAATGTCTGGTAAACCCCGAGTACGAGTACGCGTACTCGGGGTTCGATGTCAAATTCCGTGGCGCGCCAGATACTCCCTCACGGAAGCGGTATCGGCGTCGATCACCTCGCAGCGGCGCTCCTTGCGGTCGATGTCCCGGAAAACCTCGGGCAGGGGAGGCAGGGACCCGGTGGCCTCCTCTACGGCTTCGCCGAATTTGGCAGGGTGGGCGGTGGCAAGGGCGACCAGGGGGCATTCACCCCCCGATTTTTCCCTACCGACCTTGACTCCGACGGCTGTATGAGGATCCAGGACATAGCCGGTTGCCGCATGAAAGGTCCGGATGGTTTCGGTGATTTCGGCTCGATCGGCCGAACCGCTGATAAAATCGAGGGCCACCTGCTGCCGCTCTGCGTCGGAAAAGTTCAGGCGGCCGGTTTGAGCAAAGCAAGCCATGGCCTCGCGGACGCGTGCCGTGTTCCTGTCGTAGAGATAGTAGAGATACCGCTCGAAGTTGCTGGCGAGCTGAATATCCATGGAGGGCGCAAGGGTCTGGACCACTTGGGAGATCGAATAGTCGCCGTTGTTGACGAAACGCTCCAAAATGTCGTTTTCGTTGGTGGCCAGAATCAGTTTGCGGATCGGCAGGCCCATCCTTTTGGCCATATATCCGGCGAAGATATCGCCGAAGTTGCCGGTTGGTACAGAAAAGTAGACCTCGGAGCAGTCAGTCGCCCGATTGACTCGGCCCCAGGCATAGAAGTAGTAAACGATCTGGGCCAGAACCCGAGCCCAGTTGATGGAATTGATCGCTCCAAGCGACATCTTTGCCTTGAATTCAAGGTCGCCGAAAATTTCCTTGACGATACGCTGTCCGTCGTCGAAGGTTCCCCGGATGGCGAGGTTGAAGACGTTGGGGTCGGTGACAGTGGTCATCTGCAGTTCCTGCACCGGAGATACTTTCCCTTGGGGATGAAGAATGAAAATATTGATATTCTCCTTCCCCCTGACACCGTAGATGGCCGCGCTTCCCGTATCCCCGGAAGTGGCCCCGAGGATGTTCATTTTCCGGCCCTGTTCCTTCAGCAGATACTCGAAAAGGTTGCCGAGAAACTGCAGTGCGACATCCTTGAAGGCCAAGGTTGGACCGTGAAACAGTTCCAGAATGTAGATGCCGTTCTGGTGAACGACGGGAGTGATTTCTGCATGATCGAAGGGCGCATAGGACTTTTTGATCAGAGTCTGCAGGTCGGAAGCGGGGATCCCTTCGGTGAAAAGGGAAATGATCCGGAAGGCCAGCTCGGGATAGGACATTTTTCCGAGAGCCGCGACATCCCCGGGAGTCAGGTGAGGTATCGTTTCGGGCAGGAGCAGTCCGCCATCATCGGCCAGGCCCATCATCACCGCCTCTTTGAAGGATATGTCTTGGATCTGGCCTCGGGTGCTGACGTAACGCATTATCGGGTCTCCTTGTCTTTTCGGGGTCGGAAGTATTCGCGGCGCATGATAGCAGTTAAGCCGCCGAAAGGAAAGAACTGTTCGGTCTGACGGGGTTAGCGATTGACAGACTGTCGCGGCCAAGGTTAAATAGTGCCGTTTGAAAAAATTGGCGGTCGGATGCCCCGGTTCCGGCAGCCGGAGCCGCCGCCCGGCCGTGATCCTTACTGGTAACCGCCATCTCGGGAAAGTGGACATTTATGAAGCAGCTTTGGGCTCCCTGGAGAATGACCTATCTGCAGTGCAAGGATGAGAAAACCGAGGACGGGTGCGTTTTCTGTGTCGTCGGCAAGGAGGCCGAGGACCAGAAACGCCTGATCCTGTGTCGGGGGAGCTCTTCCTTTATCATGATGAACAAGTATCCCTACACCAACGGGCACCTGCTCATTGCACCCTATCGGCATGTCAGCGACGTCGAGGACCTGTCTGAGGAAGAGGTTTTCGAAATGCATCGCCTGCTGGTGAGAGCCAAAAAGGCGCTGCACAATTGCAGCAGACCCCAGGGCTTCAATATCGGCGTCAATCTCGGGAGCATCGCCGGAGCCGGCATTGCTGATCATCTCCATATGCACCTCGTGCCGCGCTGGACCGGAGATACCAATTTCATGCCGGTTTTTGCCGATGTACGGGTCATTCCACAGCACCTCGAAGAGACCTACGCCATCTTGTGCCGGTGTTTTGCCGAAATGATCCCATGCGGACACGACCCGAAGGGGTGAGGGTCACTCTTTGTTGCAACCCCTAGCAGTAATCGTGATCTCTGGCACGGGTCCGACGGCGAATACGACAAAGACAAAATTTCGCTCCCGCTTCCCTAACAGCGAAAAAGAGCGGAGTCAATTCTGACAGGAAAACAATAGAAAGGGTTGATATATGCTGGAAATTTTTCTGAAGGGCGGGCCGCTGATGTATCCGATACTGCTCTGTTCAGTGCTTGCCCTGGGTATCTTTTTCGAACGGCTCTGGTCCTTTTTCCGTATGACTCGCGGCAATGCGGTTCTGGTTGCGGAAGTGGAGGACCTGGTCCGGAAACAGAAGATCGATGAGGCCACCATCGTCTGCCAAAGGGTCGGAACGCCCCTGGCCAGGATTTTGCTCGGGGCCTTGCGTTCGAGCGGACGCAGCAGGGACCAGATCAAAACCGTGGTCGAAGAGATCGGAGGGCGTGAGTCGGCTGCTTTCGAAAGGTATCTCGGTTTTCTCGGCACCATCGCCACCATTTCCCCCTTGCTTGGACTTCTCGGCACCGTGCTCGGTATGATCCGGGCTTTCACTGTGATAGCCACCCAGGGCATGGGAACCCCCGCAACCCTTGGCGGGGGGATTTCAGAGGCGCTGATCACCACGGCGGCCGGCCTTTCCGTGGCCATCCCGGTCATCCTGCTGCACAAATACCTGACGAGCCGGCTGGACCGCACGATCTTGGCGATGGAAGAGAGGTCGATGCGTCTGGTCGATCTGCTGGGGAACTGACTTATGTCCTTTATGAAAAAAAAGCGGGAAGCTCCGCGGATCGACCTGACTCCGATGGTGGACGTGGTCTTTCTGCTGCTGATCTTTTTCATGATTTCCACCACCTTCGTCGAAGCTCCCGGTATTTCCATCAAGCTGCCGGAGTCGACCAGTCAGCAGCGGACACAGGAACCGGAAGAAGTGAAGGTCTATCTGTCCCGGGAGGGAAACATCTATCTCGGCGATGAGCAGGTGGACCAGGACGAATTGCGGCGAAGGCTTGACGGCTACCGGGAGCGGGCCGGCAGAATGACTTTTCTGCTGCTGGCCGATCAGGAGGCCAGACACGGCAAGGTCGTTGCCCTGATGGATATGGCCAAGGAGACCGGATTTGAAAAACTGGCCATCGCAACCGAGTATCCCGAAAAGAGGCGCCCTGGATCATGAGCAGAACGATTGGAATTTTGACTGGCGGGGGGGATTGCCCGGGACTCAATGGGGTGATTCGAGGGGTTGTGAACGCCGCCATCCTGCAACGGGGATGGCGGGTTATCGGAATTCTCGACGGCTTCGATGGTTTGGTCGAAGGGCCCCGGTTCCGGGAGCTGTCCGTCGAGGAGGTATCGGGTCTTCTGCCCAGGGGAGGCACGATTCTCGGCACGAGCAACCGTGGCAATCCGTTCCGGTATCCGGTTCGGATAGAAGGCCGGCAGGAGTTGATCGACGTTTCCAGCCGGGTGATCGAGAATTATCATAAAACCGGAGCCGAGGCCCTTGTTGTCGTGGGCGGGGACGGCACCTTGAAGATCGCCCGTCGACTGGATGAGATGGGTGTGCCGATCGTCGGCGTACCGAAAACCATCGACAACGATCTGCGCGGAACCGACGTGACCTTCGGCTACAATACGGCGGTCGGGGTGGTCACGGAAGCCCTGGACCGGTTGCAGACCACCGCCCAGAGCCACCATCGGGTCATGGTGGTCGAGGTCATGGGCCGGGATGCGGGCTGGATCGCTCTCGAAGCTGGGATCGCGGGTTCGGCGGATGTGATTCTGATTCCGGAAATCCCTTTCGATCCCCAACTGGTCTGTCAGTCGATCATCCGCCGGCGTGAGGCCGGAAGCCGGTTTTCGATCGTGGTGGTGGCCGAGGGCGCCCACCCCATAAATGGCCGGAAGGTGGTCAAGGTATCCGCCGCTCGCAACTGCGGCATGGAGCGTTTGGGGGGGATCGGGCAGTGGGTGGCGGAAGCGATCGAAGGCTGCCAGGGTCTGGAAACGCGGGTCGTTGTGCTGGGGCATGTGCAACGGGGGGGCACGCCTTCGCCTTTCGATCGGATCCTGGCCAGTCGCTTCGGAGTGCGCGCCGTCGAACTGATCGAACAGAGGGATTTCGGACGAATGGTAGCCCTTCACGGGCGAGAGGTGATTGCCATGGATATCGACACCTCCGTGGCCTCCCTGAACAGGGTCGATCCCGGCGGCAACCTGGTGCGCACCGCCGAGGAGTTGGGGATCACGCTGGGACGGTGAAAAGGACAGAGGCGTGAGGAGTGAGGGGTGAGGCTCAGGGGCTTTCACCCTTTAAGTCCTGCGCCTTCCGGTTGACGCATTGCCCATTATACCTTGCGGATTGCTTTAGGATTTTACCCCTGACTCCTCACCCCTCACCCTTTACGTCTTTTTCCTTTCCCCCGGCCTGAACACTGCTTCCAGACAGACATCCCGCCCCGGGCAATGCTCGGTCCTGCAGGGTTCCACGTGAATGCTGATGTCCGCTCCGGGCACTTTGTCCCGAATTCGCTTTTCCAGATGGTCGGCAATGCGGTGGGATTCCTCCACTGTCAGATGCCGGCAGACGGTCAGATGAAAGTCGACGATTTTCTGGGATCCCGCCCTCCGTGTGCGCAGCCGGTGATAGTCGAGCAGGCTTTGACGGTGCATCTCCAGCACATGAGTAATCTCGTTACGAATCGATTCGGGCAGCTGTTCGTCGAGAATATCGCCCATTCCATGTCTTAACAGCCGAACCGCCTCAAACAGGATATAGCATCCCACCAAAATCGAAAGGATGGGATCCAGCCAGGTTATTCCGGCCAGATAGATGACCGCCAGTCCGGCCATCAGGGCCAGGTTGGTGTAAACGTCCATGGAAAAATGTAGGGAATCGGCCTTGAGGGCCGATGAATCGGTTTCCCGGGCGGTCTTTTTGAGAAAACTGCTGATTTTCCAGGATGCGCCGGAACTGATCAGCAGGACCGCTATGCCCCCTTCCAGGTTCGACACTTCCGAGCCGAGCATCAGACGGCGGACCGATTCGAAAAGGACCCAGCACCCCGAGAGCGCGATCACCAGACTCTGAAGGACCGTGGCCACTGTTTCGAATTTCCCGTGTCCGAAGGGATGATTCGGGTCTGGAGGCTGCTCGGCCTGCCGGATGGCCAGGTAATTGACCCCTGACATCAGGATATCCAGCATGGAATCGACCCCGGAGGAAAGGACGGCCAGGGAGCCGGTAAAGGCTGCGGCTGCAAGCTTGAGAAGGGTTAGAGCGCCGGCGGAGACCAGCGAAATCCTGGCGGCTCTTATTTTCTGTTTGGCAAAGGACATGATCGGCTCGTCTGGAACAGGATTGGAATCTGTAAAATCATACAGATACAGGACGGGACAGGCAAACAAAACATAAGATAGCTTGCTATTTACTTGGGGCGGCTGCTTTGTTAACATAACACGGATTTCGCTGACCGGCCCCGCGCCGGTTTCTACAATGAAAATACCATGGAAAGATGGAAATAATGTCCCAGACCACCCCCATGATGCGGCAGTACCTGGAAATCAAGGCGGACTACCCGGATGCTATCCTGTTTTTCCGCCTGGGCGATTTCTATGAAATGTTCATGGAGGATGCGGTCACCGCCTCGCGAATTCTCGATATCACGCTCACGTCCCGCAACAAGAACGCCGCCGAGGAGATCCCCTTGTGCGGTATCCCTTTTCACAGTGCCCAACCTTATATCGCCAAGCTGGTAGAGCATGGTCTCAAGGTCGCCATCTGCGAACAGGTCGAGGATCCCCGGACCGCCAGGGGGATCGTCAAAAGGGAGGTCGTCAGGGTCGTGACTCCGGGACTGATTCTCGATTCCGAGATTCTGCAGCCGAAGGAGAACAACTACCTGCTGGCGCTCTCCTGTCAACCCGGACCCTGCTGGGGGCTGGCGGTGCTTGATATCACCACCGGCGAATTCCGGGTCACAGAAACCCGGGAGATCGATACCCTGCGCAGCGAATTGGCCTCCATCGACCCGCGGGAGGTGCTGCTCCCGGAAGAGGAAAAGGTGACGGACGGATGGGATCTGAGTGGCCTGCTTCAGGATCGTGCTGTCAACCGGCTGCCGGACTGGGTGTACGATCCGGATAATGGACGCCGACAGATTCGCGAGTTTTTCGCCTGCGACTCAATCGAAGGTTTCGGCTGCGACAATCTGCCTGCCGCAGTCAGTGCCGCCGGCGCCGTGCTGTACTACCTGCGTGAAACCCAGAAGGGTGCAGCCCCCCACATCCGCTCCCTGCGCACCTATTCACCCAGCCAGTACATGGTGCTGGACAGCACGTCCCGGCGCAATCTGGAGCTGACCGCCACCCTCCAGGGGGGCAGGAAAAAGGGTTCCCTGCTCGGCGTGCTCGATCGCACCGTGACCGCCATGGGCGGCCGCAAGCTCCGCCACTGGCTGCATCATCCGCTGGTCGATCTGGAGGCGATCCGTAACCGGCACCGGGCGGTGTCCGAACTGATGGAAAAGAGTTTGGCCAGGGGCGAACTCCAGCAGTCCCTGGACGGCGTCTACGATCTCGAAAGGCTGAATGCCCGCATCGCCATGGGGAACGCCAACGGCAAGGATCTGGCCGCACTGAGAAAGACCCTGAGCCTGCTGCCCCGGGTGGCGGAGAATATTGCGGGGATGGATAGTCCGCTGTTGCTGGAATGTCTGCAGCGCATCGATCCGCTTGCCGATATTCTGGATCTGCTGCAGCGGGCCATTGTCGACGATCCCCCCTTTGTTCTCAGGGAAGGAGGACTGATCCGCGACGGCTATCATTCCGAACTGGACGAGCTTCGCCGGATCCGGCGCGACGGCAAGGGCTGGATCGCCCGGCTGGAGGCGGGGGAACGGCAGCGCTGCGGCATCCCCTCTCTCAAGGTCCGTTTCAACAAGGTATTTGGTTACTATATCGAGGTCACCCGGACCCACGCCGACAAGGTGCCGGAGAACTATCAGAGGAAACAGACCCTGACCAATGCCGAACGGTACATCACCCCGGAACTCAAGGAATATGAGGACAAGGTTCTCGGGGCCGAGGAAAAAATGGCCGACATCGAGTACGGCCTGTTTCAGAAAGTCCGCAAGTCCATCGCAGCCGAGGGAGTCAGGCTGCAGCGGACCGCTGAAGCTTTGGCGGACCTGGACGTTCTGCAGGCGTTGGCCGATGTGGCACACAACCGCAATTACGTTTGTCCGCAGATGGACGATAGCGATCGCCTGATCATCCGCGAGGGACGCCATCCGGTGATCGAGGCGATGAACATCGGAGAAAGTTTCGTCCCCAACGATGTGGAAATGGATTGCCTGGACAATCAGATCCTGATCATTACCGGTCCCAACATGGCTGGGAAATCGACTTTCATGCGCCAGGTGGCTCTCATTACCCTGATGGCGCATATGGGCAGTCTGGTTCCCGCCGCATCCGCCCGCATCGGGCTGGTCGACCGGATCTTCACCAGGGTCGGCGCCAGCGATAACCTGGCCCAGGGGCAATCCACCTTCATGGTCGAGATGACAGAAGCCGCTAATATTCTGCGTCATGCCACATCCCGCAGTCTGCTGGTTCTCGACGAGATCGGACGCGGCACCTCGACCTTCGACGGCATCAGCATCGCCTGGGCAGTGGCTGAATACCTGCACGACAACGCCTGCCTGGCCGGGAAGACCCTGTTCGCGACCCACTATCACGAATTGACCGACCTGGCGCACACCCGGGAGCGGGTAAAAAACTTCAATATCGCCGTCCGGGAATGGAACGACCAGATTATTTTTCTGCGCAAGATCGTGCCGGGCGGCGCCAGCCATTCCTACGGCATCCAGGTTGCCCGACTGGCCGGCCTTCCGTCCGAAGTCATCGACAGGGCCCGGGAGATTTTGAAAAACCTCGAATCGGGTGAATTCGTAGGAGAAGGGCAGCCGCGTCTGGCCCGCAGTAAAAAGCAGCACCCAAAGGCTGACGAGCCTCAGCTGTCTCTTTTCACCCCCGTTGAAGACCCTTTGCGGATGCATCTGAAGAAAATGGACATCTCCCGGATGACACCGCTGGATGCCCTCAATTATCTGAACGAATTGCAAAGCATGGTGTGAAAATGTTATTGAGTCGGAAGTATTTGGTTTTTTTTCTGCTACTGATCATGGTGCCTTCGCTGCTTGTTGCCGCCGACGCCGAACAGACCTATACGGCCGCCCGCGAGCGGTACGAGCAGTTGCTCAATTCGGGCAGAAAACAGCTTTACCGGGAAAACTGGGAAAAAGTCATCCAGGGTTTTAACGATGTCGTCCAGCGATTCCCGCAGCATGCACGGGCCGCCGACGGGCTGTACATGGCCGGCAAGGCTTACGGTCGCCTGTATGACATTTCCCGCAGAAAAAGCGATGCCAAGGAAGCGGTCAGGCATTTCGAGCGGTTGGCGGAAACCTATCCCGGCAACCCTCTGGCCGACGACGCACTGGTTCTGGCCGGCGAAATCTACGAAAATAGTCTCGGGGAGAAGGAAAAGGCCTATCTGGCCTATCATGCGGCGGCTGAACGTTTTCCCGACGGCGATATGTCAGCGCGGGCCCGCATCCGGAGGCAGGACCTCAAGCAGTATGCTTCCATCGCCTCCAGAATAGGTGTCGCAGCCCCATCCGCCGCATCGAAGAAGCCTGTTCCCCAGGGTCCCCGGGTGCTGAACAACATCCGCTACTGGGCCAGCCCGACCTATACCCGGGTGGTGCTCGAGCTGGACGGTCCCGCCGAATTCAGCCATGGCACCCTCAAGGGATCGAGCCCGCGGGTGTTTGTCGATCTCAAAAAAACCGGTTTAAACGGTGAAATAGGCACTTCGATCAATGCCAAAGAGGGTATTCTCCAGGGGATTCGGCTCGGCCGCCAGCCGAATGAAGCCCTGCGGGTTGTGCTGGATCTGGAGCAACTGCGGGATACCAAGGTTTTTCAGCTTGAGGATCCGCACCGGGTGGTCATCGATATTGCCGCCAGGGAAGCGGGGCTTTCGGCCCGGGAGCCCGAGCTGCGGACGCTGCCGGTCAGCTCCGGAGATGCCATCGCATCAGTTCTCGAAAAAACCCCCCTTGATACGCCGCCCAAGGTGCAGATTCCAGCTGTGGCACCCGGAACCTCTTTGCGGCGGATCGTTGTCGACCCCGGTCACGGTGGCAAGGATCCGGGAGCCATAGGGCCGGGCGGCACCATGGAAAAGGACGTGACCCTGGCTATTGCCAAAATTCTGGCGAAGAAACTGAGAGAACAATTCGGCTGCGAAGTCATGCTTACCCGGGACAAAGATGTCTATCTTCCCCTGGAGGAAAGAACCGCCATTGCCAACCGGGTCGGTGCCGATCTTTTCATCTCCGTTCACGCCAACGCCAGCCTCAACAGGTCGGTTCGCGGCATAGAAACCTATTATCTGAATTTCTCCAAGAACGACAAAGCCGCTGCCGTGGCTGCCCGGGAAAACGGCACCTCTCTGAAGCAGGTCGGCGATCTGGAAATGATTCTCTTCGACCTGATGGCCAACTCCAAAATTAATGAATCGAGCCGTCTTGCCGCAGCCATCCAGAAAAAGCTGGTCGGTAACCTGGGGCGACATTTCAGCCGGATCAGCGACCACGGCGTGAAGCAGGGTCCCTTTTACGTGCTACTTGGAGCGACCATGCCTTCGGTTCTGGTGGAAGCGGCCTTCATCAGCAACCACGACGAAGAGAAACGTCTCAAGGACAAGGACTTCCAGGAAAAAGCGGCTCACGCCATCGTTCAGGGGGTGGAGGATTATGCCCGTGCATCGAGGATGATCGCCATCAACTGAGTCTCTTTTGCCGGAAAGCCCTCATGAACTTTGATCTCCAGAAATTCTTTCCCGTACCGGTCGTTCAAGGCGCTGTCAGTGAATCGTATGAGAAACGTCGCCCCGAAATCCTTAAAGGGGCTCAATCCTTTCTGAAACACTACGAAAGCGTCATCAAGGATTCGCACCGCGCAGGTGCCGGCGGACGGGACATCGTCCATCAGACCACCGCTCTTGCCGATCACCTGATACGCCACCTGTATGTCGAGGCCGCCGCCGATCTCCATAACCGGGGACCTCAGGACAGCGCCCTGATCGCACTTGGCGGCTATGGCCGGGGTCACCTCAACCCCCGCTCCGACATCGACATCATGTTCTACTACAGCTGGAGGGGGCGGGAGTTTTCCGAAAAAGTCGCCGAGCGCATTCTCTATCTGATGTGGGACCTCGGGCTCGATGTCGGGTACAGCGTCCGGGGCGGCCGGGACTGTCTGGAAATGGCCGAAAAGGATATCACCGCCCGTACCGCCCTGCTCGATTCCCGTTTCATCACAGGCAACGAAGCCACTTTTCAAGAATATGAAAAACAGGTGCTCAACAAGGTTCTGAACTGGAACAGCCGCAAATACCTGCTTGAGAAAATCGAGGAGAATAAGAACCGGCTCAAGAAGTATGGGGCCTCCATCTACATGCTCGAACCCAACATCAAGGAAGGGGAAGGGGGGCTGCGGGACCTCCATACCGGGCTCTGGATGGCTCAAATCAAGTTCAAGGCCCGGTCCCTTGGGGAGCTTGTGCTCAAGGGAGTGCTGACGGAAAAGGAGTCTCTCGAGTTCGAACAGGCCTTCGATTATCTGTGGCGGATCCGCAACGAACTGCACTATCTGTCCAACGGCAAGAACGAGCAGTTGCGCTTCGACCAGCAGGAGAAGATTGCCCAGTTCCTGGGGTACCGGGACAACAGAAAGGCGCTCGCCGTCGAGCAGTTCATGCAGGACTACTATGCCCATGCCAATCACGTGGAACTGATCTCTTCCCGGCTGATGGCCAAAGCGACCCAGGACCTTCAGGTCCATGCTGGATTGGCGGTTCATGCCAGTCGCAGGCCCATACGGCGGATGGTGGGAGACGGTTTCTTTCTCTACGGAGGCAAACTGCACGCTGACAGCAATGCCATTTTTGAGGAAAACCCTTCCTTGATGATGCGGGCCTTTCTGCTTGCCCAGGAGTATCGCGTCGACCTCGCCCTTCATTTAAAGACCCTGATCCGCAACAGCCTGCATCTCATCAACGACGGGGTGCGGCGGTCGCGGGGGATGGTGGACGATTTCAAGGCGATACTTCGGCACACCGAAAGCGTGGAAGCAAGCCTGCGCCTGATGCATCATCTGAAGTTTCTCAGCCACTTCATACCGGAATTCGGTCGTATCTACTGCAAGGTACAACACGACGCCTATCATGTATATACGATCGATATGCATACCCTGCTGGCCATCGGCGAAATGGTCCGTCTCTGGAAGGGGGATTATGGCGACATTCATCCTGTGCTCACCCGCGTCGCCCGGGACATTGAAAAAAGGGAACTGCTGATCCTCGCCATCCTTCTGCACGATATCGGCAAGGGGGAGGGGCACGACCATGCCAACAAAGGGGCTGACATGGTTCCCACGATAGCCCGCCGTCTTGGTCTGAACAGGGAAGACAGTCAAAGACTTCAGTTCCTGGTGCGCCATCATCTGAAAATGGCCCATATTTCCCAGCGGCGTGATATGCACGATGAAACCCTGATCGTGCAGTTCGCCCGACTCATGGGGATGAGCGAAAACCTGAAAATGCTCTATCTGCTGACATTCGCCGATATCAAGGCTGTCGGGCCGGATGTATGGACCGCATGGAAAGGCATGCTGCTGAGGGAGCTTTACGAGACGATCTACGACATTCTCGAACGGGGCGATTTCAAACTGGAAAAACGTTCCGAAAAAGTGCGCAACCGCAAGCGCCGGGTGGTCGAACTGCTCAGTGAAGAGTTGGGCGAGCGGGTGGTGAAGGAGCGGTTGAGAATGATGAGCACCCGTTACCTTTTTGCTCATCGGTCCGATGCCATCGCCGAGCACATTCGAATGATTTCCCGGTTGCGCGGTGAGACCCTCTGCTTCAAGGTTGAAAACGCCGTCGAGGAGGGTTATGCCGAACTGACCGTCGTCACTCTCGACATGCCCGCCCTGTTCAGCATGATTACCGGAGTCCTGACCGCCTTCGCCATCAACATTCTCGGAGCCCGCATCTACACGCAGAATGACGGAGTCGCTCTTGATATTCTTCAGGTCTGCGGCCCCCCGGGGCAGCCCCTGATCGCTGAGGAGAAATGGGAAAAGGTGCGCGAGCACATGGCCGCCGTGCTGGAAGGCCGGATGATGGTGGACGAACTGGTTCGGAAGCGGCACCGGCCGGCCTGGCTGCCTACCCTGGAGAGGCCCAAGGTCCCGAGCCGGGTCGAAGTCGACAACGAAATTTCAGAAAAATATACCGTGGTGGACATTTTCACCCACGATAAGGTTGGTCTCCTTTACGCCATAACCCGCACCTTGTCACAAATGGGGTACTACATCGGGGTGTCCCGTATCTCCACAAAAGTGGATCAGGTTGCCGACACCTTTTATATCCATGATATTTTCGGCTACAAGATTCATGACGAGGATAAGATAAAAGAGCTGCGGGAAAAACTGCTGGAGGCGATAGAAACCTGCTGACAAACCATAAAAAGATTTGAAAAACAATGATTCTGAATCAAAACCTCGATCAATTTCTTAACTATCTGGTGGTCGAAAAAGGGCTATCCGCCAACACCCTCGACGCCTATGGACGGGATCTGTCCCGCTATGTCGGCTTTCTGCTGGATCGGGGGTGCGGGCAGGCGGGCGAAATTACCTCCACGTCGGTGTTGGATTTTCTCGGAACCCTCAAGCAGTCCGGTCTTTCGCCCAGAAGCCGGGCCAGGACCCTCGTCGCCATTCGCAATTTTCACAAATTTCTGCTCCAGGAGGGATTGGCGGAGAGGAATCCGGCGTCTCAGGTGACCACCCCGCGTTCCCTGACTCCGCTGCCCCAGACCCTTTCTCCTGGCGAGGTGGAACGCCTGCTGGAGGCTCCCCGGGGGGAAGGCTGCCTCGAAATTCGCGATCGCGCCATGCTGGAGCTGCTTTATGCCACCGGCTTGCGGGTTTCGGAACTGGTTTCGCTGAAAATGTCCGATCTGCAGATGGATGCCGGATATCTGGTGGCTTTCGGCAAGCGGAGTAAACAGCGCGTCGTGCCCATGGGGGAAACGGCCTGCGAAGCACTGGTCCATTACCTGGTTCATGCCCGGCCCCTGCTGTTGAAACAGGAACAGTACCCCTGCGTTTTTCTGAACCGGTCAGGCAAAGGGTTGACACGACAGGGGTTCTGGAAGATTATTAAGCGGAGGGCCCTGGTCAGCGGAATCCGCAAGAACATCACCCCGCATACCCTGCGACATTCCTTCGCGACCCATCTTTTGGAAAACGGAGCGGATCTCAGGTCGGTGCAGACCATGCTCGGACATGCGGATATCTCCACGACCCAGATCTACACACACGTCACCAGGGAAAGGCTGAAGAAACTCCATGAACAGCACCATCCCCGGGGGTGAAGCTTTTTCCCGTGCGACTGCGACTCCCAATGAAACCGGTATGACCGGGCTTGGGTTGAATGGCACTTTTACTGAACTTTGAGGATTTCCATGAAATATGTCATTTTGCTGGGCGACGGCATGGCCGATGAGCCGATGCCCGAACTGAGCGGAAAAACCCCTCTGGAAGCTGCGGATACCTCCCGCATGGACGATCTGGCCCGGCGCGGCATACTCGGCATGGTTCAAACCATCCCTCCCGGTTTTCCCCCCGGCAGCGATGTCGCCAACCTGTCAGTGTTCGGTTACGATCCCGCCCGGTGCTACAGCGGCAGATCCCCTCTCGAGGCGGCCAGCATGGGGGTCTCCCTCGGCTCCGGGGATATCGCTTTCCGCCTCAATCTGGTCACTCTCGGCAGCCGTGGCGGTACAACGGTGATGGATGATTTTTCGGCGGGACATATTTCCACGGCCGAGGCCAGGCTGCTCATTGAAGCCCTGCAGGCCGAACTCGGCGGCGGTGAATTCGCCTTTCATCCCGGCGTTTCCTATCGACACCTGATGGTCTGGAAAGGGGGCCGGGACCAACTGGAGTTTACGCCGCCCCATGACATTACCGGGCAGCCCGTAGCCTCGTTTCTGCCGAAAGGAGAAGGGGCTGATGCGCTTCAGCGGCTGGCTGACAGCGCCAGCCGAATTTTAACCGGGCACAAAGTGAACCTGGACCGTTTGGCCGCCGGGAAACCGACGGCCAATGCCATCTGGCTGTGGGGCCACGGACGCGCTCCGAAAATGGAAACCCTGCAGGAAAAGTTTGGCATCACCGGTGCGGTCATTTCGGCCGTCGATCTGATCAAGGGGATCGGCATCTATGCCGGGCTCGATGTCATCAACGTCCCCGGTGCCACCGGTTACATCGATACCGACTACGAGGCCAAGGCCCGATATGCCCTGGAGGCCTTGAAAACCAGGGATTATATCTACGTCCATGTGGAGGCGCCCGACGAGGCTTCTCACATGGGGAATCTTGAGGAGAAGATCCGGGCCATCGAGAACTTCGACCGACTGGTGGTCGGCACCATGATGGATGGTCTGCCTGCACTGGGTGATTTCCGTCTGCTGGTGCTGCCCGACCACCCCACGCCCCTGGCCAGAAAAACGCACACCAGCAATCCTGTTCCCTTTGTGCTGTTCGATTCAACGTTGGAAGCGGAAGGAGCGAGGGGAACCGGGAGGAACATCGCCTACAATGAGAAAGCCGCTGAATCCTCGGAAGTGTTCGTTGAGAGCGGACATTCCCTGATCGATCGCCTGGTAAAAGATCGGCAGTTTTGAAAGGTTGACCGAACATATTTCCTGAAAGGCCCCTGGAACTCATTCCAGGGGCTTTTTTTTAAAAAAACCAACCCGGTTGAATTTATAAAAACATTGGGGAATAATTGAGAGGCTAAAATTTTTCCAATTGCTCCAGGATCGATGCCAATTGCCGGTAATTCAGGATTTTCTCAAATCAATTCCCAGAAATGGAAAAAAGGAGGTCGTATGAAGTTTTCAGTTAGCCCGGATGGTGAGAAGTTCCAACTTCCGGACGAACGGTCCTATGCCGAAGAATTCAACCGCTTGGAAGCCGTGGTCAGGGAAAAAAGGGCGGAAGGTTTTGAAATAGTCGTGGTCATGGGACTCGGCTTTGTTGGCGCTGTGATGGCGGGAGTGGTGGCCGATTCGGTTGAGCCCGAAACGGGCAAACCCACAAAGTTCGTTATCGGCATGCAACGACCCAGTACACGCAGCTTTTGGAAAATTCCCCTGTTCAATCGCGGCATCTGCCCGGTCAAGGCTGAAGATCCCGAAGTGGCGGAAATCATCCGCCGTTGCGTGTGCGACAAAAAGAACCTGGTCGCCACCTATACCTATGATGTCCTGAAGCTCGCCGACGTGGTGGTTGTCGATATCCAGTGCGATTTCGTCAAACGCGATCTCGGGAATCTGCGCTCCGGATATGCCGACATCAGCGCTCTGGAGGAGTGCTTCGCCATTATCGGTGAAAAAATACCTCCCGGATGCCTGGTTCTGATCGAAACCACAGTTCCTCCCGGCACCACCGAATACGTCGCCTACCCGGCTCTGAAGAAGGCCTTTCGCCATCGCGGCATCGCCGATGAACCCCAATTGGCCCACAGCTATGAACGGGTCATGCCGGGCAAGGAATATGTCCGCTCTGTGCGTGATTTCTGGCGGGTCTGCAGTGGGATCAATCCCGTGAGCCGTCAGCGGATCGAAAAATTTCTGACGGAAGTTCTCAACACCCGGGATTTCCCCCTGACTGTTCTCGAGCGCCCCATTGAAAGTGAAACCTGCAAGATCGTGGAGAACAGCTACCGCGCCACCATTCTGGCCTTTCTCCACGAATGGTCGCTGTTCGCCGAAACCAACGGGGTGGATCTGATCAAAGTCATCGACGCCATCAGGGTGCGACCGACCCACAGCAACATGATTTTTCCGGGGCCGGGCATCGGAGGCTATTGTCTGCCGAAAGACGGCGGTCTCGGTTTGTGGGCCTATCGGCACCTGATGGGGTTTGAAAACGATATCTTCCGGATTACTCCGGAAGCGATCGATATCAATGACACCCGCGCCCTGCACGTGGTGCAGCTGGTCCGCGACAGCTTGAGAAACATGGGCAAGATCGTGGCCGCGACGCCGATAACGGTTCTCGGGGTTTCCTATCGTGAGGATATTGGCGACACCCGCTACAGCGGGTCTGAAGTGCTGGTACGTAAACTGAAGGAGATGGGAGCCGAGATACGGGCCCACGATCCCTACGTGGAACATTGGTGGGAGCTGGAAAACCAGGAGCACTACCCGGCTACCGGCATGAGCCTGTCCCGGTTCTTCCGCAATCAGCAGGACCTGCAGGGGTTCGCCATGACCCGCGACCTTGCCGATGCCCTGGAGGGAGCCGAGGCCGTCGTCCTTGCGGTTCGCCACGCCCCTTACTATCAGTTGGAGCCGGAGGATGTGTTCCGGATGACAGGGGGACCGGTTGCGATAGTGGATTGCTTCGGCATTCTGACCGATGATCAGATCGAGCGCTATTTCGAACTGGGGTGCGAGGTGAAGGCTCTTGGCCGGGGGCATGTCAACCGCATCAAGGACCGGGTCAGGAAAAAGGGGATGAAAGAGCCTTGGCCGGGGGAAGATTTTGACCTGGCTGCGGATTCCACAGGCTGATTGAGAATGCGGGTCGACTAAGTGTCCACGGGAATCGCCCTCGATGGAGAGCCATCGAGGGCGATTTATTGGTGCCGGCTTGTCATCGATCGGCGACAGTGGTTGAAACCGCCGGAGTTCTGCCTCCCAAAAGGAACCCCGCCCTCCTGTGTTGCCGAAAAACGACAAATTGATGGCATGGAAACACCTGAAGATTCTCCGCCGGAATTCATTTTTTCCGGGATAGGTTTTCTAAAAACATCGAGAAAACAAGAGTTTAAATAGAAAGACAGACTCCATTCCAAAATCCCCGTCAGTTATATGGCCTGATCCGTCAGACAAATTTTGACAGGCCTGGTCCTTGCCCGATTCACTATTCCTTCCTATGGCTAGGGGATTATTGAAAAAATCCTTTTCTCCAGAATTTCCTTCGAATTCTTCGAAATGTTGAGCAATTTTATTAACCAAAATTTTTCCTGGTCTAAACTGCTGAAATCACTATTGTCAAAAAATCCGCAAGTTGTTGTTTTTTGGTAAAAATATTTGCTGGCATAAGCCTTGCTGAAAGGGGGAAGTGTCAAAGAGGCTGCTGGCGGTCAGCAGGCCGAAGGTTTTGAAGATTAACTCATCACCCCCCGGTATCGGTAAGCAGGGGGCAGGCAAAAGAGGGAGGTCTGGAAAGTCGCAATCTTCGATAAAGGCAAACCCGGAGAGATCCGGGGACGCAAAGCCGAGGATCCGTTCAGTTTTGAAACTGGAACGGGTGGCCGGGCTGCCGAAAAGAATGTGAAAGCGTACTGACATTTCAAAAGTGATTTGTTGGCGCTTCTTTGCATCTCGAAGAAAGCGTTTTTTTGTGCCTTTTCCAAGGCACCCAGGCGATTGTGATCCCTGCGTTGTGACCCGGACCCGCATGAGGCGGGCCCAAAATGACAAGGAGAGGAAAAAGGATGTCAGCAAGAAAAGCAGGAAGAAAAGCAGGAAATTATTTCTTTTCAACTCTGCTATGCGGGCTTATCGGCCTTGCTCTGTTATCAGGTTTTTCAGGAGAAGCTTCCGCGGCCACCTATCCGGCCCCTGTATTGAATAGCGCAAAAATGGTTGACGGCAATTATGTCTTGAACTGGAGTTTGCCCGCCGGAACCAGCCAGGTGCCTTCCGGTGGCTACGACATCTGGATCGACGGCCAGGATAGCGCAACCAAATGGCGCACCACCGGCACCAGCCAGACCATCAGCGGTCTGGACCCCAACGTGAGGCACACCTTCAGCGTGGAAGCCCGGTGGTACCAGGTGAATCCCGCCCAGTTCCCCCGTTCCACAACAGTGACCGTGGAGACGGCGACCGCTCATCCGGCGCCCGTCCTCCATTCCGTAAAACTGGAAAACGGAAAGTATCTGTTGGACTGGAGCATGCCGAACAACCCCGACGGAACTCCGGCCGGCGGTTACGACATCTGGATCAACGGGCACGACACCAATACCGTCTACCGCACCACCGATACCAGTCAGACCATTTCCGGACTGGATATTAACAAAATTCAGGCCTTCACCATTGAGGCGCGGTGGACTCAGACGAGCCCGGTGGTTTTCCCGCAATCCGAAGCGGTGACCGTTCATGCCCAGGGAGCCGACGCTCCTCCGACGGCAGCGATTACCAGTCCTGCCGCCGGTACCGCGCTGAACAGGGCACAGACTCTGACGATCGTCGCTGCAGCCAAGGACAACACGGGGGTGACCAAGGTTGAATTCTATGACGGCACCAGTCTGCTCGGGACCGATACCACCAGCCCTTATTCGGTCAGCATTCCTATCACCGCAGCCAACAACGGAACCCATTCCCTGACCGCTCTGGCCCACGATCAGGCAGGGAACTCGACCCGGTCGACGGCGGTCCCGGTGACGGTCAACATCGCGGATGCAAAACCCTGCCCCGCTCCTCAACTGCAAACCGCCAAGCTGGAGAACGGGACATATGTCCTGAGCTGGACCATGCCGAACAATCCGGCCGGCACTCCTGCAGGCGGATACGACATCTGGATCGACGGGCACGATACCAACACCGCCTACCGTACCACCGGCACCAGCCATACCATCCGTGGTCTGAATACCAGTGCCAAGCACAGCTTCGTGATCGAGGCGCGGTGGACGCAGATGAACCCCGTTGAATTTCCGCAAAGCAATGCGCTGTCGGTCGCGGCAGCGGCCATGCCTGACAGCGACACCACTGCGGGCGGCACCAAAAATCCCGTGATCTCCGGTCCGGTGAAAATATTCCCCGGAGCTCAGGGATTCGGTACCGATTCCAAGGCCGGCCGCGGCGGAAAGATCATCAAAGTCACCAACCTGAACGACTCGGGTTCCGGCTCCCTGAGGGCCGCCCTGGAAGCGTCCGGTCCAAGGATCGTCGTCTTCGAGGTGGGGGGGACCATTCATCTGAACTCCAACCTGAGAATACGCAACCCCTATTGCACAGTCGCCGGCCAGACGGCCCCCGGTCAGGGGATCATGATCCGGGGGTATGGCCTGTCGATCACCACGAACGACGTGCTGGTGCAGCATCTTGCCATCCGCGTCGGCGACGAGGTGGCGACCTCGCCCCCCGACGGCGTCCAGATTCTCAAACCGTCCTACAATGTCGTGATCGACCATTGTTCCATCAGCTGGGGCGTGGATGAAAACGCCGATACCTGGACCGACGTGCGTGATGTTACCTTCTCCAACAACATCATCAGCGAATGCCTGCGCTACTCGGTTCATACCGACGGCAAGCATTCCAAAGGATATCTGGCCGGACGTCGCAACAAGAACATCGCTTTCATCGGCAATCTCCAGGCCCACAACGAGACCCGCAACCCCATGGTCTACGGTCGTACGGAGATCCTGATCGTCAACAACGTGTTCTACAATGCCGGTGCCTATTCCTTCTGCTCCATTGGCGACGGTTGGGGAGACGGCCCTCCCAAGGCAACCGTGGTCGGCAATGTTTTCCGAAAAGGGCCCGGTACGACGGCACCGGCGGCCATCAAAATCGAAAGCAGTTCCCCTTCCGGAACCGCGGTCCACGAAACGGCCAACTACTATGATGGCGGCAAGGTTCAATCGGGAAGCACCGGTTACTTCACCTCGGCTCCTCCGGTGTCCCTGTCCGGCATCAAGTACTTGACCAAAGAGAACGATATCCTGAACAGCGTTCTGACCAATGCCGGGGCAAGACCCGCCAAACGCGATGCCGTTGACAACCGCATCGCCAACCCCTCCACAGGTGAAGTGGTCAACAAAAAGGGCAGCTGGGTGGACAGCGTCGATGGCAACGGAACCAGAGCGCCCGGCGGCTGGCCGAACTATCCCGACGCCTACAGGGCCTTCGATGAGGGGACCAATCCCAATGGGGACGACAACGGCAACGGCTACACCAACATCGAGGAAAAACTGTACCAGATGGCTGTACAGGTGGGGCAGAAATAATCCACCTTTGAAAATATGACGTAGATTTAAGGGCTTTCGTACATTGGCACGAAGGCCCTTTTTTTTATGTCTGCAAAATCCTGCTATACTTGACGCAATGTTAGAATCCATGAATCTTCTGTGAGGTTGAGATGAGACACCTGCTGCGGATCGGGGCAGTCCTGTCATCGACGATTTTCTTTCTTGCGGTTTTGTCGGGAATGTCCTGTTTTCATCCTCGGGAAAAAGCGGTTTCCGTCTTTCCCGGAGCCCAGGGATTCGGAACCGAAACGCCGGCGGGCAGGGGAGGTAGAATCATCAAGGTCACCACCCTGGAAAACAGCGGGAAGGGATCCCTGCGGGAAGCTCTGGAGCGAAAAGGTCCTCGCATAGTGGTTTTCGAGGTTGGAGGAATCATTGAACTGGACGAGGAGGTTACCGTCTCCAATCCCTATTTCACCCTGGCCGGACAGACCGCTCCATCGCCGGGAATCACCCTCAAGGGAGCCGGCCTGGTCATCGCCACCCACGATGTTCTGGTGCAGCATCTGAAAATCCGGTGCGGGGATGGCCGGAAAGGTCCCGATCCCGAGAGCCGGGATGGCCTCAAGATCGTCAGCCCTTCCGAAAATGTGGTGATCGATCATGTCTCCGTGAGCTGGGCCACAGACGAAAACATGTCGGTCTGGGCCAAGCTCGATGGCAGCCGGGTGCGAAATGTCACCATCGGGAATTCGATCATCAGCGAGGGGTTGAACCATTCCATCCATCCGGAAGGAGCCCATTCCAAGGGGTTGCTGGTCGGTAATAACATCGAGAACCTTTCCCTGTGGGGCAATCTGTTCGCTCATAACAAAACCAGGAATCCCCTGGTTTACGGCAATGTGTCCCTGATTGCCGTAAACAACGTCTTTTATAATACCGGTTCCCAATCCTTCTTTCATATCAGCGACGGCTGGAAGCAAGGCCCATCAAGGGCGACCATTGTCGGTAACCTGTTCATTTCGGGTCCAGACACTCCAAAGAACGCCTGTGCCATCAAGATTGGCAAGGACACCCCCGACAGCAAAGTCTACCTTTCCGGAAACCGCTATGCGGGTGTGATTCTGTGCCCTTCGAACCGGAAAATTTCAAAAATATCCTCCCCCCTGGACTGGCCCGATTCTTTGCGGATGGTGGCGGCGCACAAAAGTGAAGAGGGGTTACTGGCCCATGTCGGGGCCAGACCCAGTGACCGTGATCCGATCGATGCCAGGGTGCTACGGGACGTCATGGAGCGAACGGGCAGGATTATCGACAGTCCGAAACAGGTTGGAGGGTGGCCCGAATGCCGGCCTTCGTTCCGGCCCTTCAAAATTCCCCATGCGCCCGACCGGGATGATGATGCGGACGGTTATTCAAATATCGAGGAGGTTCTTCACGACTTCGCCCGTCAGGTCGAAGGTGGCAACCCTCCGCTTGACTCGGCCATGATGAACAGAAGGGGCCGTTAAACCATCAACAGGAGAGCTCTATGCCTTCAGTGAGTGTCGTCGTGCCCACCTGCAACCGCGCCCACATGATAGAAAAGGCGATAAATTCCGTATTGAACCAGACCTTTGAAGACCTTGAACTCATTGTCGTGGACGATTGTTCCGAGGATGAAACTGCGGAAGTGGTGGAGCAGATCAAGGACCCCCGGTTGAAGTTTTTCCGCCAGACTGAACGGAAAGGCGCCGCAGAGGCGAGAAATGCCGGTGTCGCTGTTTCAAGCGGTAAATACCTCGCTTTTCTAGACGATGACGATGAGTGGCTTCCGGACAAACTGCAACGGCAGCTTGAAGTTTTCAAAACCGATCCGGAAATGGGCATGGTCTATAGCGGATACTATTACGTCAATGCTGAAAACAACGAGATTTACCGGGAATTCCAGCCCTCATGGCGAGGAAAACTGGACGACCTCCTGTTAATGGAAAACTGTATCGGGACAACCTCATCGGCGGTCGTCGGCAGGGACTGCTTTAATCAGGTCGGTGGATTCGATGTCAGCCTGCCCAGTTCTCAGGACTGGGATCTCTGGATAAGAATCGCTCAGGTTCGCCCGATCGATTATGTTTCTTGTCCCCTGGTGAAGTTCTTGAACCATGATGCGAGAATCACTCACAACATGGGTTCGAAAATTCAAGGGAAAGTCAAACTTCTCAAGAAGATCATGCCCCTTGTTCAAAATAAACCGAAGGTCCTGAGTCATCACTATTTCGTTATCGGCTTCCTTTACTGTGCCAAAGGGGATGTCGAAAACGGGAAAAAAAACCTGCTTGCGGCTATTAAAAAAAATCCTGTTAATTTCAGGTGTTATAAGCATTACCTGGCAGCGTTGCCCGGAGGTTCCTTCTATAGATACCTGTCCTCCAAAAAAAACAGATACCTTATCTCCAAAAACAGCAATTGAGTCTTTTAATATTCATCTCTTTCCTGTCGGGAAGCTCCCATGCGCATCGGTTTTCTTGACTTCAGTGTTACGTTCATGACCCGTATCGTCGGTCTGTTCATGGTTCTGGGAACGCAGAGCTGCCTTGCCTGGGTTCTCGGGCCCGAAGGTCGGGGGGCCTACGCAGTCTGTCTGATTTTTTCCATGATGCTGACCCTGGTTTTTCTGCTGGGATGTGAAAGCGCGAGCATCTATTTTGTCGCTGCAAAACATTTCACCCTGTCCGAAGGTGCCGTCTATGTCTCGATTTACAGTCTGCTGGCCAGCATCCTGGCCATGACAGTCGGGCTGCTGTTGCTGCAGGGCGATTTTGAATTCCTGTCAAAAGCGACCCACAGCCAGTTCCTCGTCGCCATCCTCACCATACCGTTCGGTATATTTTCGACGGTTTTTTTGAGGCTTTTTGTCGCCGTCAGGGACATTGCCTGTTATTCAACCGTCTCCATTGCCGGAGCGGTAGGAAATCTGCTTTTCACCCTGATCTTCGTCGGGATGTTCAAAGGCGGGGTGGAGGGCGCTCTGTTCGCCAATATTTCCAGCGAAACCGTGATCATTGTTCTCTGTTTCTATTTTTTCCGAACCAGATTTCAATTGGGATGGACCCGACCCAACCTCAATGGCATGAAAAAAATTCTGGTCTATGGAAGCAAGTATTACGTAGGAAAAATCAGCAATCAGGCCAATGCCCAAATGGGCACAATGATCATGGCATTTTTTTCGAACCAGGCGGAAATCGGGATGTTTTCCGTTGCCATGCGGCTCATGGCGCAGGTCCTGGTCATCCCCGATTCCCTGAACAAGGTGTTGAGCCCCCGTATAGCCGGGGACCCCGACGGTCGCAGGGATCTGGTGGCTGAGTGTTTTCGGCTGGCCGGAATTTCCTGCGGAATCCTGCTGCTGGTGATTGCGATTCTGGCCCATCCGATCGTCACTATTCTGTTTTCACCGGCATTCCTGCCAGCTGTTCCCCTGATTCAGGTGCTGGCCGTCGGCATGACCCTGCGTTGCGGTTCAAAGATGCTGGAACCCTACTTTCTCGGGACCAACCGTCCCGGATACGCCTCCCTCAGCGTGGCTCTGGGAGCAGTTGTCAACATCCTTCTGCTTTATCTGCTCCTGCCGCGGATCGGCATGATGGGGGCCGCTATCGGGGTGCTCGGCAGTCACCTCGCCAGCCTTCTGATTCTCTGCCTGGCTTTCAAAAAATTCAGCGGAACGGGGCTGATCCGCCTTTTCGCCCCCAGAACCTCGGATTTAAGCCAAGTCGCTGATTCAATTCGTTCCATCGGCAGGTTTTTCTGTGAGAAATCCCAGCCAAAGGAGGAGAAAAACCGGCTATGATTGGATCCTTGCAGGCGTTGGGCGGGGCTGGATCTCCTGCTTTACGGACAACTTGGCCAAGAAGCATAAAGCTCCCCAGGCCAGGGCGTAGGATTTCAGGCTGAGGGTGTTGTGGGTCAGCCCGGCCAGAAGAAGGAAGGTAAACAGGATCAGGGCCTGCAGGCGCAAGGTGGTGTCCCTGTTGGCCAGGATCTCTTTGAGGGCGAAAGCCAAGAACAGAAGAAGCAGTATGAAGCCGACCCCGCCCATTTCCACCAGGGACCACAAAAAGTCGTTGTGAGCCGACATTCCCAGGTACTCGCTGGCTCCCGGTCCCCAACCGAAAAACGGCTTCTCGGAAAATTTCCCCAGGTAGAACGGCCAGATGTTGCTGACGCGTCCACCTGCCGCCTGGGCCATCGTATCGTGCTCGACCAGACGATCCATCACCAGTTGTCCCCATTGACCGAACAGGCCGTAAATCAAACCCCCGCTGATAATCCCCACAGTCAGTATGCCGGACAGGATATATTGCAAACGTTTTTTCAGGGGAATGCCGGGAGCGAAAAGGGGGAAAAGGGCAACGCTCAGAACCAGGGCCAGCCAGGTCCCCCGGCTCCCCGTCAGCAGAATGGCGTATACGGAGAAAACGTCCAGAAACAGGATAGCCCCTTTTATTTTCCTGTCGGCATCCTTCATTGCAAAAAAAGAAAGAAGCAGACCGACACCCAGAGCATGGGCGAGAACATTTTCGTTCGTCCCTGCAGCCAAACGGGTTCCATATTCCCCGACCACCTTTTCCATTCCGAACAAGGCGATATATATCCCCAAAAGTGCCGATCCGGCTGCGGACACTAGGCAGATAATTCTGAATTCCCTGAAATTCACCGGAATGGCCGCGATCAGGAAAACAAGGCCAAGAAGGAAAATTTTCGAAAACAGGCTTTCGAGGTTTTCCTGAGTTACGGTTCGGAAAGGGAAGGAAACAAAGAGATAGACATGGAGCACGATGTAGAATCTCAGGGTGAACGAGGAGAAAAGTTTAAGATTTTCCTTCCTCACCAGAAGGCCGAGAAGAAAAGACAATACAACCCAGACGGCGAATGCCTTGTTTGCAGTCAATTTGGGAGCGATCTGAAGGATTCCTGCATAGGGGATGGATACCGCCAGGAAGCAGAGCCCGTAAAAAGGTTTCAGCAGCACCGCTGTCATAACCGCTATACCCGACGACAACAGCAGAAAGTTTACGGGCCCGAGAAAGGAAAAAACCATGGCAGCTAAAGCGGCAAAAACAAAAATACCGACAAGAGCCTTACCCTCTCTACTGATTCTTTTCGATTCCGTCTTTTCCATAGCCATCTCTTCCGGGTTGGTATGAATAAATTGGGTTGGAAATCGGCAAAGGTTTCGCATTCCTGCACAGCAATTCAAGATACTGCTCGACAGTGTCCCGGGTCTCGTCATCAACCGATGCTGCCCTCCTGGTCGCTTTCCCTCCATTGCTGAGACAGGATCTGACTGTTTCAAGCAGAGCAGAAAAATTTCTTGATTCAAACAAGGTCACTCCTCGAGGACGTCCGACCGCATCACTGGCTATGATCGGGACCCCGAGGTAGAGGGCCTCCCTTATGGAATTGGCGTCACCATCGGTTGTGGTCGGCCTCAGGAACAGGTCAGATTTTGCGAGGACAGGTAAGAAGGGGCCCCCTTCAAGATTGAAGAAAATATTACCGCTCACTCCGTTTGCTGCTGCTCTGGCCGATAATCCGTCAAGGTAATCCCGATCTTTTTCGGAAAATTCGGAAAAACAGAAAATGATTCCCAGATCAGGGAAAGCAGGCTTAAGTTCAATAGCCAGGTCCACCAGTTGGTCCAGACCGTAGAGGTCGGTATTGCGATAAAAGGATATTTTGCCGTTGGCTGCAATGACCGGCCGACGGTGCTCAAGAAACTGCCTGATTTCAGGTCGAATTTTTTCTTCTTCCAGGTCTTGCGAAACGGGCGGGAGGAAACCGGGCAGGACATGAACTTTACCCTCATCCACCCCGAGGTCCACCAGCTTACGTCCGATTTCCCTGTTGACGGCGATGATTTCACTGACTCTGCAGAGGGAGAACCGTGACAGGGAAGTGAGAAGAAAATTACCGTTCCAATCAATCAGGCGTGAATTCTGAATCCGCAGGATGACCTTTTTGCCTCGAACCCTGTCCAGGAAGGCACCCAGCAGCCACGACATGAGACGGGGGGACATGATGTAAACGACCGGATGATCGCCGAACAGGGCATAACGCAACAACCATCGGCGTCGGTGGCGAAAAACGGAAAAAATCCTTTTACCATTTTCCGCATCCGATGCCGCATTGAACACGATATAGTCGATCCGTCTCTCATCCAGCAGTTTGCACAGCCGCCGGGTGTGAATGGTCACACCACCGAAGGGAGGTGGATAGGAACCAAGTATGGCCAGATCGGGGATTCTGTCCATGAAACCCTCCTTCCGTCTCAAGCCCGACTTCGACTGGATCTGAAGCTCGATCCTTTCTGCAGACCCTCGAACAGCTCCAGATATCTGTTGACAAATTCCGCCGGTGAAAAATCCCGCTCCGCCTTTGACCGGCTCCTTCTGCCCATTTCCTGTTTTGTTTCGGCAGGCAGGGCCTGAAAAAGCAGTATTTTTTGTGCAAGATCTTCCGGATCGTGCGGAGAAAAGAGAAGGCCGGTCATGCCGTCCTCAACCAGAAGAGTATTGTCCGCAACGCGACTCGCCAATACCGGTCTGCCGCACGCCATGGCTTCACAAATGACATTGGAGCATCCCTCATGGAGAGAAGGCAGGCACACTGCAGTGGCAGATTGGTAAAGGGCGACCACATTCTTTTCCGGCGGATGCAGGCGAAAGTAGGGGGACAGAAATTTCTGGTCGATCTCCCTCTGCAAGCGGTCGAAAAGATCTGATTTGGATGTGGCTTTACCATCAAGATAGAAGTTGTTTCCATACCAGTCGACTTCGACATCCGTCACCCCATGGCTTCTGACCAGAATCTCCAGGGCTGCCAGAAGAATAAAAGGATTCTTCTGAGGTTCGAACCTGCCAAGAACGAGCAGTCTGATCGTTGCCGAAGGATTTTCGCTCAGATGTTCGCGCGGATGGAACTTTTCAAGATCCACACAATTAGGGATGGTAGCTGTACGGGATCTTAACCACGGAGCAATACGGCTGATGAAATCAGCCTGCGAAAACGAGTTTGTGACTACGGCATCGGCCAGGAGATGGAAAAGAAATCTTCGAAAAGTGCCAGCGCGGACCCTGCCGTATTCGGTGTTTCTCTCGGAAACGATCACCTTAAAATTTCGAAATGGAGGACCAGCGAGTTCGGCAAGTAAATTTGGGGTATGCAGATAAGAAAGAACAATATCGGGTTCACTGCGCCGCAGATATTTCCTAACCCTCAGGATTCTCTGCAGATGGGTTCCGGGTTCAATGTTTTGCAGTGTTATTTTTTCATTAGCAACAAGGGGAAGAAAAAAATTGAAATCATGGTAAGTAACGATTTCTACATTCCATCCTTTTCTCTTCAATTCGACGGCAAGCAGGCAAAGCTGCCTTTGGGCCCCTCCAGAATTAAGAGAATCTATCAAGCAGGTTATTTTCATTCCTTAAAACACCTCTCAGGTGAGCGACAAAAATCACTGACTTAAGATATTTTTTTTAAAATTTTAATAAATCTGTTTATATTTATTCAAAAACTTATCATGGAATTTGGGAGAATCCAGTTAATGTGAAGAAAAGAATCGGGTTTTAATAAATTCAGGATGTATTCATAAGTGCTCTAATATAACAACTTCTTGACATAAAAAAATTGCTTGGTAATAGTAGAAATTGAAAAAGATAATTTTTATTAAAAGAAAAATTTCTACAAACATAAAAAGGGAGGAGTAAAGGGGGATTAAATGTCCGCTTTTGTCCTAAGTATCGTTGTCCCTTTGTATAATGAAGAAGACGTCATCCACGAAATCTATAGCAGATTAAAAACAATGCTTTGCCAGTTTCACCTTAATCACGAAGTAATCCTGGTGAACGATGGCAGCAAGGACGGCACTCTATCTTTGGCCAAGGAACTCTGCCGAAAAGATGAGGACGTCAAATTGATCAGTTTTTCCAGGAATTTCGGGCACCAGATAGCCATTACCGCCGGTATGGACAGAGCTTGCGGAGATGCCGTGGTCGTCATCGACGGCGATCTGCAGGATCCACCGGAGATCATTCCCGAAATGGTGGAAAAATGGCAGGACGGGTATCAGGTCGTTTACGGAGTTCGAACCAGGAGGGAAGGGGAAACGAGGTTCAAACTTCTCACGGCTGCGATCTTCTACAGACTGCTGAGGAAACTGACTTCGATCGATATCCCTGCAGACAGCGGTGACTTTCGCCTTCTGGATCGAAAAGTTGTCGAAGAACTGAAAAAGATGCGGGAAAAGGCCCGATTCATCAGAGGAATGGTCAGCTGGATCGGCTTCCGTCAGTGCAAGGTCGAATACGTTCGCCAGGTCCGCCACGCAGGGGAAACCAAATATCCTTTGAAAAAAATGATCCGGTTTGCATCGGACGGTATTCTGTCCTTTTCACAGTTGCCCCTCAAAATCTCGTCGGCGTTCGGCTTTTTAAGTGCCTTGGTCAGTTTCGTTTTTCTCGGTTACGGGCTCATGACCCGCTTTTTCTATCCGGAGAGGGTGGTGCCGGGATGGGCTTCTATTTTCGTTGCTGTCCTGTTTCTCGGGGGAATCCAGCTTATTGCCATCGGCATTCTGGGAGAATATCTGGGGAGAATCTATGAAGAGATGAAGGGGCGGCCGATTTATATCACCGATGAAGAGATCAATTTTCAGCAGCCTTTTGCCCAATCGGAAACCCGGGTCGGCGGTGGACAGTTTTAATATGAACCTGAAGGCCTCAAGTGACGGAAGTTTAAAGATATTTTAAGCCAAAAACCGGCCCAGGGTCGATGCTGTCAAAGGAAAAAAGGTCGCCTTCAAATGAAAATCGCACTTGCATCGGGCATTCAATTTATCAAGTTTTCCCTGATAGGTTTTGTGAACACCGGGCTTCATTACCTGGTTTTCCTGTTCCTTTTCGGTCTGTTCGGAGTTCATTATCTGATCGCATCGACCACCGGTTATGGCGTCGGTCTTATGAACAGCTTCATTCTCAACAGAAAATGGACCTTTTCGCGGGCGGGAGGGAAAAAACAGGTCGAGTTCGGCCGGTTTTTGATCGTCAACCTGGCTGCACTCCTTATCAACCTCGGGATCCTGAAGTATCTCGTGCAAAATCGGAACTGGTTGCCGGAGATGTCCCAGTTGCTGGCGATAGCTTTTTCCATGAGCCTGAATTTTATCGGCAACAAGTTCTGGACTTTTCGCGACTGATGCCGAATAGAGGACAAGCCGTGGACACTTTTCTCAAACCTGCTTCGAGCCATAATCTCCTGCCGGACCGA
Organism: Syntrophotaleaceae bacterium; assembly: GCA_041390365.1. Classification (NCBI taxonomy): domain Bacteria; kingdom Pseudomonadati; phylum Thermodesulfobacteriota; class Desulfuromonadia; order Desulfuromonadales; family Syntrophotaleaceae; species Syntrophotaleaceae bacterium. The sequence goes on along the minus strand of JAWKQB010000001.1, from coordinate 1,258,678 downwards.
ATCACTTCCGGCTGGTGGGTGGCCCTTGGTTTCACGGCCCTGGTGATCCGGCTGCCCTTTGCATTCGACCCCGGTTTGACTGGTGACGAGATCAATTATGTCCTGATTGCCCGCTGCTCGGCAGGGGATATTCTCTCAGGCGCTGCTCTGGATCCTTCCAATCCGCCTCTTTTCATGCTGCTTCTTCATTATTATATGAAGCTTGTGGAGGAGAACATCTCAGCCTGGAAGATGTTGCCCCTGGCAATGAATCTGGCGGCTATCGTGCTGATGGTGCGGCTGTTTTTACGCTGGGTACCCACCAGAGTGGCTCTCTTTTGCGGGATGCTCGCCGCGATCCATCCCTGGCAGGTTTACATGGCGACAGAATTGCGGGCCTATGCCCTTGCCGGACTTTTGACGGTGTTGATTCTGGCTCAAGCCGACCGTTATGCGAAAAGCGGGTCTTCCGCCGCCCTGGTTTACTGGGCCCTGGCCTGTGCCGCCTGCTTCTGGTCCCATTACAGCGGCGCCGTGGCCGCCCTTGTCAGCGGGATCTACATGCTGGTTGTGCTGCGGAGCCGGCCGCGGCAAATTTTAGCCCTTATGGTGGCCGGAGCAGGCTCTCTCGGCCTGATGATGCTCTGGCTTCCGAGCATGATGACTCAGGCCATCAATACCGGTGGCGGGGCCGAACATCTCTGGCATCTGGCCGGTTTGCCCCTGGTTCATGTTCTGGGAACCACCTTTCTCAGGCCGGAGGTGGGCCTGTTCTGGCTGGCTGCCGGAGGAGCGGCTGCGGCTGCCGCTTTCGGCTTCACCGGCATTTTGGGTTTCATCTATCTTTTACGGGTCAATCGGCCTGTTCTGATGCTGCTTTCCGGATTATTCCTGGCCACGGTGGCTGTGCCGCTGATCAGGTCAGGGCTGGTCGGCAGCCTGTCTTTTTCCTCCCGGTACACTTTTATCGCCAATATCTTTCCGATCCTGCTGGTGGGTTGCGGGCTTTCCCTGCTTCGTATTCCCTTAAAGGTAGCGGCAACGGCGGGCATCCTCAGTCTGTCCCTGGTCAGTCTCGGACTTTTCAGGTGGGAGTACCTGGGCAGACAGGAGGTCAGAGAGGTCGTTACCAGGACCCTGATCCAGACCGGGGATAAAGAGGCATGGTTGTTTCCGAACATGGTTACGGCCATGAGAGCCAGGTTTTATGGCGATGGCGCCTTTAACGTTGCCTTTGTCAGTAGCCGTGACCCTGAGGAAATCGGAATTGTTTCCCGAGGGGCCACCTGGTTGGATGTGGCGGACTCCCGGTACCGCAGCGAGTCTTTTTTCGACAAGAAAAGTCGTGAACTTCTGCGCAGCTATGACACGGTCTGGTACTGGGCGAGGCATTCCGGTGATCAGCCCGAGGACATATTAGGTGCTGCCTTTGAGCTGGATCGGGTCATCGTCCCGATGAAGCCTGGCAGCTTTGGTGCCGAAACTCCGCCCGTTATGATGAGGTTTCGTAAAATTCAGAAAGGTTCGCAGTATGCCAACCGCTGAACAGGATCATACCTTCGAACCGGAGGAAAGGCTGAGACTGCGGCCTATCCCTGAGCCCGGAAAAAACATGGACCCCGACCCAGGGCAGAGTCTCTTCAGGCGGCTGCGGCTCCTGCTGCCCGTGGTCCGGAAGCTGGGAATAACCAATGTGGCCTCTGTGGCTTTTTTTCGGATGCGCCGGCGGCGAGGTTTTTATCTGAAGCGCCTGCCCATCGGCAATGCCTACCAAGACGACCTGTTTGAACTCGACAGCGGGGGAGAAGACAGATCCGCCGGATTCGAAGGGGAGACTGTTGTCAGAAGGGCCGAGAAGCAGCTTGCAGGAAAATTGATCTATTTTTCCTGCCATGAACTCGAGACGGGGGCACCGCCGGACTGGTTCCGAAACCCGATGACCGGAAAACGGATCGACGCCGCAGGGACGCATTGGTCCGCCCTTCAAGATTTTGATGCGGAAATCGGTGATATCAAGGTGATCTGGGAACCCTCCCGTTTCGATTGGGCTCTTGTCTTCGCTCGGGCCTATCGGCACTCGGGAGATCTCCGATATCTGCGCAGCCTCAATGAATGGTGTCGGGACTGGATCACAAAAAATCCTCTCAATTCTGGGCCCAACTGGATGTGCGGCCAGGAAACCGGCATCAGAATGCTACAGCTGTTGCTGGCAGCTTTCCTGCTCCGCCAGCACAGGCAACCGGCGAAGGCCCTGGTCCGATTCGTTTTCGAACACTGCGGACGGATCGAGCCGACCGTGAGGTATGCACTCGCACAGGACAACAATCATGGCACCAGCGAAGCCGCCGCCCTGTTCATCGGCGGAGGCTGGCTGGAACTCCATGGGGCGAGCGCCGGATACAGGCATCAGGCTGAGAGGTGGAAAGACGAAGGGCGAAAGTGGTTGGAAAACCGGGTGGCCAGGCTCATAGGGGAGGACGGCAGTTTTTCCCAGCACTCTCTCAATTATCACCGCCTCCTGGTGGAAACCCTTAATCAGGTCGAATTCTGGCGGCGGGAGCTGTCTCTGGAAGAATTTTCGCCCCGCTTCTATCAGCGATCCCGGGCAGCGGTCGAGTGGCTGTACCAGATGGTCGATGAAAAAAGTGGTCATGCACCCAATCTCGGGCCCAACGACGGCGCCCGTCTCTTTCCTCTCGCGGAAACAGATTATCGCGACTACAGACCCAGCGTTCAGTTGGGAGCAGTTCTTTTCCTCGGCAGAAAAGTCTATCCAATGGGGCCCTGGGACGAACCGATATTCTGGCTGGATCTGCAGGAGGGCAGGGGAGAAAAGGCTGGATTTGAAAAAAGAACCAGGGATTTTCCCATCGGGGGATATGTTCATTTTTGCATCGGAGAGGGGACCTGGGGGCTTTTGCGTTATCCCCGTTTCCGGTTCCGGCCGGCCCACGCAGACGCCTTTCATTTTGACCTTTGGCATCAGGGGAGGAATATCCTCCGGGACTCCGGCTCCTACTCCTATGCCGATGAACCATGGAAAAGTTATTTTTCCTCGACAAGGGCCCATAACACTATTGAATTTGACGGAAAAGACCAGATGCCTTCAATCAGTCGATTTTTACGAGGAAGCTGGCTGGAGCTGAATAAGTCAAGTGGCCTGCAAGAAGAGAAAGAAAAAGTCTCATGGTCTGGATCTTATAATGATTACTTGGATAACAAACATAAAAGGACTATTGAAATCCAGGATAAAATCGTAAAAATCATTGATGAAATTGAAGGGAGGTTCGAAAAGGCTGTATTAAGATGGAGATTGATTGATTTAAAATGGAATATAATTAAAGAAGAAATAGAGTCAAAATTTATAAAAATTAAAATAGAAAGCAATAAGAATATTAGAAGAATTGAAATTGTTCAAGGTTATGAGTCAAAATATTATTTAAAAAAGACTCCAATTCCTGTACTGGAGGTTGAGATAGAAGAATGTAAAGCTATAATTACTTCTGAAATCCAGCTTCTATTTTAATTTTAAGTGATTGGAGCCATACTTTGAAAGTTCTATACTTCCACGAGTATTTTTCCACTCATGAAGGTTCTTCAGGGAGCCGATCCTATGAAAATGCCAAGGCCCTGATTGCCAAGGGCCATGAAGTCACCATGGTCTGCGGAACCACGGGCCGCTCCGATACAGGGCTAAGTGGCGACTTCCAAAACGGCAAGCGGACCGGAAACGTTGACGGGATCGAAGTTGTCGAATGGCATCTTCCCTATTCCAACTACGACGGCTTTGTTAAAAGAAGCATCACGTTTCTCCGTTATGCAATGCGCGGCCTCGGTTTGGCCCTGACCCGAAAATACGATCTTCTTTTCGCCACCTCAACGCCCCTCACAGCCGGAGTGCCGGGGATCGCCGCCAGCCTTCTGCGGCGGAAACCTTTTGTGTTCGAAGTCAGGGATCTCTGGCCGGAGCTTCCAAGGGAAATGGGGATTGTCAGCAACCCCCTGATTCTGAAAGCCCTGGACATCCTGGAATGGCTGTCCTACCACACGGCCACAAGGTGCATCGGGCTCTCGCCAGGGATAGTCGAAGGGATTATCCGAAGGGGCATCGATCCGCAGAAGGTGGCCTTGATACCCAACGGCAGCGATCTCGATCTGTTTACACCGGACGGGAACAGTTATCGCCCGAAAATTTTACAGGGCAAAGATTTTGTCGCCATCTTCTCCGGGGCGCACGGAATGGCCAATGGTCTTGACGCCCTGCTCGATACGGCCGCTGAACTGATGCGGCGTCAGCGGGACGACATCCACCTTCTTTTTGTGGGCGAGGGGAAGATGAAGCCGGCCCTTCAGCAGCGGGCAGCGGCGGAAAATTTAAAAAATTGCCTTTTTCTGGATTCCATTCCCCGAAAGAAGCTGGCCGCACTGCAGAGAAGTGTCAATGTCGGGCTGATGATTCTGGCCAACATTCCAGCCTTTTATTACGGAACGTCCCCCAATAAATTCTTCGATTACATCTCCTCGGGGCTGCCCGTACTCAACAACTATCCGGGATGGCTTGCGAATCTGATCCAGGAGCACAACTGCGGCCTTGCCGTCCCTCCCTCGGATCCGAAAGTTTTCGCGGACGCTCTGGAGTACATGGCCGACCATCCTGGCGAACTCGAGACTATGGGGAAGAATGCCCGGCGCCTGGCCGAAATGGAATTCGGGCGCAGGAAACTGGCCGATGAATTCGTAAATTGGCTGGAGGGTGTTCATGATAAAACGACGGTTTTCCAAAAAGGGTCCAGCCTCAGGTGATTTCTCTTATAAATTCATAACTTTTCCAGCTTTCTTCACCCAGTTCGGCAGATACGCTGGAGCCGTCCGTCTCTCTCTGGCTACAGCACAAACTTCTCACAGAATGACCCGCCCGGAATATTCATTAGACCGGGAAGGATGCAGCAGAAGCTCTCATGGACATCCGACTTAGTTCCCCGTCAAATTAATCCTGCCTTGTCGTATTCTCCCGACAAAAAATCTGGCTTGCAACCCATTGTCATCCTTGATGTTTAAAGCATTTCTACCTGGCCTTATGTGCAGATGTGCAATTTATAAAGGTTTTTTCCTCGCTAAAAGGCTTGGCGAAAAGACATTTTTTGTTGCATGCGATTTCCCCTTTTCTCTCCCTGGTCATTATCTTCCTGAAATCACAAGAAAAAATTTTTCCCTCTGGTTTTGCCGGTAAGGCATCCCAAAGTTAGGAAAAAATTATCTTTGTCCTGAACATCTATCTAAGCTGTCGGAATCATTGTCCATTAAATTCAAGTAAGTATCTGTTTTTGCGTTTAAAAACGCTTGTGGCACATGGATTGCTCAAGAGCAGAAAACAAAGCAAAGCTCTCTCACGAGAGTAAAACCAAAGCAAGGGAGGTCTGGTTCAACCGCAGTCTTCGATAAGGGCAAACCCGAAGTGATTCGGGGACGCAAAGCCGTGGATCCCCTCTCCAGGGAGTGGATGGCCAGGTTACCGAAAAGAATGTGAAAGCGCAAAACCATAAGGAGGTGTTTTTCTTATGCGCTTTCTTGCCCGAAGGAAGCGTTTTTTTGTGCCAATTTCAAGGCACCCAGGCGATGGAATCCCATGCTGTGACCGGACCCGCATGAGGCGGGCCCAAATTGACAAGGAGAGGAAAAAAGATGTCAGCAAGAAAAGCAGGAAGAAAAGCAGGAACTTATATCTTTTCAACTCTGCTATGCGGGCTTATCGGCCTTGCTCTGTTATCAGGTTTTTCAGGAGAAGCTTCCGCGGCCACCTATCCGGCCCCTGTATTGAATAGCGCAAAAATGGTTGACGGCAATTATGTCTTGAACTGGAGCCTGCCCGCCGGAACGAGCGAAGTGCCTTCCGGGGGATACGACATCTGGATCGACGGCCAGGATAGCGCAACCAGATGGCGCACCACCGGCACCAGCCAGACCATCAGCGGTCTGGACCCCGCCGTCAAGCATACCTTCAGCGTGGAAGCCCGGTGGTATCAGGCCACTCCCGCCCAGTTCCCCCGTTCTGCAACGGTGACGGTGGAGACGGCGACCGCTCATCCAGCTCCCGTCCTCAGCACCGCCAAACTGGAAAACGGGTCCTATGTCCTGAGTTGGAGCATGCCGAGCAACTCCAACGGGACCCCGGCCGGCGGTTACGACATCTGGATCAATGGGCACGACACCAACACCACCTACCGCACCACCGGCACCAGCCGGACCATCAGCGGACTCGACACCAAGGCAAACCATCGGTTCCTGGTTGAAGCCCGGTGGACCCAAACAAGCCCTTATGTTTTCCCCCGGTCCAACGAACTGACGGTGAATGCTGCCGCCGCCACCGATCCTTATCCGGCTCCGGTACTCAACAGTGCCAAACTGGAAAACGGGTCCTATGTCCTGAGTTGGAGCATGCCGAGCAACTCCAACGGGACCCCGGCCGGCGGTTACGACATCTGGATCGATGGTCACGACACCAACACCACCTACCGCACAACCGGCACCAGCCGGACCATCAGCGGACTCGACACCAGGGCAACCCATCGGTTCCTGGTTGAAGCCCGGTGGACCCAGGCAAGCCCTTATGCTTACCCCCGGTCCAAAGAACTGACGGTCAGTGCTGCCGCCGGCGACACCTCCGCTCCGGCCGTGTCTATAACCGGTCCTTCGGCAAATACCACCATAACCAGTGCCCAGACCTTGAACATCACGGCCAACGCCAGCGACAACGTCGCCGTGGCCAAAGTGGACTTTTACGATGGCACCCATCTCATCGGATCCGACACCACGAGCCCCTATTCTGCCTCGATGGCAGTTGCGCCGGCCAACAACGGTACCCACACTCTTGCCGCGGTTGCCTATGACCAGGCCGGCAATTCCAAACGCTCCTCAGCGGTTTCGGTCGTGGTCAACATCGCCGCTGCTGCTGACTCTTATCCGGCGCCGGTGTTGAATTCAGTCAAGGCCGAAGGAACGAACATGGTTCTCTCCTGGACCATGCCGCAAAATTCCAATGGCGTACCCTCCGGCGGCTACGATATCTGGATCGACGGGAAGGATACGAACACCACCTGGCGCACCACCCAAAATACGGCCGTCATCAGCGGGCTGAGCCCGGGACTCGAGCACAGCTTTGAAGTGGAAGCCCGTTGGGTACAGGCGAATCCGTATGTTTTCAAAAAAAGCAATAAACTGTATGGAACGATCCAGGCTGATAACCCGTCGGAAACCCCTCCCTCCGCTAGCGGTCCCTTGAGGGCCTTCCCCGGCGCCGAAGGGTTCGGCGCCAATGCCAAAGGGGGCCGGGGCGGCAAGATCATCAAGGTCACCAACCTGAATTCCAGCGGAACCGGTTCCTTGAGGGCGGCTCTCGAAGCATCCGGGCCCCGGATTGTCGTATTCGAGGTCTCCGGACAGATCAATCTGGGCTCTTCGGCGGCCAGAGTTCAAAATCCCTACATCACGGTTGCCGGCCAGACCGCTCCTTCGCCCGGAATTACGGTTCAGGGCGGGATCGACATCACCACCCACGACGTTGTCTTCCAGCATCTCCGGGTACGGGCCGGGGCATCAGGACCTCGAGACGTTTTCAGACTGATGGGCGGATCATCGGCGAGCAACTCCATCTACAACATCGTCATCGATCATTGCTCAATCAGCTGGCCGGGTGGTGACGGGGATGAAATCTTCAGTACGGTGAACCATGTGCGGGATGTCACCATCAGCAATTGTCTCCTGAGCGAAACGACCAATGGAGCGACAGGTGCATTGCTGGTCGGAAACTACACCTATAATTTCACCATGGTGAGGAATGTGCTGGCCCATTCGAACGCCCGGGTTCCTCGAATCGACAAGGATTGTTCCGTCGCCGCCGTCAACAACCTCACCTACAACTCCAGCAGCAGCATGTTTGCGCTGGGAGGAACCGGGTCAGGAACCTTGATTTCGATCGTCGGAAACAAGTTTCTATACGGCCCAAGCACGCCTGCGGGGAAATATTTCGTAACCAGTTACAAAAGTATCGAAGGGACCAACAAATTTTATGTCGAAGGCAACAGTTATCCGAGTAACGGCATCTCCAGCAGTGCCCAAAAGTTTGTCGTAGGATCGCCTCCGGTCTCCTACAACAACGTCACGGCAAGAGATGTCCAAACCCTGGAAAGCTATCTCCTGCCGCGAGCGGGAGCACGCCCGGCCGATCGCGATCCGGTGGATGCCAGGGTCATCAACAGTGTCCAGAAAAGGACCGGTTCAATCATATCGCGGGAGTCGGAGGTGGGAGGTTTCCCGTCGCTGGCGAAAAACACGCGAACCTTGAATCTTCCGGCCAATCCGAATGGCGATGACGACGGAGATGGGTATACCAATATCGAGGAAACCCTTTACCAGATGGCACAGCAGGTCCAAGGTAACCTTTAGAGCCATGTCATGCAGATGAAATAGTCACTTTTCGCCTCACCTCCCTGTGGAGGTGGGGCGATTTTTTTTATTTCCACCACCCCTGCGTCCTGTGCAACAAAAGCATGATATGCTGCATAAACGGATGCTAATCGTTCATCGGAGCGGTTTTGCTATCTGGAAAATTTTCAAAATTCGAAATTTTATCCTTTTTGCATAGATGCCGTGCATTTCCGGATTTTCCGGGAGGACTTTGCATTAGAGAATAGTATAGGAGGTCGGGGTAGCATGAAGGCCATGGTTTTGGTTCTCCTGGTGACCACTCTGGAAGTTTCCTTTCCATGGATATACCCCGGCATCGAAATATCATCGCGAAACATCGGCTGCCTCTGGAACAGAAGATTGATCGGCAAGACGATCGAAACTTGTCAGAAGCCTTCCTTCAGGGCCTTCCCCGGCGCCGAAGGTTTCGGTGCCAATGCCAAAGGGGGCCGGGGCGGCAGGATCATCAAGGTCACCAACCTGAATTCCAGCGGGACCGGTTCCTTGAGAGCGGCCCTCGAGGCCTCCGGGCCCCGGATTGTCGTTTTCGAGGTCTCCGGACAGATCAATCTGGGATCCACTCCGGCCAGCATTCGGAATCCCTGGATAACCGTTGCCGGCCAGACCGCTCCTTCGCCCGGCATTACCGTTCAGGGGGGGATCGATGTCCGTGCTTACGAGGTTGTCTTTCAGCATATCCGGGTACGGGCCGGGGCATCAGGGCCTCGAGACGTTTTTAGATTGATGGGCGGATCTTCGGCAAGCAGTTCCATCTACAACATCGTCATCGATCATTGCTCGTTCAGCTGGCCGGGTGGTGACGGGGATGAAATATTCAGCACCGTTAATCATGTGCGCAACGTCACCCTCAGCAATTGTCTTCTGAGCGAAACGACCAACGGAGCGACAGGAGCATTGCTGGTCGGAAATTTCACTCAAAATTTCACTATGGTGAGAAATGTGATTGCGCATTCGAATGCGCGGGTTCCGCGAATCGACAGGGATTGTTCCGTCGCCGCCGTCAACAACCTCACCTACAACTCCGGCAGCAGCATGTTTTCGCTGGGAGGAACCGGTTCGGGAACCCTGATTTCGATGGTCGGAAACAAATTTCTTTACGGGCCAAGCACGCCTGCGGGGAAATATTTCGTAACCAGCTACAAAAGTATCGAAGGGACCAACAAGTTCTATGCGGAAGGCAACAGCTATCGGGGCAACGGGATATCCCGAGCTGCGCAAGTTTTCCTGACCGAATCCCCACCTGTGTACTACAAGAATGTCTCCCTTCATGAGGTCAAAACCCTGGAAACCTATCTCCTGCCGCGAGCTGGAGCACGTCCGGCAGATCGTGATCCGGTGGATGCCAGGGTCATCAACAGTGTCCAAAAGAGGACAGGCTCCATTATATCGCGGGAGTCGGAGGTGGGCGGTTTCCCCGCACTGAAGGAAAATCGTCGAATTTTTGATTTGCCGGCCAATCCGAATGGTGATGACGACAATGATGGATTGACCAATATCGAGGAAATCCTTGTAAAATTGGCCAGACAGGTGGAAGGCGACAATTGATTAAAATTAGCCTTGCCCACCAACTGATATCAGTCCCGGAATGGCTGTGCTTGAAAAAGAAAAAAACGGTGATAGCCTATTTTCGTAAACAAATGAAAATTCTAATTAAATGCGATGCAGGATTTGCAGTATTTATCAAAGGGGAGTTTTGCGTCGATTTTTGATACAACACATTTTTTCCGCATTTCCCCTCTCTTTAAACACCTCTTTAATATAGGTCAAAATATAAATTATTTATTTGATTAAAAGTATCGAGAATATTTTCTCGAAAATATTTTCTATTTATGAGCAGGAGAACTTCTTATGAAATCAGAACTTTCTGCTTTTATAGAAGAAAAAGTAAACGAAGAAAAGCTCGAAAAATATTTGATAAAACCTTCTCGCTTGGTCGGTAATGTCAAAATAAGCGGCGCCAAGAACAGCGTCCTTCGATTGCTGGCCGCATCTTTACTCTCCTCTGAAGAAGTTCTTATTGAAAATTATCCTGCAGAACTAAAGGATGCCGAGATCCATGTAGGAATGCTGGAATTGCTCGGAAAGACATGCCAAACAGGGGATGAGTCCATCATTATCACCGAAAATCAGGCACCTCCCTCCCGCCTGGATTGGAAAAAACGCTCGATTCGAAATACCCTTCTCGTTTTGGGAGCCCTTGTCGCGCGCACGGGCGCTGGAGCTGTTCCGCTGCCCGGAGGATGCCAGATTGGGGAAAGAAAATATGATCTCCATGAATTGGTGCTGCAAAAATTGGGCGCCAGGGTTTGGACCGAAAATAATTTTTTGTGTGCAGAGTCGAAAGGCCGACTGCGAGGCACCGACATTCATCTTCCTTTTCGTTCTACCGGGGCCACTGAAAACGCCATCATTTGCGGATGTCTTGCCACGGGAACCACCCGTGTATGGAATCCGCACGTTCGCCCCGAAATTCTTGACCTGATCCAGTTTCTGAAAAACATGGGGGCTGATATTGAAGTTTTTGGACAGGAACATATCGCCATTCATGGTTGTGATGGCTTGAAGGGCACCCGATACAGGGCTCTGCCCGACAATATGGAGGCCCTTACATGGCTCATTGCTTCCGTGATCACGGGAGGGGATATAGAAATCTACAACTTTCCCCTGCGTCATCTGGAAGTCCCGTTGATCCATCTCAGGGAAAGCGGCGCCCGGTTTTTTCATGGAGATGACTGTCTCATTGTTCGTGGCGGTAAATGTTATCCCATTGACATCAGCACCGGACCTTATCCCGGCATAAATTCCGATATGCAGCCTCTATTTGCGGTTTACGGTTCGTGCGCCCGGGGTGAATCAAGGATCATCGATCTGCGTTTCCCGGGACGGTACGGCTATGTGCGGGAACTCGCCAAAATGGGAGTTCGCTTCTCCATAGATGAAAACCTCCTGCGCATCAGCGGGGGTACGCAACTGGCCGGTGCAGAGGTAAGGGCTCTCGACCTTCGGGCCGGGATTGCCCTCACCTTAGCTGGTTTGGTCGCACATGGAGAAACGGTTGTTCATGATGTATGGCAGGTGGAGCGCGGATACAATCGCCTGATCCCGAAATTATGCAGTTTGGGAGCATCAGTTTCGGTTGTCCTGTAGGGAGGGGTATGATGTCTTTTTTCCGATTTACGATGCAGACAGCCTTCGTGAGAGCCTTTCTGGCCTTTCTGGCCTTTGGCATAAGCATCATCAATGCTCGCTACCTTGGGCCGGAAGGGGTAGGTATTCTTGCGCTTCTTCTTCTCGTAAAAGCTTTTGCTTTTCGATTTGGAAATCTGGGTTTTGGAAGCTCCTTTGCATTTTTTGTTGCCAAAGAAAAAGCCGATTTTCGCCAAATTTTCAAAATTTCAAAATATGTCAGCTTAGTCATATCGATAGCATGTTTGCTGATATTTCTTAATATTTGGAAAAATCCCATTTCACCTTGGAATGATATTCAATTCTCCTATTACCTGATTGCTGTTTCTGTTCTCCCTTTCACGTTTTTCAATAATTTCACTCAGAGAATCTTAAGTGGGCGTCTGAAGATTACAAAATTGAACATAGCCAGTATATTAAACGTTTTAATTCAATTGATTTTGGTAATATTTCTTGTAGTTTTGTTCAAATTTGGGATTTATGGAGCAATTATTTCATCAGTTTTTTCTGATATTGCAATGACAATTATTCTTATCATTTTTGCAAAAACGGAAAGTAATGTAAATTTGGTAGAAGAAAATGTTATTGAAGAAATAAAAACAACGAAATTACTTAAAAATCTTTGGAATTATGGTCGGTGGACCTATCTGCTTATGTTTACCAATCTTCTGGTAGAAGAACTACCCCTAGTATTTTTAAAAAAAATCACAGGGGATAACATTCTAGTCGGATTTTTTTCAAAGGCTAGAAGTGTCGGAAGGCAATCCCGACTCGTCGTCGAGCCGTTCACCCAAATGCTGTTCCCTTTTACTGCGGCATCAACAGAAGAAAGAGCGACAAGAAGAACAAATATTTTATGCAGAAATTCTTTAATAATAATGACATTGGTTATAATCACACTCATGATTTTCATAAAACCAATCATTGTTCTCTTATATGGTGAAGAGTTTATTCCATCTGCCAAAATTTATATTGCTCTCGCACCTGGAGTCATAATTTTTCCTTTCGGGCATTTTCTTGAAATTCATGTGGCAGCATCTGGAAAGCCACGGGACATTTTCATAGCAAGTGTTTCTACTTTAATCGTATCCGTCGGAATTTGCTTTCTCTTGATCCCACGCTATGGATCGGTTGGAGCAGGCTTGAGCGTGAGTCTTATTTATATGTTCAGAGCATTATTCAGGCTGATTGCATATGTTCGTATGACAAAATCTCCTGTTAAGCAAATAATCTTTCCTAGTCTTCAAGATTTTGCTTTCTATCAAGCCTTGTTCAGGACTCTGAATTATTATTTTTTGAAAAAAGCAAAATCTGTTTGAAATCTGCTTGGTTCCGTAAGGAAGGGGAAGATATGAAAGTGCTGTTTATAATAGGTCGCGTGGGGATCGGGGGACACGCCCGATCTGCACTTTCCATCGGCAGGGCATTGGCGGCAAAAGGAGTTCAGGTTCATGTCGCCGCCGGGGAAGGAAAGGGGATTTCCCTGTTGGAAAAGAGTGGCCTTCCTTACACGATTTTTCCAACAGGGTACGAAAAGGGGTATGTCATCAATCTCCAGAGTTTCCGTTCCTTCTCTCGCATAAATAAAACGTTTTCTCCTGACGTTTTTCATGCTTTCGATTCGAATGCCCTCATTCTGGGTTATAGGCATGCCAAAAAGAATTCGAAAAAGCTCGTGTACACAATTTGCGGCGGCCCGGTGCCCCGAAAGTCGATTCCTGTCATGCGGCCCCTGGTTGTTTTCAGCAATGAACTGAAGCAAGGTTTGATGGAAAAGGGGTTTCCTGAAGAAAATATCTCCGTTCATGCCGGGCGTATTGAATTTGAGAATAAAAAATATACGGAGAAATACCTTGTGGATTTTCTGAATCAGCTCAAGATACCGAAAGATGATCGAATCGTTCTGATGGTATCCAGGATTGCCACCTCAAAAATTCCAGCCCTGCTTAACTTCGTGAAAGCTGCTGATTACGTCGGTGCGGGCCATTCAGTAAAATTTCTCATTGTTGGATCTGCTGACGATTCACTGTCCCTGAATAAGTTACAGGAGTCCATCCATGATGTGAATAGAAGCCACAGCCAAACACTCATCACCTGGACAGATCATGGAAGCGAACAGGCGTCCGGATTATTGCCATTAGCTTCCATTGCGGTCGGAATGGGAAGATCGGCTTATGAGGCGATGAGTGTGGGCCTACCGACCCTGGTCATTGGGAACCATGGCTTCTCGGCACTTGCCTGCTCGGACACCTTCGCCACCCTCATGGAAAAAAACTTTTCCGGCCGAGATGCCAGTGACCGACCTGAAGACGATGCCTCTCCAGAAAAAGCGGGACAAGTCATCGTCGATCTTTTGAACGACCCGGGCAGAGCAGAAAAGATAGGGCAGGAAGGGATGAGTTGGATCAATGACCATCTCACAGCAGAGAAAGGTGCTGAATTCTATTCAAACATTTACAAAAAGGAAAATGATTATTTTATTCTTCCGGCTCAATCTGCCGTTCGAAAATTATACTTTAGAACGATTGGATTCCGAATTTTGAACCCGGTCTATAAACTACTGGCACCGATAAAATTTCAAAATTACATATCAAAGAAGAATAAAGAAATTCACAATAAAAAAACCGATTTTACTCTTTTAACCAAAAATATACCTTCATAAAACTGAAATTTATTTTCACGACAAAACTGGCGTCGAATATTCTTTTAATGAAATACGGATATTTAAGCAAGGAGAAGGGCATGAACAATGCTGGTTATGCTGCAGTCTGGCTTCTTGTTTTTGTGATTCCTCTCGAAAGTTCGATTTTTATAATGGGCGTGGGAACACTTGGACGAGTTGTCGGTATTTTCGCGATGGGTGTCGGTCTGTTCTTTCTTTTGGCTCTAAAGCAGGAATTTCGGTTTCATGCTCTGCTTTGGTTTATGCTTATTTTTGTCCTGTTAAATGCGACTTCGATGTTTTGGACAATAGCCCCGGAAAACACATACAAGAGAGCTTTCAGCTATTTTCAACTCCTGATGATGATGTGGCTCATCCTTCAGTGGTGCGACAAGGAAAACAAGGTTCATGGTCTCTACCTTGCGTTTGTACTTGGAAGTCTCGGTTTGGCTTGCGGGGTTTTAAATCAGTTTCTGAGCGGTACGATGGATGAACGCATCAGTGCCTACAATTTCAACCCCAATGAAATTGCCTCGATTCTGTCACTCAGTATCCCCTTTGCCTGGTACCTGTTCTTGAAAAAAGGCCCCTTGCGCTGGTTGTGCCTCGCTTCAATACCAGCCATCGGCCAGGCGATGTTATTGACAGGCTCTCGTGCGGGATTGGTGAAGGGTTTGCTCGGGGCGGCCTTTATTGTCCTAACCCCTCCGAAAGGCATGCGCCGCAGCTGGCCTTTCATTGTTGGAGGGGCATCCCTGGTGATCCTGGCTTCTGTATCGGTGTTTTTGCCCGAAAAAACCCTGGATCGCCTGTTGACCGTGCAGACTGAGTTGGCCAGCGGAAATCTCGGCGGTCGAGGAGAAATCTGGAGCCTGGGCCTGGAAGGGTTCGCGCATCACCCGATATGGGGAGTCGGGGCCGGATCCTTCAGCAGGACCATGTCATCCTATTTTCCGTTAGCGAAAGCCCCGCATAATGTCTTTATCTCCATTCTCGTTGACCTTGGTCTTGTCGGCCTAATTATATTCGGAATCATGACATTTATTGTCGCTCGTTCTGTCCTTAAATTAAAAGATATCGATTTAAAATTGTGGATTTTCGTGTTGTCAATCTGGTTTTCCTGCATAATGACCAGTAATTGGGAATGGAGAAAGCAGATGTGGCTGATTATGATTCTGTCTGTTACCCACTCTCTTAATGCAATAAGTAAAAGTAAGATAACCATAAATGGATACGAGGATCTAAATATGGCCAAGAGAATACAATTCAAGGCAATTGAACTGAATTAGGAAAACCACAAAATTTAAATGGGGTTTTTAAATATGAAAAACATTTGTAGAAATACTATGGATAAATACGATCTCGATTTATCGGTTTTCGAGAGATACAAGCACCTCGGGAGTGATTATCCATATTATTTCGAAGCTGATCCGGGACATTTTCATTACACAGTTGAATCAGCACTGCGGGCGAATCCCAAAATCGAGCGGTCGATAGATCCGGTCGGGATTGTGGAGATGTTAAGTCGCGGCAATTTGTTGGGCCAGCGCACCCTATTGAAGGGTTTGCGAAAAGCGCCCTGGAGAGCTGTCCCCGATGGAAGGGGAGGGTGGGACTATGCGGAGATACCCAAACATGGACGGGCCATTATACCCGATGGAGAGTTGGTGCGCCGATTCAGGGAGGCTTTGGAACGTGAAGGCTTGATCTATCTCAACGGCCGCAAGAGAGTTGGGATCCTTTTGTCCGGCGGGATGGACAGTCGAATTGTCGCCGGCATAGTCAAGGTATTGCAATTGCGTGGAGATTTTCCTGGGGAGGTCGTAGGAATCACCTGGGGAATTCCCGGCTCAAGGGATATGGCTTATTCAGCCGAAGTGGCCAAGCGTCTGGGTTGGGAACAACTCGAGTTTCAGCTGAATCCCGAACAGTTGCTTGAGAATATCCATGTTGCCGGAGAAATGGGGGCGGAATTTGCTCCCTATCACCTTCATGCCTTACCGAAGGTTGCGAACCTGAAGAATTTTGATGCCATAATCTTCGGAAATTACGGTGACGGGGTTGGACGCGCCGAGTATTCAGGCGTTCGGGTCGAAGCGCTGAAACCACTGGTTGGCAAGAACCTGAATCGCTACGGTCTGGTTCTGGACAGTGTGCTGGAAGCAGCCAGGACCAGGATTCATGAGGACGCCTATGGGCACAGAATAAACATTCAGAGGGATTTGGAATACCAATATCGTGAAATCGAATACCAAATGAACTGCATTCGTCGCAGGTCCCAGGCCGTTGCCAGCTGTGTAGGTAAACATATTCCGATTTTCCAAATGTTTACCTCTCCCGACGTGTTTGGTTTGGTTTGGGGTCTGGACCCCTCTGTTCGGGACGATCGTATTTATAAAGGTTTGCTCGAAGTGCTGCCCGGAAAGCTGGGAGAGATTCCCTGGGCCAGAACCGGAAGGGTTTTTGGAATGCAGGCCGGGGAAAGCGATACTCGGACCAAGGAGTATCACCGCTATGGCCAATGGCTTCGCAATGATCTGCGCAAGGAGGTGCTTTGCCTGGTCAATTCCGATGTCATTCGGGAGTTGGGCGTATTCAACGAAGCTTCCCTCGATGCAATGATTCAAATATGGCCGAAAGCAAAAACAGTGACGACGAATCACATTGATGAAAATATCGGTTGGCTGGCCTCTCTCTCGGTTTTCATAAATCGCTATGGAATCGGATCCAAGGAATCGGGGAAGCGGAATTTGGCGGATGTCCGTAACACTCTTCTCGGCTCGTTCAGAGGATGGACCTACCTTTCCATGCGTAACAGATACCGTCATTAACAGAAGGGATCTCTATGTGCCCATCCTCTCAACATATTGCCTTTTTCCTTCCCTCGCTGAGAGGAGGAGGTGCCGAGAGAGCCATGCTGGACCTCGCCACCGGTTTTGCCGATCAGGGGTACAGGGTCGACCTGGTTCTGGTGAACGCCGAAGGTCCCTATCTCGACCTTGTTCCTAAAAACGTCAGTGTTGTCGATCTTGGGGTCAACCGGGTTCTGAAAAGCCTTCCCGGGTTGATTCGCTATCTGCGGCAAAGGAGGCCTCAGGCGCTTCTCTCGACTCCGTTTCATGCAAACCTTGTCGCCCTTTCTGCCCGCAAGCTCAGCAGTATTCCGTTTCGGCTGGTTATTCGTGAAGCGACCACCATGTCGCAAAGTCTTTCACGCCATAAAGGGTTCAAGGCCTGGAGAGGGGTGCAACTGGTTAAACTGCTTTATCCTTCAGCGGACAAGATTGTCGCGGTTTCCAGGGGGGTTGCAGATGATTTGCAAAGTTTCGCCAAGTTGCCTGGACAGAAAATCGAGGTTGTTTACAATCCGGTCGTCACATCGGGCCTGGCCGATCAGGCCCAGGAACCTTTGGACCACCCCTGGTTCCTGCCGGGGGAGCCTCCGGTTGTTTTGGCCGTGGGCAGGCTGTCCCGTGCCAAAAATTTCGGAATGCTGATCAGAGCGTTCTCGCAGCCAGGCTTTCGACAAAAAGCCCGGCTTCTGATTCTGGGGGAAGGGGAGTTGAGAGCAGAGCTGGAGAAACTCGTGCTCGAACTGAAGCTTCAAGATTCCGTACTGCTGCCCGGGTTCAGCAAAAACCCATTTTCGTACATGGCCCGCTCCGCACTGTGTGTCCTTTCGTCCATTCAGGAAGGCTTTCCGAACGTCCTTGTCCAAGCCATGGCCGTGGGAACGCCGGTCGTGGCCACCGATTGCAGGAACGGGCCGGCGGAAATCCTGGAGAACGGACGATACGGCAGGCTGGTGCCGGTGAACGCGGTTTCGGAAATGGCCAGGGCAATCGAGGAAGAACTGTGCCAGAAAAGGAAGGACAATGTGGAACTCCGAAGTCTGCTGATGGCGAGGGCGGAACTGTTCAGCCAGGCAAAATCGATCAGAGCTTATTCCAAAGTTTTGTTTTAATCTTCCAGCATGACGGAACCGGAGACCTCTTATGCGGATGGGAATATGACAGATTCCAGCAGGAAGCCTTCGGAGCCTATCCGCACAAGCTTTATCATTACTTCCCTTGGTGCCGGCGGGGCCCAGATGATGCTTTTGAAACTCCTGCAGCAGCTTGACCGGAAAAAATTCGACCCTGAAGTTATTTCCCTTTCAGGGCTTCGTCCGGAAACATGTTTTCTGCTTGAGAGATATCGTTCTCTCGGCATCAAAACTCTTGTTTTCAATCTGAACCTGGGACCGGCCATGGCTTTGCAGATGGCCTCTTTGATTGCGCATTTGCGCAGACGGCAGCCCCGCCTGGTCAGTACCTGGATGTATCATGCCGACCTGATGGGTGGACTTGCCGCCCGTCTTGCCGGTCGATTTCCCGTTGTCTGGAATATTCGACACAGCAATCTCGATCGCGTCAAGGACAAAAAGTCCACGGTTATGGTTGCTGATTTATGTGCCCGATTATCTAAATATCTGCCTCAAAAAATTATATGTTGTGCCCGCGATTCACAGATAACCCATTCGTCCATCGGCTACGACCAAAACCGCATGTTGGTTATTCCCAACGGATTTTTTACGGATGAGTATGTCCCCGACCCTGAATTACGTATGAGGTCGAGAAAAGAACTGGGGATCGAGGACGACTTTTTAGCCATTGGAATGTTCGGACGCTACCATCCTCATAAAGGCCATAAAAATTTTTTTCAAGCTGCAGAAATTTTTGTGCGGGGAAACAGAAAAGTACGGTTTGTTCTCTGCGGATTTCAAGTCGACTGGGAAAACCAGGAGATTGCAGATTCTATACGCAAATACGGAATGGAGGATTACTTCCTGCTGCTTGGGCAGCAGGCGGATATGCCCCGTCTTTATTCAGCGCTGGATATCCTTGCTTCGGCATCCGTTTGCGAGGGGTTTTCAAATGTCATCGGCGAGGCCATGTCCTGTGGCGTCCCTTGTGCTGTGACTGACGTAGGAGATTCAGCCTGGATTGTCGGTGACACCGGAATGATTGTATCGCCAAACTCTCCCGAGGAATTGGCCCAAGCGTTGATAAAAATGACCGAGATTGGACAAAAAGAGAGAACCCGTCTCGGTATATCGGCCCGAGAGCGGATCGTTGATAATTTCTCAATACCCAAAATTGTCCGGCAGTATGAAGACCTTTTCGAATGTCTGGTGAAACATAACGAAAATGTGCATGGAGGGTACAAGTGCGGTCATGAAGTTGAAAAACTGAAAATAAATAATTAAGGAGATACTTAAAATGGCAAAAGTGGTCATTATTGCAAGCTTCGCTGAATCATTGATCAGATTTCGAGGAGACCTGATTCAGGAAATGGTCAAGAATAATCACGAGGTGATTGCCTGTGCTCCCGATGCTGATAAAAGAACCCTCAGCAGTTTGAAAACACTTGGTGTGAATTATCATAATATTCAGTTGAACAGAACGACTTTCAACATAAAATCGGAATTTTGTCTTGTTCTAAATCTCATAAATTTACTTAGAAAATTTAAGCCTGATGTTGTCCTGACTTACACTATTAAACCGAATATTTTTGGGTCTCTTGCCTCAATAATCTCAGGAGTTCCGAGGATAGGAGTTATGGTAACAGGTTTGGGGCACCCATTTTCTGAAGAGGCTGGAAATTTAACCAGAAAAATTGCAACTATTCTTTACAAAATGTCCATTACTAAAAGACATGTCATTTTTTTTCAAAATCCGGATGATATAAAACTTTTCATCGAAAATAAAATAATAAAAGAGAATACGGAGAAAATTTTAATAAACGGCTCCGGAGTTTGTCTGACGAAATTTTCTTCTAATGAACCACCGCAATCTCCCTCTTTTCTACTGATAGCAAGGCTTATCAAAGAAAAAGGAATAATCGAATTTGTCAATGCTGCAAAAATAGTGAAAAAAAAGTATCCAAATGTCAAATTCAGACTTGTAGGATCCTGCCATGATGATAAATATCACATCACTAAAGATGAACTTGATGGTTGGATAAAAGATGATTTAATCGAATATCACGGATACTTGAATGATGTTCGTAAAGTAATCGAGAGTTCCTCTGTCTATGTTTTGCCCAGTTTTTATCGCGAAGGGGTTCCCAGGTCAATTCTGGAAGCTATGGCGATGGCCCGGCCTATCATCACAACCGATTCCCCCGGATGCCGTGAGACGGTGGTCCACGGACTAAACGGTCTTCTTGTGCCACCAAGAGACGCCGAGGCGTTGGCCGGTGCCATGGAACAGTTGATCGAAAATCCTTCGCTCATCAAAAAGATGGGTCTGGCCAGCAGAGCAATCGCCGAAGAGAAGTATGATGTGAAAAAGGTCAACAGAGTCATTCTGGAAAACCTTGGTCTCCTTCCTGATGGCGATGCCGGTTTGACGATCAAGCATCGGTTTCCCTGGAAAGGTGGAGAACCTGAGTTTAACCGCTAGACTTTCAGTGAACAGGAAAAAAGGAGGCGGCTTCATTTTTTTACTACACTAGTGCCTAGTGCGCTCCGGACCTTTTGGTCGCTGTCTACGTTCCGCCTTCTCGGCTCAACTCTAGCTAGGCCTGCGGCGGCGCGCCTTGACAGTAACCAAAATGGCTCAGAATTTCTTGACACGCTCAAGCGCACGGGACACCAGTTATCCCTCACAGTCTTTTCAGGAGGGTCCATGCAAGCCGAATTCATTTCCTCGGACGATTCCAGATGGAAGGATCTGCTGAAAATAGCCGATCACGACCTGTACCATCTGCCTGAATATCTCTCCCTTGCAGCTCGTCATGAAGGCGGCATGCCGTGCGCTTTTTGGGCTGAAACTGCTGAAAGTGTTTTTCTTGTTCCTCTTCTGAAACGTGTCATCCCCGCCGATCTGAAGTCGGAATACAGCCTGTGCGATGTTTTCACGCCTTACGGGTATCCCGGTCCAATCTTGAACGGGAATCATTCCGAAAAAAACATTGAAGACATTTTGCAGGGTTTTTTCAGTGCATGCCGAAAAAACGGCGTTGTATCGGCTTTTTGGCGACTTCACCCTTTGCTGCCGTTTCCAGCTGACCCTCTTCAAAAACTCGGAACACTTGTCCAGCATGGGAATACGGTTTATATCGATCTTTCCCATACCCCTGAACAAATGTGGCAGGAAACCAGCAATAATCACAGGCGCCACATAAAGCGCTTGCGTGAGCACGGCTTTGTTGCCGTTCGCAATGAATGGCGGTACTGGCAGTCGTTTATCGATGCCTATCGTGAAAACATGGACCGAGTCAGTGCCGATGGGTTTTACTTCTTTTCGAATCGGTATTTTGAGGACCTGCGAACTACATTCGGTGAAAAGCTCGATCTATGGACGGTATTGTCCGCTGAGGGGGACTTTGCAGGGAGTATGCTTTTCACTATGGAGAATGGAATCGTTCAATACCATCTTGGTGGAACCATGACCAGATACATGAATTTTTCTCCAAACAAGCTGATCATTGCCGAGGCACGGCTCTGTTTCAAAAAAGAAGGGCATCGCTTTCTTCATCTGGGTGGCGGGCTCGGTGGTGCCACAGACTCGCTGTATACCTATAAAGCCCGATTTTCGCCCCTGTCCGTTCCGTTTTATACCTTTCGGGCTGTCGTCATTGCGGATGTCTATGCCGATCTTACCCAGAAGCGGTTAGGAAAGATGGAGGCACAGGATTCCGGAAAAATGGGCTTTTTTCCTGCCTACCGCATACCGTCATAATCGCGTTCGGATCGTCGGTCGTTTTCCCTTAGTGGCCGGTGCCGCTAACCCCGACTTCTCATACCAGCCCATTTCGCAAGGGACACTGTTCGAAAATGAGATTTTTCACACCGGCGTATTTACAAAAGGAAAGAACCATTTAACATTGTGATTAGCTAATTTTTCGACAAGTATGCGTGTGGATAAACCAGCAGCCGCCAGTGCCGGTCGGATGCAACTCCATCCTTTCATGGAGGCTTCTTTTGAAACCTGCCCTTGTACTCAGCGCTCACACGATGTCTCTAGGCATCGTCCGCGCCCTCGGGGAAATGGGAGTGCCGATTGTCCTGTTTCGGTACGACGAAAGGGACATGGCGCACAAATCGCGCTATGTCAAAGAGGTGATCAAAGTTCCTCATCCTGAAGAGCAGGAAATCGAGTTCATCGATGCTTTATTGCACCAGAAAGACCGTTTCAAAGACTCCTTTCTGGTGCCCGCATCCGATGAAACCGTGGCCGTCCTCGCCAGGAACAGATCGCTGCTGGACAAATATTTTGTGGTTGCCTGCCCCGAAGGGGATATCGTTTCCCTTTTCATCGAGAAAAAACATACCTACCGTTGCGCTGAAGCCTTTGGTGTTCCGGTACCCAAAACCATGGTTCCCGCATCGGTTGAGGATGTCGAACGCTACGCCGCCGGCATTGAATTTCCCTGTCTGGTGAAACCATCCCAGAGTCATCTGTTTTATGATCGATTCAAAAGGAAAATGGTTCCGGTGCGGAATCTGGACGAGATGGTCACCGTGTATCGGCAGTCTGCTGACTGCAACCTCGAGGTGATGCTGCAGGAAATCATTCCGGGTGGGGATGAGACGGTTGTCAACTACAATGCCTACGCCTGGGAAGGGCGGTCCCTGGTCGAATTTACAGCTCGGCACATCCGCAACGCACCGCCTATGTGGGGATCCCCCCGTGTTGCCCGGAGTGAATGGATCCCCGAGATCATCGAGCCCGGTAGAAAGGCACTCCAGTCCATAGGTTTTTACGGTTTTGCCTGCACGGAGTTCAAGCAGGATGCTCGTGACGGTGTCTACAAGCTGATGGAAATCAATGGCCGCCACAATCTGTCCGGGCTGCTTGCGGTTCGCTGCGGCATCAATTTCCCCTGGCTGCACTATCGTCATCTCATGGAGGGGGTTGTCCCCGAAAAGGCCGCATTCCGCGAGAATGTCTACTGGGTCGATATAACTCGCGACCTGGGGTATTCCCTCAAATATTTTCGGCAGGAAAAATACTCTTTGGCTGCCTATCTGCGTCCGTATTTCAACGCTCATGTATTCGGTATTTTCGACCTCAAGGACTTAAGCCCTTTTATCAGGAGGTGCAGCTTCCTGGCAAAGCAACTCTTAGAGAGAAGGGAAGAGAAGAACGCCCCGCCGTTTTCAGCGGAAGGAGCCACGCCATGGAAAAGAAATGGATAGACTGCAATGTCTGCGGGATGGATCAATTCAAAGCAATTGCCAAACAAGGTGGATGGACCATAGGGCAGTGTCGAAATTGCGGCCTCATTTATGTGAATCCCACAGCCATTTTTAGACCTGATCATGAATTTTCGAAAGTATCCCTTGGATTTCAATACACGAGATATCAGAGTGTCAACCTCTCGAACAAGGTTATCGAATTCGAAAAAAAACAGCTTCTGGAAAATCGTGCTTCACTGGAAAAATTCGGCTGCAGTGCGCCTTCAAAATTCAGGTTTCTGGATGTCGGCTGTGGTTCGGGAGCTTCTGTGCGGGCAGCAGCGGAACTCGGATGGGAAGCTGTCGGCATAGATCTGGATCCAGAATTAATTGAAAAAGGGCGAAGAGAATTAGAGATGGATTTGCGCTGCACCACTCTGCTTGAGGCTCACATGGAAAAGGAGCAATTCGATTTTATCCGCCTGCGGGATGTCATCGAACACCTGCCTGATCCTTATGAAACTTTGCTGGAAATAAAACGTCTGCTTGTGCCGGGAGGCGGGGTGCTTGTTTCCACCCCCAATGAAGGTTCCATGCCCACCAGGCTCCGCCAGGCCTTGGGTTATCGACGTCGGGTGGTTGCCACCGTAACTCCCCCGCACCATCTCCATGGCTTCAACAGGCATACCCTGCAGAAGATTATTCAAAGGGCCGAGCTGTTTATAGACGAAATCAAATCAACGACTCCGGTGGACCCGTCTTACGTCACATCCCGCAACATGCTTTCCTCGCAAAACTCATGTTCTGTTTTCCTTTGGAATCTGGGAAGGAGTCTCGACATGGGAAGCATGCTCATTGGCTGGGCGAGAAAGATTTCTGGGAGTCCTTTATGTTGAAGTCAGTTTTTTTGAAACGGAGTATGGACCTGGTCCTGGCGATTGCGGCATTCATACTGTTGCTGCCATTGTTCGCACTGCTGGCCTGTCTTATCCTTGCCAGACTTGGAAGACCGATAATCTTTTGCCAGATAAGGCCGGGGCTTGCCGGCAAACCTTTTCAGATCTACAAGTTTCGCACCATGACCGAGGCCAGAGACGATGAGGGCAGGCTGCTTCCTGACAGGCAGCGGCTCACGCCTCTGGGCGAGTTCTTGCGTCGGACCAGCCTTGATGAGCTGCCCGAGTTATACAATGTCATCAAAGGCGATCTCAGCCTGGTCGGGCCCCGTCCGCTGCTGTCGCGTTACATTCCCTACTATAGCGAGCGCGAGTGTTTGCGGCACACGGTCAAACCCGGACTCACAGGGTGGGCCCAGATCAATGGTCGCAACTATCTACCCTGGACCGAGAGATTGGCTCTCGACGTCTGGTATGTCGAAAACTGGTCCCTGTTGCTGGACATCCGGATTCTTTTGAAGACCGTAGCGATCGTGGTTGGTCAGGAGGGCGTTTCCGCCGATCCTGACCAGGCTGAAAGCGATCTGGATCAGGAGAGGAGAGAACAGGTTGTTTCCGCCGCTGCCATGGGCATCAGCAGGGAATGACCAATCCACAGCTAATCGAGGCCCCCTTTCGGCCAAGTCGGGCGCTTAGGGTCATCCCGCAGGCTGGTGTCCCTGCGCGAGTGTCATGAAAAGACTGTTCGATTTGATGGTTTCGTCTTTTGCTCTGATTCTAACGCTCCCGCTTTTCGGACTTATTGCGGCAGTCATTCGAATCAATATGGGGCCCCCGGTTCTTTTCCGGCACTTGCGGCCCGGTTTGAATGGCTGCCCTTTCTATTTATTGAAATTCAGGACGATGGTTAACGCCTTTGATAAAAACGGCAAACTGCTTCCAGGGCAAAAAAGATTGACGTCTCTCGGTCGTATGCTCAGAGCCCTGAGTCTGGATGAGCTGCCCCAGTTGATCAACGTCCTGAAGGGCGAAATGAGCCTCATAGGCCCCAGGCCTTTGCTGATGGAATATCTCGACCTCTATACACCGGAGCAGAAACGTCGACTGGAGGTGAAACCAGGCGTCACCGGTTGGGCCCAGGTGAACGGACGCAATGCCCTTTCCTGGGAAGAGAGGTTTGCTCTGGATGTCTGGTACGTAGACCACCAGTCCATTTGGCTCGATCTGAAAATCATCGGGCTGACCCTGGTGAAGGTCATCAGGCGGGAAGGCATAACGACCAAAAACGGAAACCTTGCCGAACACTTTTCAGGCTCTGCCGGTGGGTCGAAGAAAAGCACCCTTTCCCGACCACTTCGAAACGAGCATCAAGGAAAGGACTTGAAATGATGGCAAACAATTTCAGGACAATTAATGTTCTTTTGACAGGAGCCGGAGGTGATCAGAGTATTTTCATCTGGAAGGCCCTGAAGCAATCTGCGCTTAATACCCGGATCGTGGCCTGCGACAGCAGTTATCTCTCCGTCGGTCTTTACCGTACCGATCTGGGCTATGTCATTCCGAATGCTACCTCCAAGGATTTTCTGCCAAAAATCAAGGAAATCATACGGATCGAAAAAATCGACATCGTCATGACCGGCGGGATGGCGGAGATGATGGTTTTGGCAGAACATTCAGAGGAGATCACGAATGAAACCGGCGCCTATGTTGTCGCTCCGCCCTTTGAAGCCCTGAAAGTTGCCGGAGACAAGTGGTTGCTTGTCAATTTTCTCAGGGAAAGAGGCTTCAATCATCCCCGGTCCTGTATTCCTGGAAATGATGATGAACTGATCCGTTTCCAGCAGGAAGTTCCTTTCCCCTACATCGTCAAGGGGCGTTTTGGAGCAGGCTCCAGGCAATTATCCATGGCTCGCAACAGTCAGGAACTGGATCATTTGATGTCTGTTCTGGAAAAGCCGATCATTCAGGAATATCTTCTGCCCGATGACGGGGAATTCACCGTAGGGTGCTTCTGCGACCGCGATTCCAGGGCTGTGGGAACCATTGTTATGAAAAGGACACTTGGTCATGGCCTGACCCACAAGGCGCAGGTCCTTTTTCATGATGAAATTTCCGGGTACTGTGAAAGTATTGCGGAAAAACTCGGGTATGTTGGTCCGCTGAATCTTCAGTTGCGTCTGACTGACCGGGGGCCGGTACTTTTTGAGATTAATCCGCGATTTTCGAGTACCGAATCGGCTCGGGCATATTTTAATTTCAACATGCCTGAAATGTGCATCCGCCATTTTTTATTCCATCAGGACATACCACGCCCCCAAGTCAAAACCGGTTATTTTTTTAGAATATTTGATGATGTTTTCGTTGATGGCATGGCGGTGGAGAAAACCCGGGCAACCGGCATATCCAAAGGGATCTCGGCCAAAATTGTCCCGAATTTTTGAATGAGAGAATTTGAAAAGAGATAGTCAGGATATAAAGCAGAGGATAGAGGACAAAAATCTGATTTTATCTTGGGACCTTCCCGATTTTCCACGACTGTTGCGAACTCGGATAAGATTGGCGTGACGATGACGGTTTCCGGAATGACCGGGATTTATCATATTCATTCGAATTACTCCTATGACGGGACCAACAGCCTGGAGGAGATTGCTGATTGGGCCCGGGCTCATGGAATTCGTTTTGTGCTACTCACCGAACATGATCTCGGTTTCGATCAGGAGAAGTTTGACCGGTATTTGTTTGAATGCTCGAAATATAGAAAGGACGTCCTTCTGGTTCCGGGGATGGAATATGAGGTAATTCATCGGGGAGGCATCATTCACATCGGAGCGGTCGGTCTGCCCGATCTGGTGCAACGTTCCGTCCTTGATAAAGGGATAGAGCCTCTGGTCGAAAAAATCCACGAGAAGGGCGGGATCGCCGTTCTGCACCATCCCAGCAACATCAGACGGCTGTTGAACAAAGACGATCTTAAATCCTTCGATTTCATAGAAGTTTGGAATACCAAGTTTGATTGCGATTTTGCACCCAACGGAGATTTTTTAGAATGGCTAAAAAGGACCTGGTGCGGATCATGTCTCGTTTCCGCCGATATTCATGAAGTGGCCCGGTTCGACAGAAAGCGCATACCCCGGATCGAACTGAGTCTCGATCCGGAGAGATTGGAGACATCGGCCATTGTCGACCAGTTGATAAACCGGATGTATCGCTGCCTCAAGGGGCAATGGGAATTTCTGCCCGACGGATCCTGCACATCCTCCAGGTTAATACATAGGTATCTACCCGAAATCTGCTCGGTCAAAAAAAGAATTTTCCGGATTGCCAGGGCGCTGGTGCCGGAACCATACCGCAAAACTGTCTACAAGCTTGTGAACAGGGCATGGATACGATGAAAAAAGGAGAAAATGTCCATGAAGTCGATCTCTCAGGGCCAGTCTGTGGGAAAGAAATCTGTTACATCCCCTTGGCCAATCTTTGCGGACGACGAAATTGAAGCCGTTGTCCGGGTTCTTCAATCCGGGAAGGTGAATTACTGGACCGGGGAGGAAGGGCGCCTGTTCGAAGAGGAGTTTGCAGGCCACGTCGAGACCAGACACGCCATTGCCCTCGCCAATGGGACCGTTGCCCTGGAGCTGGCTCTGTATGCCCTTGGCATAGGACCAGGAGATGAAGTCATAACGACCAGCAGGACTTTCATCGCCTCAGCCAGCGCTATTGTCATGCGTGGCGCGACCCCGGTCCTGGCCGATGTCGATCTCGAAAGCCAGAACATCACGGCAGAGACGATCGCTGCCGTCCTGACGGACAGAACCCGCGCCGTCATCGTGGTTCACCTGGCTGGTCGGCCTTGCGAGATGGATTCCATTATGGCCCTTGCAGCAAAGCACAGGATCAAGGTTGTGGAGGACTGCGCGCAGGCTCACGGTGCGCTCTATAAAGGGAGAAAGGTCGGGTCTATGGGGCATGTCGGGGCTTTCTCTTTCTGCCAGGACAAGATTATGACCACGGGCGGGGAAGGGGGAATGCTGACGACCGACGATGATGATCTTTGGGAATGCGCCTGGTCATACAAGGATCACGGAAAAAGCCGCCAGGCAGTATTCGATCAGGGGCATCCGCCCGGTTTTCGATGGCTGCACGAATCCTTTGGCACAAACTTGCGGATGACGGAGATTCAGGCTGCCCTGGGAAGGGTGGTTTTGCGGAAACTGCCCGATTGGGTTGCCCTTCGCCGCAGAAATGCTGCGATTCTCGATGAGTTGTTCAGTGACCTGCAAGGTTTGCGGATCTGTGTTCCACCTCCTCACCTGACCCACTCTTATTACAAATATTATGCATTCGTCCGCCCCGAGAATCTGAAAAACGGGTGGAACCGCGACAGGATAATGCAAGCCATTGCTGCCGAAGGTGTTCCCTGCCTCAGTGGAAGCTGCAGCGAAATCTATCTCGAAAAGGCTTTTATCGATAGGGGCATCGGCCCATCCTCGCGGTTGCCCGCTGCCAGAGAACTCGGCGAAAACAGCCTCATGTTTCTGGTTCATCCATCGCTGGAAGTGGAAGAGATGCACTATTGCGGAACCGTTGCTCGGAAAGTCATTCAGGAGGCGCAAATTACCTGACCAATTTTAAATGGCAATTCCACCTATTGCTGAGCTCGAATCAAGATTAGAAATACCAGCTTTAGAACCCCTGCTTGATTGCCTATCATCCATTTTCCCAATGAAATCCGCCTAATTTCAACGTTTGTTTCGACTGCTTCCTGTATCTGTCGAACAGCAGCATCGATCCCGAAACTAATTTTTCGCAAAAACAAAAAACATCAAAAATTTAAGTATTTGTATAACTGTTTCAAAGGTCTGCTTCAATTTGACAACCGGTTTCCACATGATATGCATTTAAGGAATCGAGTTTAAGGGAAAAGCCTCGCTGGGCATTCCAAACTTGATTTTAATTAGAGGGGGGGCTGCATGTCCGAAACAGTGGAAGCCCGATTTTGGGGAAAATTTATTATTACGTATAAATCCAGAAGGGCGCTCATCATCATTTTCCATTTGGTGGTGGTGATGTTTTCCCTCCTGCTCGCCTTTCTGCTCCGGTTCGATCTGAAAATACCTCCTCAGTACTGGCCCGTCATTGTGGAAATGCTTCCCTTTGTGGTTCTGATCAAACTGATCGTTTTCCGTGCCATGGGCATGTCCGTCGGCTGGTGGCGCTACGTTTCGATCCCGGACATGCTTCTGATCCTGCGGGCCAATATCGCAGGCTCCATCGGATTTATCCTTTATGCCGTTTTTTTTCGTTATATGAACAGTCTGCCGAGGTCGGTCATCATCCTGGACTTCCTGGTCTGTTTCATGACGATGATCGGGGTCCGGGTTCTGACCCGCATCGCCCGGGAACAGAGAGGAATACGCTCCAAAAACTATGATGACAACAGAAAAAGCGCTCTGGTGGTGGGATCGGGCAGCGTGGCTCAAACCATCGTCCGGGAAATCAGGGAGAATCCTAAGCTGTGCAAGTCCGTCCTGGGATTCATCGATCGGGATCGTGAAAGAAAAGGCTGGATTTTCAATGGAGTGCCTGTCCTTGGGACCCTCGGGGATCTGGATAAGATCTGCAGCCGGAATGAAATCGATCTGGTCATCATTGCCGAGTCCTCGGTTTCAGCCAAAGAGTTGCGGGAGATCGTCACCTTCTGCAAGAAAAAACGGATCGAGTCGAAAATATTGCCGGCGATCGGCGACATCATTTCCGGACAGGTGTCTCTTCAGCATTGCCGGGAGGTTCGCCTGGAAGATCTTCTGGGAAGAGCTCCGATTCGGCTCGATGTCAAGGAGATCAACCAGTATCTTCACGGGAAGCGGGTTTTGGTGACCGGTGCAGCCGGAAGCATCGGCAGCGAGATCTGTCGTCAGGTCGCCCAGTTTGGACCGGACTCCCTGGTTCTGGTGGAGAATGCCGAGACGCCCCTGTTTCATCTGGAGAACGAGCTGAGGGCGCAATTCCCAAGACTTCCCATGACCCCGAGCTTGACTGACATCCGCGACCTGACGCGCATCAACCAGGTCTTCCAGGAGCACCGGCCGCAGGTGGTATTTCATGCCGCCGCCTACAAGCACGTGCCCATGTCGGAAATCAATCCTTTTGAGGTGGTCAAGAACAATGTTTTCGGCACAAAAAAGGTGGTCGATGCCAGCATCGAGGTCGGTGTGGAACACTTCGTCCTTATTTCCACCGACAAGGCCGTGAATCCGACCAATATCATGGGTGCGACCAAACGGGTGGCTGAAATCTATGTCCAGCGCCTGCCAAAAAACTGCCGAACCAAAGCCACAACGGTTCGTTTCGGCAATGTGCTGGGAAGTCACGGCAGCGTCATTCCGATTTTCCGCGATCAGATTCAAAAAGGTGGCCCCGTCACCGTGACCCATCCGGAAATCACGCGCTTTTTCATGACAATCCCTGAAGCGGTGCAACTTGTTCTTCAGGCAGGGTGCATGGGGTTCGGGGGGGAAATATTCCTGCTGGACATGGGCGAGCCGGTGAAAATCATCCGCCTCGCCGAGGAAATGATCCGCCTGTCCGGACGGCGCCCCTATGAAGATATCGAAATCGCCTTCACCGGTTTGCGTCCGGGCGAAAAACTTTATGAGGAACTGCTTATCGAAGGGGAAGGAGTGAAGCCGACGAGCCATGAAAAAATCAGGATTCTGGAGGCAGCCAGCACCTCAGGTTTCGTGGATCAGAAAAGTGAAGAGTTGCTGCAGGCCATCCAGACCGGCAACGCGGAGATTCTGATCGCAACGCTTAAAGCCCTGGTTCCTGAATTCAACACCAGCAACGGTTCAAAGTTCGACGTTTTCAAAGAGGTCAAGGAGGTTGGCG
Source organism: Syntrophotaleaceae bacterium (assembly GCA_041390365.1). NCBI lineage: Bacteria > Pseudomonadati > Thermodesulfobacteriota > Desulfuromonadia > Desulfuromonadales > Syntrophotaleaceae > Syntrophotaleaceae bacterium. The sequence goes on along the minus strand of JAWKQB010000001.1, from coordinate 1,227,420 downwards.
ACAGAGTCAATCTGGTGGGATGACCTGCCTGTCAACCCTGGGGCGGCAACCCGAAATCCGCCCGCTCATCTGCCAACGATGGAGGTTGAAATGAAATGCCGAATTGCCCTGTTCTGCTCGTGTCTGTTTTTCTTCTGTCAACCCGTAATTGCCGAGGAGCTGCCCGCAACCCAGGTGAATGATTTTGAGACGAAGGCCCCCCAAAACCCCTATCTGGTACCGGCGATGCCTTACACCGAGAGCCCCTTCGTGCAGCAGTCCACCGGGAATGTTATCGGTGAATTTATCGGTGGTAAAACCGGCTACATCCATCCGTATGTAGGCCTCGCCGAATACTATACAGACAACCTTTTCAACGCGGACTCGGGCCGGGAAGATGATTTCTATACCCGAATCACGCCGGGGATCTGGGTGGTATTGCCGGCCAGCAGATATCCGCTTCGGCAATTGAGCACCCTCAACACTGCTCCCGGAGGATTGGCCCTGAGCCGGATCCGCACCAGAGGGAAAACCAGGATCGAGGCTTATGGCGGATATCAGGCGGATATCTTCGAGCACAGCCAGTTCTCCTCTCAGGATCATGTCAATCAGAAAGCGGAGGGTTTTTTCCGGTACAACTTCAGAGGCGGTTTGTCCATGGAGGTGCTCAACATATACGAACTGAACCGCGATCCCTACGGCACGGGGGACAGCGACACCCTGGACAAGTACTGGTCGAATCTGGTGAACGCCGCTGTCTCCTATGAAATAAGCTCCAAGACCAGAGTCGAGGGCGAATACAGCTTCTTTACCTTGAGCTATGATCGCGACAGGCTCGAGTTTCGTGATCGGGACGACAACAGCTTTGTCCTTCGGGGCTACTACCGCGTCCTGCCGAAAACAGCGGCCCTGGTGGAATACAACTATATCAACATCGATTACGACGAAGAGGAGCAGCTGGACAGCGATGAACATCGCGGCTACCTCGGTTTCGAGTGGGACCAGAGCGGCAAGTCGCGCTGGAGGCTTATGGTGGGCGCGGGGCTGAAGGATTTCGACGGGGCCAATGGGGATGATGACGTCAATCTGCTGACCGAAATCCAGTTTCTGCACCGATTCACTCCCAAGACCTATGCGGAGCTGCGGGCCAGCCGGACCACCAATGAAACGGATAGCCTGGATTCCGACTACACCCTGGTTCACAGAATCCAGCTGAAGTATTACCAGAGGTTTACACCCAGGTTTATCGCCGCACTCAATACCTATTACGAGAACACGGATTACAAGGGCGATAGTAGGGAGGATGACAGGATAGGAGCCGGTATTGACCTGAAGTACACCTTGACCAACTGGATGGCGCTGTCGGGTGGATATTTCTTCGTAACTCGCGATTCCGATGTTGACGGATCGGACTACGACAAAAACACCGCCTATCTCAGCCTGATTTTTTCTCTTTGATCGGAACGGAGATGTCGCAGGAAACGGAAATTATCTGCGACCAGATCTTCCTCCAGGCACAGGTGTCGATGACGAAGTCGGAAAGGAGATGTTTAGAGATGAGACTGACAATCGGGATAACGTTATTTGTGCTGTTGATCGCCTTGAGGGGTCAGCTTGGGGCGGCGGAAGAATCCGATTACCGTGTAGGAGAAGGCGATGTCCTTCAGATCATGGTCTACGGCAACCCCGACCTGACAACCACGGCTCGAGTCAGCGGCAAGGGTACGATCCTCTTCCCCCTGATCGGAGAAGTGGGCATAGACGGACTGACGATCTCCCAGGTGGCGCAGAAAGTCGCTGGACGGTTGGAGAAGGGCTATATCCTGAACCCCCAGGTCTCGGTATTCGTCCAGCAGTTCGGCAGCCAAAAAGCCACCATTATGGGCGAGGTGACCACTCCCGGTCTGTATGAACTGAGCGGTGTCACCACACTCATGGAATTGATTTCCAAAGCCGGGGGTGTGACCGATGACGCCGGAGATACCGTGACCATCAGGCGCAAGAATCCCGCCACCCCAAACAAGGACGAAGTGATGACCATCAGTCTTACCAACCTCATGGAAAAGAACGATGGGGGACCGAAACCGACAATCAGGGGAGGAGACAGCGTTTTCGTTGCCAAAGCGGGCGTCATCTATGTCACAGGCCAGGTCAAAAATCCCGCCGCCTACAAACTTGAACCGGGGACGTCCGTTATCAAGGCTGTGACCATGGCGGGAGGATTTACCGAATTGGCCTCCCAGAGACGGATCCAGATTATCCGCAAGATTCAGGGACAGGAAAAGTTGATGGAAAAAGTTCCCCTGCATACCCTGGTCGAGCCTGATGACGTCATTGTCGTTCCCGAAAGCTTTTTTTGAGTGTTCGGCCCGGGAAACACTCCTCCGGCCATAATTCAACAGGATGGTGCAAATTTATGGATATAAAAAACCAGAATCTTCATTTGCGGGACATATTCCGGATACTGAGAAAAAGACGAAGCGTCCTGGTCGGATTTTTCGTCACCTTCTTCTCCATTGTGCTCCTGTTCACCTTTACTTCCACCCCCTATTATGAGGGCAGCACCAAAATAATGGTGGAAAAGGCGGAGGGGGAGGATCTTACCGGAGGCAGATATGTCAGCAGGGCGACCGATCCGGAGTTTTACGGAACACAGTTTCAGTTGATCAAAAGCCGGGCTGTGGCGCGAAGGGTGGTCCAAACCCTGGGGCTGGACAAGAATCCCGAGGCTTTTTTCGGGAAGCAGGCTGGACGACAATCTCCCCTGGAAATCATTGTCCCGAAAATCAAGGGCATGATCAGCGGCATAGTCAATCTATTTTCCAAGGAAAAGACGGTTGACGACAAAAAGCAGGATGAACTTTCCCCCGGCGAAATAATCGCTGCCCAGATCAGTGAAAAAATCCAGGTGCGACCGGTTGAAGGGAGCCGGATTGTGAATATCTCCTTCCTTTCTCCGAATCCTCAACTGGCCGCCCTGGTGGCCAACACCACGGCCGATGCCTACATCGAAACCATCCTGGAGATGAAGCTGAATTCGACCCGCACCCGGCTTGAATGGATGACCCAGAAAGCCGAGGCGGAGGCCGAAAAACTTCAGAAATCCGAACAGGCTCTGCAGGAATACATGAAAACCAACAATCTGGTCACCATCGAAGACAGGATGACCATGACCCCGGAACAATTGACCGAAATCAATCTGCAACTGCTGCGGGCCGAGGCCCGCAGAAAGGAGCTTGAATCCCTGTACGGCAAGGTCAAGTCTGTGGGGAAGAATTACGGGATTGCCCAAAATATTACCGCCGTCGCCTCGCAACCGGCCTTGCAGGCCATTCGGGCCCAGATCGTGGAAACGGAAAAATCTCTCATGGAGCTGGGGAACAAGTACGGACCGAAACATCCGATCATGGTCAAGGCACAGGGCGATCTTCAGCTGCTGGAACGGAAACGGGACCAGGAAATCGAACGGATCATCGAATCGATCAAGGTCGAGTACGAACTGGCCGAAGCCAATGAGAGAAGCCTGCAGGAGAAACTGGTCAACAGCAAGACCGAGGCCATCGTTCTCAATGAAAAGTTCATTCAATACGGCCATCTAAAACGGGTGGTCGACACCAACCGCACCCTCTACGACGCCTTGCTTCTGAAAATGAAGGAGCAGAGCATTACCGAGGAAAACCAGCCGGTCAATCTCTGGCTGGTGGAAAACGCCAAGGTTCCCCGTAAACCGGCCAAGCCATGGGTGGCAGCCAACCTGCTGATCGGTCTTGTCGTCGGTGCTTTGGGAGGGGTGGCTTTTGTGTTTTTCATGGAGTACCTCGACAATACCATCAAGGACCCCGAAGACGTGGAAAGGGCTTTCGGCCTGCCTGTCATCGGTGTGGTTCAGCGGTGGAAGAAAAAATCCGAAGACCTGGAAAATATCGTCATCAAAGAACCCCTGTCCCAACTGGCGGAGAGCTACCGCGGGATTCGTACTGCCATCCAGCTCTCGTTTCCGGACAATCCACCCAAAAGAATTCTCTTGTCCAGCGCAGTGCAGGGTGAGGGGAAGACAACAACGGCTGTCAATCTGGCGATGATCACGGCCCAATCGAATCAGAGGGTTCTGCTGATCGAAGGCGACCTTCGGCGACCGCGGCTGCACCGCATATTCAAGCTCAACAACGCCAAAGGTCTCAGCAATTATCTGGCGGGAGAAGTGGATGGCCCCATCATGCAAAAAGGACCCTTGCCGCGGATGGCGATCATACCGGCCGGTCCGATTCCTCCCAATCCGGCCGAACTTCTGGTCTCTTCACGCATGCAGACACTGCTTGAAGCGGCCGCGCGGGATTTCGATTTCATAATCTGCGACGCCCCGCCGCTGCTGCCGGTTGCCGACACCCGTATTCTGGCCAGGCTTTTCGATGGGGTGATCCTCATCTGCAACGCCGGCAAGACAACCTTCGATATGGCGGAAAGATCGGTGAAGATGGTTCATGATCTGCGGGCCAGGCTGCTGGGGCTGGTGGTCAATCGGCACGACATCGCCAAGAGCGGCTATTATCACCAGAGCTATTATGACTATTACGAAACCCCGAAAAGCAGTCCGGAAGTCAGTAAAGGATAGGTCACGGCATTCGGCGCTTTTTACCCTTGTCGTTTGGAAAGGTTATCAGTCCTGATGTCCTCAATTTATCCAGGAATCTGCGATGAGCGGTATTGAGAAGATGCCGCTTGTTGCAGGCCCAGGGGCATTCAGACCCGGGCCGCTCACCGACTTTAGGAATACTTGACATGGTGGATATCCATTGCCACATCCTTCCCGGTGTTGACGACGGGCCAGAAGAACTGCGCCATTCGCTGCAAATGGCCGAAATGGCAGCAGCCGACGGAATTGCCCGGATCGTCGCTACTCCCCACGTCAAGGACGATCTTCTGTCTCCGGGATTTTTGTCCGAACGAATCCGGGAATTCAGAGAAAACTTGAGGATGATTGGCTCCCCGCTGGAGATGTACCTCGGGGCTGATGTCAGTTCGGCCCTGCCGCCGAACATACAGGCCCGGTACACCATAAACAGGGGTCCCTATTTTCTTCTGGAATTTCCCCACAGCCATCTGCCCCGCAACGCCGAGCAGATCGTTTTCAGCATCCTGCTGGCTCAGTTGCGGCCCATCATCACCCATCCTGAACGGAATCCGTCGATTATCCGTGAACCCGACCTGCTTTTCCGTCTTGTCGAAGCCGGGGCACTGGTGCAGGTCACCGCCGGGAGTCTGACCGGATTGTTTGGCGTGGACGCCAATCACTGCACCCGTTACCTGCTTAAAAAAAAGATGGTGCATTTCATCGCCACCGATGCCCATTCACCGAGACACCGCCGGCCGGTTCTGTCGAAGGCAGTCGAGGAAGCTGCTTCGATTATTGGTAAACCGGCTGCACTGGCCCTGGTTACAGCCAACCCCAAAGCCGTCCTGGAAGGGAGGCCGCTGGATGAATAGAGCCGCCTTCGTTTTTCTTGTAGCCGCCTTCGTCTGGGCTCCCCTCAGTCCTTTTTTCGAATCACCCTGGGCCGGGCTGCTGTTTGTCCTGCTGCCGCTTTTTTCCCTGCTGCTGCTGATACTTGAGTGCTGGGAAGAAACCTCCGGGGTTCAGATCCCGCCAGGATTCAATGCTCTTCTGATCCTTATCGCCTTCGGCCTTGTGCAGCTCATCCCGCTGCCACCTGCGGTGGTTCGCGTCCTTTCTCCCAATTCCTGGACCATCTACCGCGACTCCCTCGGGCATTTTCAGAACGATGTATGGGTTCCTCTCACCTTGACCCCAAAAGCCACCCTCTCGGCTCTTCTGGGCTTGATCGGCTGCTGGGCCGCCTATGTGGCTGGTGCGAATCTTCTCGTGGAAGAAAAAAGGTTGAAAATCGCTGCTTCCCTTTTCACGGTGATTGCCGGCGTGATCGCTCTTTTTTTCCTGGGCCTCTGGGTCATAGGAGCCCTTTCCGGTCAAAACCTGCTGAAATCGATGCCGGGACCTGAACAAACAGCTCTCGCTTCCTCTATCATGGTTATTTTCTGTATCTTCGGGCTGGTGCATTTTTTGGCCGAGCGGCCGACTGTCAACTACGGTAACCTGCAGGAACGCATCAACGATTTTTTTTTCTCCTTCCGGACCAAAGGTCATGTTGTCTATTTGGTGCCGGCCCTGATCATCCCTTTGGCCCTGTTGCTCGTTTGGCCAGGCGCGCTGCAGATCCTTCTTTTGAATGTGATCCTTGTTCTGGTCCTGCTGGGTCTTCGCAGTCGGGGACGGCGGGTGTTGACCTATCTGTTCGGGTACCTGCTGCTGGTGCTGATTCTGGCCCTTATCTCCTTTATCGGGAGGGAGAGCCGGGGGTTCGATACTGCCAGGCAAGCCGAGACCGTCGATGAAAGTGCCGTGTCCAGCGAGCTTGTCGCGGATTTCCTGTTGACGGGCGCAGGCTACGGTTCCTTTCCGTCTGTCAGCCAACGCTATCGTGTCATCCGCTCGACAGACAAACTCCAGAACACGGCCGGACAGTCTTTCATTCCTATGATAAGCCAGGGCGGTCTTTTCGGACTTGCGGCAGCTGCCTGGTTTCTGACCAACTTTCTGATTCTGACTTTTCATCGCTGGTGGAGTCGCCGCAACAAGCAGAGGGTTTACCTTTTTCCTGCAGGCCTTGCAGGAATTCTCTCCTTCATCCTGTGCTACTTGTCATGGGGTGGGACTGGTCCGCAGGAAATTTTTCTGCCGGTTTCCATTCTGTTCGGCATTACAGCCGCTTCTGCCAAACCCCTGCCCCAGACCCGTCAGGAAAACGACCCTTTGCAGGTCAACCGTCCGATAACGGTATTTTTGACGATTTCCGCTCTCTTTTTTGCCGCCTTTTTCAGTCTCGGCGAACTGGCCGGCCAAAATTTTTATGATCAGGCCCGGAACCTTGTTGCGGAAAAGGGGGAAGCCCGGGAATATTCCCGCAAGATGCTGGTGCGGGCAACATTTTTCGATCCCTTCAACAGCCACTATCACTTTGCTCAGGGGTATCTGGCTCTGGACTCCGGGAAAGAGGCGGCGGCGCGCCGCCATTTCATCGAGGGCATCAGGCTTGCGCCGCTGGACAGCAGTGCCCTTTTCAGCCTCGGCCAGTTGATGTTTGAGTCGGGAAATGCGGATTCCGGCAAAAAACTGCTCCAGGCTGCTTTAAAAAACGCTCCCTTGTCCCGGGAAATTCAATCGGCCTACATCGGGCAACTGATCCGCACAGGACAGATTAAGGAGGCTTTTGCGCTGATCCGGCACTTTCTGCAAGTCCGCCCCGAGGACACATTATTCTGGGTTCAGGTGGTGTCCAACCTGGGCATAGAAGATGTCCTCCGTCCGCAAATTCTGCCTGAGTCGTCGAGAAGCTATCACGATTACGGCATGTATCTGCTGGAAAAAGGGGAACCAGAAAAAGCGGATCGATTTTTTCGTAGAGCCCTGGGATATGCCCGAAAAGAGAAAAAGACCGAAAAAGCGATCTTTTTGTCGATGGTAGGTTTTTTTGAAAAAAATAGAAATTTTGATCATGCCCTGGACGCCCTGCTTCTGGCACGGGAAAAATTTCCTGATGATGCCTCCCTGCTGATGGCGAGCGGCAGGGTATACGAGCAGATGGGGATCACCTTCAAAGCCAGGGAAATTTATCAGGAAGTATTGATTATCGATCCTGGAAACGAGGACGCCCGCCGCAGGATGGACATTCTGGACACCGTCTTCTAGACGGGGTTTTGCAAAACCATCAGATTTCACTGGTCATGATGAACAGGGGGCGGTTCCTGAAGGTTTCATACTTGGGCCGAAGGCGTTCGGTATTGTAATACCGGTCGACGTCGACAACCTTCTTGCGGGTCGCGACCACTTCCAGGGGGACGCTTTCGTAGCAGCCGTTGATGAGACTGACAAGGCGCCCGGTGTTTTTGCTCAAAATGAGATCGAGAGCCATGTTACCGAAGGCCATGGGAACAATGGAGTCGATGGCGTCCGGATCTCCGCAGCGGACCAGGTATCCGAGTCTCTGGTTGACCACGTTGATCCGTTTTCCCTGATTAAACCGGGGAGACATTTCCTTGAGGAAATTGCCGACCCTGTCCCCGATGCCTCCCAGTTTGCGATGGCCGTACTGATCCCTTTCGATCCCTTCGAAGGACAGGTCCGTGTCCTGCAGCATATGGGCCCCTTCGGAAATCAGGACCACCGCATATTTGCTGGGGTGGGCGTTCCTGTCGCTCACCAGCAGTTCCGTCAACTGTTCGATGTCGAAAGGGTATTCAGGAATGACACAGCGGTCTGCCGCGCCCGCCATGGTCGGCAACATGGCCGTGAACCCCGCATAACGGCCGAAGACCTCGATGACCAGCAGTCGCTCATGGGAGCCGGCCGTAGTCCTCAGTGTGTGGGTCAGTTCGATGGTCCGGGTGACGCAGGTGCTGAAGCCTATGCAGTAGTCCGTTCCCGGCACATCGTTGTCCATGGTCTTGGGAATCGCAACGATTTTCACCCCCTCCTGATGCAGCCTCTGGGCGTAACTCAGGGTGTCGTCGCCGCCGATGGGGATCAGATAATCGACGCCAAGGTATTCGAGGTTTTTCAATATCTCGGGAGTCAGATCATTCACCTTGTCACGATAGCGGTCGCGCAGATGATAGGGGAGGGCAGTGTCGGGCAGATGGCTCGGTCGGGTCCTCGAGGTGTGGATGAAGGTTCCTCCCGTGCGCCCGGCCCGGTTGACGATATCCTCGGTCAGCAGTTTGTAGTATGGACCGTTGTCCGCACCCTGTTCGGGAATCATTTCCACCAGGCCGGCCCACCCCCGGCGGATTCCGATGACCCTGAAACCTTCCCTCAAGGCGCGAAAGGTGACCGCGCGAATCGCAGGGTTCAGTCCGGGTACGTCTCCCCCTCCGGTCAAGATGGCGATGGTTCCCCGATGGTTGCTCATAACCTTTCCTCCCTGTCCGCTCAAAATTGTTGGAAACGTCTAAATTATACAGCAAATAGTTTTTTATAAGGCAGGCCGGAAGGCTTTTGTCAAAAAAGGAACGCCACACCCGAAAGGGGCATGGCGTTCCTGAAAAAAGGTCTGATTTGGAAATATTTTGGTTCAGCAGGCAAATTAACGGGTAACGCTAGACCAAGACAGGGACCACCCTGGCTGAACGACGGAAACTCCAAGGAAACCTCCGGGCCGGACGACGGGAGCTGCAGTGTGACAGGGCACAGGAACGTACCGGGGCACGGCCTGCACCCGATGTCTCCTGTCATAATGCTGAGAATAGTAGCGATCGTTGGTTTTGGCCCGGCGGATATCGTGGCTGGCTTCATTCTGCATTCTGCTGATGCGGGCCTTTTCCCTCGGGCTGAGGTAGCCGTCCTTAAAGGCATGGTGTTTTGCAGCGCGGATGTCTTTCTGATCATGGCGCAGGTGCCTCAACTCCTGTTTGGTGATCTGTCCGGATCTGACGCCCTGGTGAATTCTGTGCTGTTGGTTTTGCTGCCGCTCTCCGATCGGGCCTGCTGCAAAGGCAGCCGTACAAAGCATGAGTGCTCCAAAAACCGTTCCGATGACGATGATCTTTTTCATGACTGTATTCCTTTCTGGTCGAGGTTGATGATGTTCTTGCCCCTTCTGACGGATCATTAAAAACAAGGTTTACAGGGAAGAAGAGGGCAGCTTCTGGTAGGGACTATCGTCAGACTTCCTATTGCGAAAAATCGGACGATTTGCTAGTGTGCCACGAGCGCGGGCTTTCAATGCCGTGACCGATCGGAAACGGCATCCGGTAGCACGCACTTTCGCCCGGGCTCAAAAGTTTTCAATGAAGGGAAACCGCAGGTGAAAAAAATTATTATCGATGAGGATTTCTGCAAAGGATGCGGACTGTGCGTGTTGGCCTGCCCTTTCAAGCTGCTTACGATCGGCAGGAAGTACAACAAACACGGTTATCCTTTGGCCCAGATCGAGGATGAGGAACAGGCTCGATGCACCTCCTGTGCGGCCTGCGCCAGGATGTGCCCCGACGTGGCCATCACCGTGCTGAAGGAAAAATCGGAGCGCAACTAGGTAAACGCAGCCGGGCAGGAATCGATTGGAAAAGAACGTGCGTGCTTGGAGGGACTTTTGAACCAGCGTCTTTTTGTCAAGGGGAACGAAGCGGTCTGCATGGGAGCCATAGAGGCCGGCTGCCGCCATTATTTCGGATACCCCATTACGCCACAGAATGAGATCCCGGAGTTCATGTCCAGGGAAATGCCGAAAGTAGGAGGGGTGTTTCTCCAGGCCGAAAGCGAAGTTGCGGCGATCAATATGGTGCTGGGAGCCGGCGGATCAGGAGCCAGGGTCATGACCTCATCCTCCGGGCCCGGCATATCCCTGAAGGCCGAGGGGATGTCCTTTATCGCCGGCAGCGAGGTCCCGGCGGTGATCGTCAACATGGTCCGTTCCGGGCCGGGACTGGGAGGCATAGATGCTTCCCAGGCCGACTATTTTCAGGCGGTGAAGGGAGCGGGTCACGGCGGCTACCGCATGGTGGTTCTGGCCCCCGAATCCGTCCAGGAGCTCTACGACCTGACCATGCTGGCCTTTGATCTGGCGGATCGCTACCGGATGCCGGCCCTGATTCTCGGTGACGCCATGATCGGGCAGATGAAGGAAGCTCTGGTTCCCCATCCGTACAGCCCTCCGGCGGACCTGCCGCCCAAAACCTGGGCCGCGTCGGGGAAACGGGGTCGAAAAACCGGAAACACCATCAAATCCCTTTACCTCAAGGATGGGGAACTGGAAGCCCACAACTGGCACCTGCACGGCAAGTACGACCTTCTGAAACAGAACGAGGTGCGTGTGGAAAGCTCTGGCCTGGAGGACGCCGATCTGATCGTGACCGCTTTCGGCTGTGCCGCCCGGATTCTCAAGACCGCTGTGTTCATGGCGCGGGAAAAGGGTTTGAAGGTCGGCCTGATTCGCCCCATTACCGTCTTTCCCTTTCCCGAACAGGCGTTTCGCCAGGCGACGGAGGGCGGCAAACCGGTCCTGTGTGTGGAGTTGAACAACGGCCAGATGGTCGAAGACGTCAGGCTTTCCGTGGATCGCGCTGCTGACGTTTATTTCTACGGCCGGCCGGGCGGGACCGGAAGCCTGCCGACTCCCGAGGAACTTTTCGAACAGATCTGCAGATACTGCAAGGATTGATCATGCCCACTACCGTTCAAACCGTATTTCAGCGCCCCGCATCCCTGAAGGAGGTGTCCAGCCATTTCTGTCCCGGCTGCCAGCACGGCACCATCCATCGGCTGGTTGCCGAGGCCCTCGATCAGTTGCAGCTCCAGGATCGCACTGTCGGGATCGCTTCCGTCGGGTGCAGCGTGCTCCTGTACGAATATTTCGACATCGATGTCATCGAGGCTCCCCACGGCCGGGCACCTGCCGTGGCCACCGGGGTAAAAAGGGCTCATCCCGACAGCATTGTGTTCACCTATCAGGGGGACGGCGACCTTGCCGCCATCGGCACGGGGGAGATCATCCATGCCGCCAACCGGGGTGAGAACATGACCGTCATCTTCGTCAACAACAGCACCTACGGCATGACCGGAGGGCAGATGGCTCCCACGACCCTGCCCGGCCAGGTGACGACCACTTCTCCCCGCGGGCGCGATACGGGGACGGAGGGGCATCCGATCAAAATGGCCGAGTTGATCGCCATGCTGGGGGGCACGACCTTCTCGACCCGGGTTGCTGTCGATTCCAACAAAAATATTGTTCGCGCCGGCAAGGCCATCCGCAAAGCTTTCGAGATTCAGGTCGCCAACCGGGGGTTCGCTTTCGTCGAAGTGCTCGCCACTTGTCCGACCAACTGGGGTCTGTCACCCCTGGATGCAAACGAGCGGGTGGCCAAGGAGATGATGGAAACATTTCCCCTGGGCGTTTTCCGGGACCTGACCGATCTTTCGGCCGAGACCCGTTGAATTCGCAACAATCACGGATGGGATAAACAATGAATTACGATGTCTTTATGGCAGGATTCGGTGGGCAGGGGATTCTTCTGATCGGCAACCTGCTGGCCTATGCGGCTATTCTTGAAGGTAAAAACGCTTCCTTCTTCCCCGCGTACGGTCCTGAAAAACGAGGGGGATCGGCAACCTGCACGGTCATCGTTGCCGATGGCGAAATCGGCTCTCCCGTGGTCGGCTGCCCCGGCAATGCGCTGCTTCTGAACCAGATGGCCATGGACAAGTATTTCACGGCCGTCAAACCGGGCGGCCGGGTCCTGATCAATACCTCGCTGATGGAAGACCGGGGGTATTCCCGTCAGGACCTCGAGATCCTGCCCATGCCCGCCAACAAACTGGCCATGGATGTGGGAGATGTCCGCCTGGTGAACATGATCATGCTGGGTGCTTTTGTGGAAATGAGCGGCATCGTCCGTCCGGCGACGCTCAAGGAAGCCCTCGATGGAATCCTTCCCGAGCGGAACAAGAAATTTATACCAGCCAACATGCAGGCACTGGACTGTGGTGCCGCCTTCGCCCAAAAAGTTGACCAGCATGCCGTTCGCCGGAGCGGAACCCCTTGACCCGAGTCGAGTTCATCAAGCTTTCCAAACCTGAAAAGGCCAAACATCTCTGCGATCTGGCAGAGGAGTTTTTCGAGAGAGGGAAAAAGGTTGTCATTACCGTCCAGGACGACAACCAGGGAGTCACTTTGGATCGCTTCATGTGGACCTGGCGGAAAGGCTCCTTCATTCCCCATATTTATGATAACGGGGCGGTGGATTGCCTTGCCGAACCCATCATTATCGTAAACCAGGAAAGAAACCCCAATGGGGCATCGATACTGGTCATGGGAAAACCGTGCAGCATCGACTTCATCCGCCATTTTGAAAGAGCCATCGACTTTGCCGAGATCTATGACGATGAACTGGCCCAGGCGGCCCGCAAACGGTTCACAGGCTACCGCGGAGCCGGGTTCGAGGTTGCCATGCGTAAATAGTGGCGGCCTCGGAAGCAGGATTTTGCTGCACCATGATCCCGTGCTCGAAACAACAACGGCCCTGCCGCCCGAAGCGGTCAGGGCCTTGTCGTACTGGTCAGCTCGGCCGGGAGAGATCGTAACCGTTACCGGCCCTGACGGAACCCTCTTCAGGGCAAGGATCGTCAACCTTTCGTCTCTGGAGGCACTGGTGGTGCCTTTCGAAAGGTGGCCTCGCACGTCAGGAATTCGCGGTCGTCTGGCGGTTTATCAGGCCCTGCCGCAGAAGGAGCGTTTCGAGCTGATTCTGGAAAAACTCACCGAACTTGGGGTTGATCGCATTGCTCCCTTTACTTCGAGGCGCTCGGTCACTTTGCAGCAGAGGGATGCCGGCCAGAAAAAGTCGCATAAATGGCCGGAAGTTGTCCTGCGAGCCGCCAAACAGTGCCGCAGGGACATGCTTCCTGAGCTGGCCCCTGTCCTCGCCTGGACGCAGGTTCTGCAGGAAATTGCCCGGTCAGACCATCGGATGATGCTCTATGAGGGACGCGATCTTCCTGCCCTTGGTGAAGCCGGCGCGGAGGCCCTCGGGAATATAGCTCTCCTGATTGGACCCGAAGGGGGCTTCAGCGAGGATGAGGTCAGGGAGGCCCGGGCGGCCGGGATCGTTCCGGTGTCTCTTGGGCGGAGGATTCTGAGGACCGAAACCGCGGCTATCGTCGCGACCGCCATTCTTCAGTACTGTCTTGGTGATCTGGGATAAGACACCCGTCCAATCAAGTAATTGCAATAAAGAGTTGATAAACAGCATGAATTTTGAAAATCTTACAGTCATTCTCGTCGAACCCCAGGGACCTCTCAATATCGGCGCCGTCTGCCGGGCAATGATGAATTTCGGCTTCTCCGATCTGCGACTGGTCCGTCCCCAGGTTGATCACCTGGTGGAGGATGCCAGGCGCATGGCAGTCAAGGCCACTCCCCTTCTGGAAAGGGCCACCTTGTATCCGGGACTGGAAAAAGCCCTGGAAGATTGTCACTTCGCCTTCGGGACCACCAGAAGATTCGGCAAGTACCGGGAGGATTTTCTGCATCCGGACGAAAGCGCAAAGCTGTTGCTGCCACTGCTGAAAAAAGGCAGAGTGGCACTTGTTTTCGGCAGGGAAGATAAAGGGCTGCATACGGCGGAACTGGATTTGTGCCAGCGTTTGCTCACCATCCCCACCTCGAACGCTCTGCCTTCCATGAATCTGGCTCAGTCGGTCACCGTCTGTCTCTATGAAGTTTCCAGGAAAGCGGCGGCCATGAAGATGAGAGCACCCAGTGGAAGGAAAAGTCTGGCGACAGTGAAATCCCTGGAGAACATGTATAGCCATATGCACGATATCCTGTTTCGTATCGGATATCTCGATCCCCAGAATCCCGATCACATCCTCCGGACCTTTCGCCGGATTTTCGGCCGCTCAGGACTCAATGACCGGGATGTGCGGGTCCTGCGCGGTCTCTGGAGCCGAATCGAATGGCTGGAGGATGAACGCCGGAAATTAGGAGAAAAGGACCGCGCAGAATCCGAATGATCATTGATGAGCTGCATATCGAATCATTGGCCTATGGCGGAGCCGGACTCGGGCGTCACGAAGGCAGGGTGGTGTTCGTGCCCTTTACCGCGCCGGGAGACCGTGTCCGCTGCCGCATAATCCGTGAAAAAAAGCGCTATGCTGAAGGCGTGGCTGAACAAATACTGGTCCCTTCCGCAGAACGTCGCCAGGCCTGTTGTCCGGTGTTCGGTCAATGCGGCGGGTGCCAATGGCAGCACCTGTCCTATTCAGGGCAGGGCAGCTGGAAGGAAACAATTTTCAGCTCCCTTCTAAACAAACAGGCCGGAATAGATCCCGCGGTGATGCGACCCCTGGCATGCGCTCCCGATGAATGGACCTATCGGAGTCGTGCCCAGGTGAAGATCCGCCAGGCTCAGAATCGTCTGGTGATGGGCTTCTATCGGCCGGGCAGCCACTATGTGGCAAATACCGAAAGCTGTCCCATCCTGCACCCTCTGCTCAACCGGACCTGGTCCCTGTTCCGACAAAGGCTGATCGAGTGCCCGGACGCCGCAAAGATCCCACAACTGGACCTGGAGACGGATGACACCGGGCAGGTGCGCGCCGTTCTTCACTATATCGGCAACCAGTCAGAGCCTATTAAAGAGTTCTTTGGTACAATGTCGGCAGTGGCGAATCTTTCCCTGTTTCTGCAATCGGGCCGCAAGGACACCCTCACGAAGCTCTTCGGCCGGGAGAATCTGACCATCGAGGTTGACGATCCGCCCTTGAAGCTACAGTACGGAGCGGGAGGCTTCGCTCAGGTCAACCTGGAGCAGAATCGGGCCCTGGTACGGGAAGTCGCTTCACTCTTCCCGTCCGGAAGCCGTTGGCGTGTTCTCGACCTGTTCTGCGGTATGGGCAACTTTTCACTTCCTGTCGCCCGCAGAGCGGAAAAGGTAATCGGGGTGGAAAATTTCGCCCCGGCCATCGACCAGGCCCGGAGGAATGCCGAAGCAAACGGACTGACAAACGTGGAATTTCATGCCAGGCCGGCGGAAGGGGCCGCGACCGCTCTTTGGCCCGAAAATGGTTTCGACATGGTCATGCTCGACCCGCCCCGTTCAGGGGCCTATGAAGTAATCAGGGAGCTGGCCCGGCTGAAACCGGCGAGAATCCTTTATATATCCTGTGATCCTCCGACTCTTGCGCGGGACCTGGTCCCTCTGCTCCACAGCGGGTATCAGCTTGGGTGGAGCCGTCCTTACGACCTTTTTCCGCAGACGCACCACACGGAAAGCGTTACCCTGCTCAGCAGGCAGGACTTCTGATCCACACCAGGGACCAGTCGGGTGGCTGATGTCCAGGCAAACTATCCACAGGAGAGTTCCCATGGCCCGGAACCGCATTCCGTTTCTTGTTCTGGCAGGCCTGCTTCTTGCCGGATGCGCATCCCGAACCCTGACTGTTCCTCCCCCCCGGATGCTAATTGTCGACGGGGTGATTGATGTCCGTTTTGTTGTGCCGAACGGGGGATGGATATTTACCAGGGAGCCTTCTGAGACGATTGTCCGCCAGATGATCGACCACCTGCGCGAGGAGTTCGCCACAGCGGGCCGGCGTGCAAGCGACGCTCAACTTGCCGAAATCGCCCGGCAGCGACTGGCGGTCAACGAGGGCTTCCTGGTCAACCCGGAAAGCGAGGCATACCTGATGATCGATTTTCGCCGGTTTCGGCCGGGGGAAAAGGTGCCGGGTTCAAGGGATCTGACCGCTTCGGCCAAAGGCGCCGAACTGGCCTTGCGCAGCGAGGCGGGGGTCACCAGTGTTTCCAGCAGGATCAGGCGTTTTCCCGTACCAGGCAGTCTGCATGCCTGCCGCACCGACATCGATTATCTGTTGCATGAAACACCTCGAAAATTCATCGGAATCATCGGCGCCACCGAAACGCACAAATTCTATTTCTATTTCAACGACCCGCTGCGCGACCCCCTCGATTCCAGTCGAATGGATCGGGTATTCGATTCCCTGGTTCTTGGGGGTCCCGGCGATTGAAAAGACTATTTCGAACCGCAGTCATTTCTGTTAAGGGTCGATTATTTTTTGCAATGTTTTTCCTTGCATTTCTTTTTTTTGTATGTTAGGAAGGAAGGACAATTATCGTTCACTAAAAAGTGAGCTCTTTGCTCACTTTTTTTATTTTCGGGAGTAATTTGGACCCATGGCTACCGACAGCATCGTGCAAAGGGCGGCCTTGTTGATTACACCGGTTCTCGAAAGCAGAAAGATGGAACTGGTCGACCTGGAGTACAAAAGGGAAGGGCGGGGAAACGTACTTCGTCTTTTTATCGACAAGGATGGCGGAGTTACTCTGGACGATTGTGCGGATATCAGTCGTGAGGTCGATGTTCTGCTTGAAGTGGAAGATCTGATACCCGGCGCATACAACCTTGAGGTCTCCTCTCCCGGCCTCGATCGGCCTTTGAAAAAGGCGGCCGATTACGAGCGGTTCAAGGGAAGACTCGGCAAAATCAAGATGCGGGACAGTATAGACCCCGATCAGCGGGGCCATCAGCGCAAAACTTTTGTGGGGACCCTGCTCGGGCTCGAGGGGGAAGCGGTTCTGCTGGAACAGAATGACAAAAAAGGGGGTATTGTGAAGTTGCCCTTTGAGGATATTGAAAAAGCACATCTGGAACTCGAATTCTAGCCTGAAAAGGCGTATCCCGAAAAACGGAACTGAGGGGGATTTGGATGCTGGGAAATCTTAACCATATCATTGACCAGGTGGTAAAGGATAAAGGGATCGACCGGGCCGTACTGGTTGAAGCCCTTGAATCCGCCGTCCTGTCAGCTGCCAATAAAAAATATCGCAACACGCGCGATCTCGAGGCCCATTACAATGACGAGATCGGTGAGGTGGAACTGTTCGAATTCGTCACCGTGGTGGAGGAAGTCAACGATTCCTACAAGGAAATCGATCTCGATGAAGCGCGGGAAATCGATCCCGGCGTCGAAATCGGTGATTCTCTCGGCATGAAGATGGATGCCGGCAACTTCAGCCGCATCGCTGCCCAGACGGCCAAGCAGGTCATCATTCAGAAAGTCCGGGAAGCTGAACGGGAGAAGGTTTTCAACGAATACAAGGACCGGGTCGGAGAGCTGGTCAACGGCATCGTGCGCCGTTATGAGCGGGGAGATCTGATTATCG
Source organism: Syntrophotaleaceae bacterium (assembly GCA_041390365.1). NCBI lineage: Bacteria > Pseudomonadati > Thermodesulfobacteriota > Desulfuromonadia > Desulfuromonadales > Syntrophotaleaceae > Syntrophotaleaceae bacterium. Next base: position 1,209,688 of record JAWKQB010000001.1, on the reverse strand, counting down.
ATCTCGGTCTGTCCGAAGGCATCCTTACCCACAGGGAGCAGGTCCCACGGGAGAACTACCGCCAGGGTGACCGGGCCCGGGTCTACATTTCCGAGGTGAAGATGTCCACAAAGGGCCCGCAGATCATTCTGTCCCGCAGTCATCCGGGTCTGGTGGCGGCCCTTTTTCAGTTCGAAGTTCCGGAAATTGCCGAAGGTATCGTTGAAATCAAGGCTGTTGCCCGCGAAGCCGGCAGCCGGACGAAAATCGCCGTCGCCTCCTACGATCAGGATGTCGATCCCGTCGGTGCCTGTGTGGGTATGCGGGGATCCAGGGTGCAGAATGTGGTTTCCGAACTCCGGGGCGAAAAAATCGACATTATCCCCTGGACGCCGGACGTTGCCCGTTTCGTCTGCTCCGCTCTGGCCCCTGCCGAGGTGACCCGGATCTACATCGACAACGAGGACCAGTCTCTTGAAGTCATCGTACCTGATGATCAGCTTTCCCTGGCCATCGGCAAAAAGGGGCAGAATGTTCGACTGGCTGCAAAGCTGACCGGTTGGAACATCGACATCAAGAGTGAAACACGGGCGGCTGAAGCGGCCCTGGAAGAATTTTCCGGCGAAAAAGCCGGCAAAAAGACTGCCAAGGAAACCGCCGCCGAAAATGCCGGCGAAGCAAACCCTGAGGAAAGCTCTCCTGCAACAGAACAGACTGCGACTCCTGCCGAGGATGTAGCCGAAGTCGTCGCAGGCGAGGAAACCTCGGGGGTGGAATCGGAGGAAAGCGCTGGTAATGAACCGGTGACGGAAGAAAAGGATCAGGATTGAAATTTGTGTCGGGCAGCAAGCCGCAGCGGACATGCATCGGGTGTCGCAAGGTCCTTGACCAGGGGATGCTGGTACGATATGTTCTCTCCCCGCAAGGACAGATTGTCGTTGATTACAACCGAAAGCTTCCCGGCCGGGGTGTCTATACCTGTTTGGACAAGCAATGCCTCGAAGCAGCCGTCAAGCGAAAGCAGTTCGATCGGGCATTCAGAGGGCGCAACGCAAGCGTTTGTGTACAGACCCTGTTGCGGTCCCTTGGCGAGCAGTTGGAAAAACGAGTGCTGAATCTTCTGGGGATGGCACGAAAATCAGCGGCGGCGATCTCGGGAAGTCGAGCGGTGACTGTCGAACTGACTGCACAAAAAGCACCGGGCCTGGTCCTCATGGCAAAGGACCTGTCGCCGACCATTGCTGACAAGGTGTCAGGACTGGCCAAAAACCGAAATGTTCCCGTTTTCACCTTTTTTGAAAAGGAAATTCTGGGGCAGGTGCTTGGCAAAGGCCAACGGAGCGTTGTTGCAGTCGCTGATGGTCCGCTCGCTGATAAAATAAAAAGTGAAATCTTCAGATACAAGCACATCGCGGGGGAGGCTGATGGGTAAGAAAATAAGGGTTTATGAATTGGCACAAAAAATGGGACTGGAAAACAAGGCACTCCTGGATAAACTGCATGCAGCCGGAATCGAGGCAAAAAGCCATATGAGCATACTGGACGAAACAGATCTGGGGAATTTTGGAAAAGACTCCGATACTCCGGAAGAATCCGTCGAGGAAAAAATCGAGGAGCAGCGGATTACTCCCGGAATCATCCGCCGGCGCCGAAAAGAAGTTTCCAAACCGGCCCCTGCCCAGGCTGATTCCGAAAGCCCTGGGCCCGCCGGAAAGCCTGAAAGCCCCGCCGCCGAGCCCGAGAAGGCCCCTGCGCATGTCGCGGAAAAGGAGCCCGCCGAGACTTCTGCTTCTTCTGTAGAGACCAAAACCACCGAAGCGGAATCATCAAAGCCGACATCGACCGAGGCTGGAGCGGCTGAAGAAGTTGCTGCGGCGAAGGAAGCCGATCGCCCGGAACCGGAGGTCACGGAAACCGCAAAGACGAAGGAGGAACATCCGATTCCGGCGCCTCCGGAAACCGAGACCAGGGAGGCGGAGACCCGGCAGGAACCTGCGTTGTCCGAATCCGAACCCGCTGTCCGGGAAGAGACCGTGACAGCTCCTTCGCAACCCTCCGGCCAGGAGGCCAGGCCGAAGGCGCCCGAAAAAATGGAACAGAAACCAGCGCAGGCGCCTGGAAAAGCCGTTCCTGCGAAACAGCCTCCTAAAGATGTCAAAGCCACCCCGACCAAGGCCAAAATTCTCGGCAGGGTCGAACTGCCCCATATGAAACAGCAGTCGAAACCTGCACCTTCACAGCCTGCGAGGCAGGCCAAACCGGCGCCTTCGTCTGATCAGGAACGGCCGGAACCCAGGCGGAAACCATCTGTTCCGCAAGCTCCCATGGCGCCGCCGGATGAGCTGTTTCCTGGCAAGGAACCGGGTCGCGCCGCAAAGAAAGGCAAAAAAGGGAAAGGGTCCTTTGATCGGGGCAAAGATCTTCTTGAAGAAGGAAAGGGGCGTCGTCCCCGCCGTGAGATCTTTGAACCGGATCGGGAGCGGCCGCTGCGCAAGAACCGCAAGGCAATCAAACCCAACCAGAAAACCGAGGTCACCGTTTCCAAGGCGATCAAACGGATCATCCGCATCAGCGATGTCATTACCGTTGGCGAACTTGCCAAGAGGATGGGCGTCAAAGGCAAGGACCTCATCAAGGAATTGATGCGCCAGGGGACTATGGTGACCATAAACCACCCTCTCGACTTCGAAACCGCAGCGCTGCTGGCGTCGGAATTCCATTATGAAGTCGAAAACGTCGCCTTTGACGAAGAGGTGATTCTGGAGGATACCGGTGGGCTGAAGGCCGGGGAACCGGAGGTTGTTGGAGAACTTCAGATACGTCCTCCCGTCGTTACCATCATGGGCCATGTCGACCACGGCAAAACCAGTTTGCTCGATGCCATTCGCACCACCAACGTCACGGCCGGAGAAGCCGGGGGCATAACCCAGCATATCGGTGCCTATGATGTAGAGATGGATGGCCGGAAAATCACCTTCCTGGACACCCCCGGTCACGAGGCTTTCACGGCCATGCGTGCCCGCGGAGCTCAGGTGACCGACATCGTCGTGCTTGTGGTAGCGGCCGATGACGGCGTCATGCCCCAGACCAGGGAGGCCATCAACCACTCCAAAGCAGCGGGAGTGCCGATCATCGTTGCCATCAACAAGATTGACAAGCCGGATGCAAATCCGGATCGGGTCAAGCAGGAGCTGACCGAGTTCCAGCTCGTGCCGGAGGATTGGGGCGGGGAAACGATTTTCGTCGAAGTTTCCGCCAAACAGCAAACCAACCTCGACGAATTGCTGGAGATGATTCTGCTGCAGGCTGAGGTTCTTGAACTCAAGTCAAACCCTGCCAAAAGAGCCAAAGGGGTCATCGTCGAAGCCCGTCTCGACAAGGGTCGGGGCCCGGTCGCAACAGTTCTGGTACAGGAAGGGACGCTCCGGACCGGAGATCCCGTCGTCACCGGCATCTATCACGGCAGGGTCAGAACGATGACCAACGACCGGGGGATTCTGGTGGAAGAAGCCGGGCCATCCAGTCCGGTGGAAGTGACAGGGCTTTCGGGCACGCCCGAGGCCGGGGACACCTTCCATGCCGTCGAATCGGAGAAGGCCGCCAAGGACGTCGCTTCCCACCGTCAGAGGAAACTGCGGGAGGCCGAACTCGCCTCGTCCAGCAAGATTTCACTCGAACAGCTCTATGCCCGGTTGCAGGAAGGGGAAGTCAAGGAACTCAAGGTCATTCTCAAGGCGGACGTTCAGGGATCGGTCGAAGCCGTCAAGGATTCCCTCGGCAAGCTTTCCACCGAGGCCTGCCGGCTGGTGGTCATCCACGGCGCCGTTGGCGGAATCACTGAAAGCGATGTTTCCCTGGCTTCAGCTTCCGATGCCATCATTCTGGGCTTCAACGTCCGACCCGAGTCCAAGGCCAGTGCCCAGGCGGAAGCGGAAGGGGTCGACATTCGGCTCTACAATATCATCTATGATGCCGTGGCTGATGTGCGCAACGCCATGGAAGGCCTGCTTGCCCCCACCTACAGGGAGAAGCATCTCGGCAGGGTTGAGGTTCGGGAAACCTTCCATGTATCCAGGGTCGGAACCATTGCCGGGTGCTATGTCACCGAAGGAAAGGTTATACGCGGCTCCCAGGTCCGCCTGGTGAGGGACAATATCGTGGTCTGGGAAGGAAAAATGAGTTCGCTCAAACGCTTCAAGGACGATGTCCGCGAAGTCGCGAGCGGCTATGAATGCGGTATCAGCCTGGAAAATTTCAACGACATCAAGATCGGCGATATAATCGAGGCGTTTGAGATGGAAGCGGTGAAATCCACCCTGTAGGATTGGCCGGGTATGGTCGTGGGCATCATGAGGCTGGAACTTTACCTCTACGAGGTTCAAAGCCTCAAGGAAAAGCGCAGCGTGGTCAAAAAAATCCTGGGGAGGTGCAGGGTCCGGTTTCCGGTATCCTGTGCCGAAACCGATCTGCACGACCTCTGGCAAAGCGCCGAACTGGGCTTCTCCCTGGTCGAGCGGAGCGAAGCGAGAATCCACACCGTCTTCACCCGGATTCAGGAAGAACTTGACCGTATCGGCCTTACCGAGACGAGAGATACATTTACCGAATATCTGCATTATTGAGATGGTGAGTTTCTGCAACACCATCACTATCCATGAGGAACGATTGGAACATCAAAGAGCTCACCGGGTCGGAGAACTGATCCATCAGGAAATATCATCCCTGCTGCTCAAAGGTTTGAAGGATCCCCGCATCGGTTTCGTCACTATCACCAATGTGACAGTCACCCCCGACCTTCATCTGGCCCGCGTTTATTTCACCGCCATGGGCGACGAGAAGGAACGGACCAATACGGAGAAGGGGCTGCAGAGTGCCGTACCCTATCTGCGCAGGGAACTGGGAAAAAGGCTGCGCATGCGATATGTGCCCGACCTCGTTTTTCATTTCGATTCTTCATTGGAATACGGCAATCGAATCGAATCGTTGTTGCGGGAAATTCACCAGGAGGACAATCGTGATCCAGGCGATACTGAGAACCATTGAGCAGGGGAAACGGTTCCTGGTAGCCTCTCACGGCAACCCCGATGGGGATGCCCTCGGCTCGACCATTGCCCTGACCCTGGCTTTGCGGGAAATGGGCAAGGAAGCCGTCGCCTACAATCAGGACGGCATCAGTGAAGAAATGGCTTTTCTGCCCGGGGCCGACAGCATGGTAAAACGGTTGGAGGACGGGGACCAGTTCGATGCCGGTTTCATTCTCGACAGCGGGGAGCTGGCCAGGGCAGGCAGCCATCTGCGGGAGTGCTGCGATCAGCTGGTGAATGTCGATCATCATCCCTATTCAGAAGATTTCGGCACCATCTATTATGTCGACGAGTCGGCCTGTGCCACAGGGGCCCTTGTCTATCGCATCCTGACCGAAGCCGGACATCCGATTTCCTCCCAGGTCGCCGTCTGCATCTACGCCGCGATCCTGGCCGACACCGGCTCCTTCCGCTATTCCAATGCGAATCCGGAAGCTTTTCAGATCGCCGCCGAAATGGTCGGGAAAGGGGTCTCCCCCTGGGATGTGGCTTCCAACCTCTATGAAAACCGTCCCGAAAAGCGGATGCGTTTGTTGGCCAAAGCCCTGCAAACTCTCACCGTCTCTCCCTGCGGCCGCTACGGCTCGATCAGCGTTACCAGCGAAATGTTTGATGCGACAGGGGCTGATTCCGAGCATACGGACGGTTTCATCAATTACCCGAGATCGATCCGTGACGTGGAAGTCGCCATCTTTTTCCGGCAGGTCGGATCCCAGTCATTCAAAATAGGTTTCCGCTCCAAGGGGCGGGTCGACGTCGGCTCCATCGCCCGCGAATTTGGCGGGGGAGGGCATCACAACGCGTCCGGGGCTACACTGCCCGGCTCTCTCAAAGAGGTTCAGGAAACCGTTTTTTCCCGCCTTGACAGTCTGACCTTCTGACTGATGAACGGCCTGCTCTTAATAGACAAACCGGAGGGTCTGACCTCCCACGACGTGGTGCGCACGGTTCGGCGCGCCTGCCGTACCCGGCGGGTGGGACATGCCGGGACCCTCGATCCCATGGCGACGGGACTTCTGACCGTCGCGGTCGGCGAAGCGACTCGAATCGTCGAATTTTTGATGGAGGGTGAGAAAACCTACCGCGCTTCTCTGCTGCTTGGGGTGGAAACAGATACTCAGGATTCATCCGGCCAGGTAACGGCTCGGCAGGATCGGGTGGAATGTGACGAGACCACCATTCGTCGGGTTATGGATTCGTTTATTGGCGAACAGCAGCAGATTCCCCCGATGTATTCGGCCTTGAAAAAAAATGGAGTCGCCCTGCATCGCCTGGCTCGGCAAGGGCTGGTGGTGGAACGGGAAGCGCGAACCATCAAAATCGGGCGGATGGAGCCGATCGAGATCGCTCCGCCCCGGATCAGCTTCGAAGTTGATTGCTCAAAAGGCACCTATGTAAGGACTCTTTGTCACGACCTGGGACACAAGCTTGGCACTTTTGCCCATATGACGAGTCTGAGGCGTATCCGCAGCGGTTCCTTTCATGTAAAGGACGCGGTGTCGCTGGAGCTGATCGCGCAGGCCGCGCCGGAATCGATAGAGCCTTACCTTCTGCCGCTGGCAGAGGGGTTGAGGGACTACTCCGCCTGCCGGCTGAGCGCCGACGCGGTCAGAAAACTCCGTCACGGCATTCCTCCTCAAATCAGCGAAATTTTCTCCCCCACCCCACTCAGGGAAGGGGAAATTGTGGTATTAAAAGAACAGGATCGGGCCTTGGCGATCGGATGTTACGCTCCGGGACGACAGCGGGAACAGCGCGGCGACATCGAACTTTTCAAAGTATTCAATACTGCTGCACAATAAGGTATTTGAGCTTTACACCGGCAGGTATCTATGATACAAGATGACAGCTTTCAAAAGCGTAAATACGCTTGTATTTCGAACAATTAAGTGTGAAAGGAGGTGGCACAGTGCTGGCCACGGAACGTAAACAGGAAATTATCGAACAGTTCAAACGTCATGAAGGAGATACCGGTTCCCCCGAGGTACAGATCGCTCTTCTGTCCGAGCGCATCGGGTACCTGACCGAACATTTCCGGACCCATCAGAAAGATCATCATTCCCGCAGGGGTCTGCTGAAAATCGTCGGTCAAAGACGTCGGCTTCTGGATTACCTGAAAAGAAAAGACGTCGAGCGCTACCGCTCAATTATCTCAACTCTGGGGATTCGCAGGTAATAACAGGCAGCACGCTCTTCGCATGGGGAGCCTGCTGCCTGAGTTTTGTCAGCTCGGGAGGTTGTCCGGAGAGAGGAGCCGATCCGTCCAGCAGGACGGGTCCGGACCCTGTCTCAGGCCATCCTCCTTTAGCTATTTATCCCCGCCTTACCCTCATCCCCGGCGTCTGCTTTACGAGCAGGCGTCAGGCCTCTAAAGGAGATCGTTTTGGCCAATCAACCGAATCCCATCACCGTGGACATTCAATTCAACAATCAGACCCTGACCATAGAAACTGGCAAAATGGCTCGCCAGGCCGATGGCGCGACCGTCATTACCTACGGCGGCACGAAGATTCTCTGCACCGCCGTTTCCGCCAAGCAGAAAAAGGAAGGTCAGGATTTCTTCCCTCTGGTCGTCAACTACCAGGAAAAATTCTATGCCGGGGGCAAGATCCCCGGGTCCTTTTTCCGTCGGGAGCGGGGCGCTTCCGAGCGGGAGACCCTGATCAGCCGCTTGATCGACCGGCCTCTCAGGCCGCTTTTCCCCAAGGGGTATCTGTTCGACACCCAGATCATGCCGACGGTCATCTCCGTCGACATGGAAAATGATCCCGACACCCTGGCCCTGATCGGCTGTTCGGCTGCCGTGGCCATCTCCGACATCCCCTTCAACGGTCCGGTCGCCGGTGTCAGGGTCGGTCGCGTCGACGGCCAGTGGGTCGCCAACCCGACCCACGAACAGCGTGAAAAGAGCGACGCCGACATTATCGTGGCCGGCTCCCGCGACGCCATCATCATGGTCGAAGGGGAAGCCGATTTCCTCGGCGAAGACGAGATGCTCGATGCCATCTTCTTCGGGCATCGAGCCATGCAGCCCCTGATCGACCTGCAGGAGGAGCTTGTCCGGCTTGTCGGGAAAGCCAAACGCGAATTCGAAATGCCCGAGATCGATCCCGCCCTCGTCGCCCGGGTCACCGAACTTTCCGAAGCCAGACTTCTGGAAGCGCAACGTATTCGCGTGAAACAGGACCGCTACGCAGCCATTGCCGCTGTCAAGCAGGATGTCGGTCAGTCGCTGACGGAAGAATTCCCCGGCGCCGAGGACGAGATCAGCGATGTTCTGTCCTCCGTGCAGAAGAAGGTCGTGCGGCAGATGATCATCAAGGAAAAGGTGCGCATCGACGGACGGGACATGCAAACCATCCGTCCCATCACAAGCGAGGTGGGGGTGCTTCCCCGGGCTCACGGCAGTGCCCTGTTTACCCGCGGAGAAACCCAGGCCCTGGTGGCCACCGCTCTCGGCACCTCGAAGGATGAGCAGCGGATGGACAACGTGCAGTCCCTTGAATTCAAAAAGTTCATGCTGCACTACAACTTTCCACCCTTCTGCGTAGGCGAAACCAGCATGCGGCTTTTCCCCGGGAGACGGGAAATCGGTCACGGCTACCTGGCCGAGCGTTCCATTGCCAAGGTTCTGCCCGATCATGAAGGCTTCCCCTATACCATCCGGGTGGTTTCCGACATCCTCGAATCGAACGGCTCCTCGTCCATGGCCAGTGTCTGCGGTTCCTCCCTTGCCCTGATGGATGCCGGCGTTCCCATCCGCCAGCCGGTGGCGGGCATCGCCATGGGCCTGATCAAGGAAGGGGATGACGTCGCCGTGCTCAGCGACATTCTCGGCGACGAGGACCATCTCGGCGATATGGATTTCAAGGTGACAGGTACGGCCGATGGAATAACCGCCCTGCAGATGGACATCAAGATCGGCGGCGTCGACCAGGCCATCATGAAACAGGCCCTAGAGCAGGCCCGTGAAGGGCGCATTCATATTCTGGGGAAAATGGCCGAAGCCCTCAGTGCTCCCCGAGCCGAATTGTCCCCCTATGCCCCCAGGATCACCACTATTCACGTCAAGCCGGATCAGGTCCGGACCGTCATCGGTTCCGGCGGCAAGAACATCCGGGGGATCGTGGAAGCCACCGGTTGCGCCATCGACATTGAAGATGACGGCAAGATCAACATCGCTTCCAACGACAGCGAAGCCTGCAAGAAGGCGATCCGGATGATTCGCGATCTGACACAGGAGGCCGAAATCGGGAAGCTGTATATGGGCACCGTCAAGAAGATCATGGAATTCGGCGCCTTTGTCGAGATCTTCCCCGGCACCGACGGTCTGGTTCATATTTCCGAACTGGCCAAAGAGCGGGTGCGTAACGTCACGGACGTACTTCAGGAAGGGGACCAGGTCCTGGTCAAGTGCCTGGATATCGATCGTCAGGGTAAAATCAAGCTGTCCCGCAAGGAAGCCCTGGGGCAGACCCTTTCGGAAGACGAGTAGAAACGGTCTGAATGTTTCAGAAAACCGTTCTCGATAACGGCATCCGTATTCTTACCCAGAAGCTGCCGGCCGCCCATTCGGCAGCCGTCGGCTTCTGGGTTGAAAGCGGGTCACGCCATGAAAAGGAGGG